>JACQWA010000082.1 GCA_016209425.1 Candidatus Rokuibacteriota bacterium
GACCAATCTCGCGCTCGATTTGAGGTTGTTCGGCCTCGCTCAGCCCGTCGATGCCCAGTGGGCTGCGGAGGTGACAACCCATACTGTGGCTAAGATCCCCGCGGGGATCCCGCCGGTCCCCGGTTTGCCCTAGCCTGCCGCCGGACGAAAGAAATCCGGGGAGACGGCACAGCCGCGGCAAAGGCGCGGCACCCACGGGCGTCGGGGCCACCCTCGGCGCTCGTGGCGTGTCTGACGGTCCCGGGCCGCGTTCTGCTTCGATCTCGATCGCTGAGTCTGGTAAAGTGTCTGGGTGCTTGGCCAGCTCCTCGTCGTGGTGGTGTTGGCGCTTCTTGGGGGCACCGGTGCGGCCGCTCAGGAGCGCCAACGGCCACCGTTCAATCCCGTCATTACGAGCCTGTCCCCCTCGTCCGGCGCCCCCGGGGCGGTGGTGGACGCCGTGCTCCGTGGCATGGACCTGGCCGGGGGCACCATCCACATCAGCGGAATCGGTGTCAGGGTGCTGGATGTCTCCGTCCAGGATCCTACCACCCATTTTCTTCGGCTGTATATTGACCCAGGTGCGCCGCCCGGTCCCCGCATGCTGACGATCACGGTGACCTCGCAGGGAATCACCAAGGTAGCCGCCACGATATTTTCAGTCTCGCCGTGAGGTTGCGCGGGACCGGTGTCCACGCGCGTCGCGGCCGGGCAGCTCCGTGGATCGTCCTGGCGGTCGTGTGGCTCACCCAGGCCGTGGCCTATGGCCTCTTTTTCTCGTTCACCATCTTCTTCCTCCCCCTCATCGAGGAGTTCCGCTGGCCCCGGGGGCTCACCGCCGGGGCCTTCTCGCTCTCCACCGTGATCCAGGGCGTGCTGTCGCCCGTGATCGGGATGCTGGTGGACCGCATCGGGCCGCGCCGGGTCATTTTGACCGGCGCCCTCCTCCTGTCAGGCGCTTCCATATTGGCGAGCCAGATTCACGCCCTCTGGCACCTCTACCTGATTACGGGCGTCCTGGCTGCCACGGGGGTTGCAGCGGTGGGCTGGGTACCGAGCGGCGCGCTCCTCGCTCGGTGGTTCTCGCGCCGGCGCGGCGGGGTCATGGGACTGGCCTTCTCGGGCATGGGGGTGGGGGTGCTGGTGGTGGGCCCCCTCGCCCAGTGGCTCATCGCCCAGGCGGGATGGCGGCAGGCCTACGTGATCCTCGGGTCCGGAGCCCTTCTTGGCTTGGGCCCGCTCCTCTGGTTTGGGGTCGCCGAGGCCGCACCCCCTGAACGTTCCGGTCGGCCTGAGGTCCCGGCGGCCCCCCCGGCAGGCGGAGTCGGGATCCGCGCGGCGCTCTCGACCCGCGCGTTCTGGGGGCTGTTCTTCGCCTATTTCTTCACGCCGCTGGCGGTCTTCCCGGTCTTTACTCATCAGGTCGCCTTCGCGGTTGACGAGGGCTTCCCGCCGATGTTCGTGGCGGGGATCTTCGGCCTCATGGGGTTCATCTCCGTTGTCGGCCGGATCGTGTTCGGGGCCGTGTCCGATCGGAAGGGCCGGGAGTTGGCCGCCACGCTTTCCTTTGGCTGCACCGCGACCGGCACCGGCGCGCTGCTGGCGCTCGAGGTCTGGCCTCATGCGGCGTGGCTCTACGCGTACGCGCTCTTCTTCGGCCTCGGGTTTGGCGCGCGCGGTCCGATCATCACCGCCATGGCCGCCGAACTGTTTGCAGGGCGGCGGTTCGGCGCCATCTATGGCATCATGAACCTCGCCAACGGTCTGGGCGCCGCCATCGGTCCGTGGTTCGGGGGGGTGGTCCACGACCTTACGGGGAGCTATCGGCTGGCCTTCCTGACTGCGATGGGCTTTTGCGCCGTCGCGGCCGCATTCTTCTGGATTGCGCGGGCCGGTCGCCACGGCCGGGAGGGACGGGTGTGACCCGCCGATCCCTGGGACGGATCGCTGACCGGCTGATGTATCATGGGCTTGCGCGGGGGATCGTCCCGGCGGTAGTGTAGGGGGGCCAACGGACCTCAAGGAGGGCACGATGGGACTGGGCGGCAAGGTCGCGATTATCGGGACGGGGATCATCAAGTTCGGCGAGAACTTCCACCAGAGCCTGACGGACATGGTGTTCGAGGCGGTGAACCTTGCTCTCGAGGATGCGAAGGTGGAGCGCAAACAGCTTCAAGCCGCGTGGCTCGGCTGTTACGAGCCGATGCTCTACGGCTTCGAGGGGAACTCCGGCACGTTCGTCTCCGATCCCCTGAACCTGTTCCCGATTCCCGTTACCCGCGTCGCGGCCTATTGCGCCACGGGGATCGAGGCGGTGAGGAACGCCGCGCTGGCCGTGGCCTCCGGCGAGTACGACCTGGTCCTGGCCGTCGGGGCGGAGAAAATGCGCGAGGTCCCCTCGCGCGGGAGCCTCGTCGCTCAGGCGGTGAACCGGGGGCACCCGGTGCTCTCCAAGGGGCGGACGGCCCCGGGGATGTTCGCGCTTCTCGCCACCCGCTACTTGAAGGAGTACGGGGCGACCGAGAAGGCCCTGGGCGCCGTGGCGATGAAGAACCACTACCACGGCTCGCTCAATCCCAAGGCCCACTTCCAGAGGGAAATCACCCCCGAGCAGTACGCGAAGGCGCCAAAGGTGGCGGAGCCGCTCGGGCTCTTCGACTGCTGCCCGACCACTGACGGTGCTGCCGCGGTGGTCCTCACCCGGGCTGAGCTGGCCCCCACGTTCACCGACACCTATACGATCATTCGCGGCATCGCCTATGCGGTGACGGCCGGCTACTGGAACACCCAGTTCGACCCGTCCTGGGGTTTCACCTCTTTCCGTTCGACCCGCGAGGCGGCCCAGGCGGCCTATAAGATGGCCGGAGTGACGGATCCGCCCAAGCAGATCCACGTCGCCGAGTGCCACGATTGCTTCACGATCACCGAAATCGTGAACTATGAGGATCTGGGCTTCGCCAAGCCGGGCGAGGGCTGGAAGTTCGCCACGGGCGGGGTCACGAAGCTCGGGGGCGATCTTCCCGTCAACACGTCGGGCGGGCTCAAGTCCTGCGGTCACCCGATCGGGGCCTCGGGCGTGCGGATGATCGGCAATATTCACGACCAGCTCCTGGGGCGTGCCGGGAAGATGCAGGTCAAGGGCGCCCGGATGGGGCTCGCCCACAACCTGGGCGGCCCGGGCGCGGTGTCTGC
>JACQWA010000093.1 GCA_016209425.1 Candidatus Rokuibacteriota bacterium
ACCGAAATGGTCCCGTCCGGTTTGATGAGGGGGCGCTGGAGACGGAGCGATGGGCCGCTCGAGGGGGACACTCACCCGAAACAGGGAGAAACAGGCGGGCCTCGCACGCCCTGGACGCCACCGCGCCAGTGCCCTACTCCACTCCTCCACGAAGCCGTCGACGAGTTCTGGGACGACTGGATGCGCGCGGCCGACCGCCTGCTCGACGACAAGGACTCGTCACAACGGTCTACGAGGCCTTGGGGAGGCGTCAGCCCCAGAGTATGCGCACTTCGCGCTCCAGGACGGCGAAGCTCCACTCGCGGATGTGCTTGAGCAGCAGCAGGCGGAGGACCACCTCGGCCGGAAACCTCAGCCGGCCTCGCGTCCGGATAGCAGGCCGCCCGCTTGCCGCCACCCCAGCGCGGAGTCCAGGCAGATTCCGGCGCAGGGAAGCCCCCTGCAGAGTGTTCCTGATCGCGGTTCGCCAGAGGGCTCCGATGTATAATGACCTGGCATGGCCATTGAGGAATATCCATCGGTCCTGGGACAACCGGTGGAACTCGCGGATGAACGCCGTGCTCACATCCTCAAGCGCCATCCGGCAGTGGTCCCGTTTCTGGAGCGCGTTCGTGAAGAGCTTGTGCTCCCGGAGGAGGTTCGTAGGAGCAACTATGACCCCCAGGTCCTTCTCCTCTCGCGGTTCTATCCCGACATTCTCGGGGGCGAGCACCTGGTCGTTGTCGTAAGAGTCGACGGGCGGCAGTTCATTCTGACTGTCTATCTCACACGCCGCCTAGTTGGAGGGCAACCGTATGAAGGCAAACATCCAATACGCCTTTGACCGCGAGGCCGACGTGCTCTACCTTTCGAAAGGCGACCCCTATCCGGACGTTGAATCCGAGGAAGTCGGGGACGACATCATCATTCATCGCGACCGTGTCTCGGGTGACGTCGTGGGTTTTACGATCCTGAACTTCCTCAAGCGAGCCGGTGAAGGTCTCGACAGGGTCACGCTTCCCCTCGAAGCGACCTTCAAGCTGGCCGGGGCTTAGGATTTCCGGAAGGTTTTGCCAATGGAGATGGTGAGAGTAGTTAGTGGGGTTGACTGAGGACTTTTCGCACTTCAAGGAACGTGGCCGCGCCGACTCCCTCGACGCGTTCGAGAATGCGCGAAATCCGATAGGTGAAGTAGCCCAATACCAGTCCCAATACCGCAACTTCGAATCCCACCAGGGCTAGCCTTGCGGCCAGAAACCCGTGCTCACTCATCGTGTCCCAAATTGTCATAAAGTCCGATCCAAGGCGTCAACGTCGAGCATCGGATACACCTGTTAGGGACCGGCGAAGGGATCGGGGAGGCAGCCGGCTGCTGAGCCCTGCCGGGCGGTTTCCGGGCGGTCGTGGGCGCGGCCGCACGCAGGGCAGGATGTGAAGCGTTGGAACTTTTCCACGTAATCCAGGTAGGCGATCACGTATTCCGCGTGGCTCCACGCCAAGGGCGAGACGGAGAGCGGGGTTCCCGCCCGGGGGTGGATCTGCTCGGCAAGCACGCCCGAGGGCAGGGCGTGCGCGGCGACCCATTGTAAGAGTTCCAGAGCCGGCCGGAGCTCCTCAACGTTGGCAGCTCGGGCGATGTGGTACTGGGCCAGCCAGAGCGTGCAGATGAACCAGGGGTTGCCGGGCACGGCCGAACTGGTGGGCTCCACGGCGTGGTAGCGATCTCCCTGGTAGCGCGCCACGCCCCCCACTGGCGTCGTGATCTGGAGCTCCTGCGCCACCGCCTCCATGGTCCTGACGACCTTCGGGTCCCCCGGATCGTAGGTCCCGAAGGCGCAGCAGCCATAGAGGCTCGCGTCCACGGTCAGGTCCACGTCGAAGCTCTCCGCCTCGAGAGAGACCATTCGGGCAAAGCGGTCGTTCTTCTCTTGCCAGAGGTAGCGGTCCATGCCGTTCTTGATCTCCGCCGCGGCTCCCTCGTAGTGCTCGGCGCGTGCCGTCTCGCCGAAGGCACGCGCGAACGCGGCGGCCGCCCTGAGCCCGCCATGGACGGCCCCGGTGGTGAAGGTCAGTATCCCCTGTCGCTCTTCCCAGAGGTCGTAGGACGGCAATGGCAGCCCGGTCTCTCGGTCGCGGTACATCACCATGAACTCGGCCGCCCGGGTGATCAGCGGGCGGTAGAGGATCTTGATGAACTCCGTGTTGCGGAAGCTGGCGTAGTGGTGCCAGAGCGTCCAGATCACGAGGGCAGTTTCGTCCTCCTGGATCGGGATCTGGGGTTGTCCGTCCTTGACCCATGGATGCCATGAGGAAGCGAGCGAGCCGTCAGGGTTGTACTTGTGGAGGAAATACCCCTCCTCGCGGACGATCTCCCGGCAGAAGAAGAAGAAACGCTTCGTGAGCTCGATGTATCCGGCCCGGTCCAGGGCGTAGGCTACGCGGGCGCCGTCCCGGGGCCACAGGTAGCTGTAGGTGTCCCGCCCCGACTGGAGCGTCTCCGAGTCGATGGCGGCCACGACGGCGCCGTTATTATCGATGTGAGTCCGAAGGGTCAGGAGGCTGCGCCGGTAGAGCCGGTGGCAGGCCTCGGGCAAATCGGAGCGGGCGTTGTCGCCCGCGCACCGGGTCCAGAGACTCCAGTAGGCAGCCGTTCGGGAAAGCAGGAGCTCGGGGGTCTTCTCCAGGACGATCTGGTTCAGAATCCGGACCTCGCGGTGGCTCTGCCCCGCCGCGATCCAGTAGTAGCACTCGCCCCGGCCGTGGGGCTCCAGCGAGAGGGAGGTTCCGATGGCGGAGTCGACGGATCCCTGAGCGATAGGATTGCTGCTGAGTATTCCGTCCTCGGCGTCCTTCCAGGTTCCCTCGAGCCCGTCGTACCCCTTCACGCCGGTCGCGAACTGCTCGACCCCGGCCAGACCACGGAGCGATAGGTTGGAAAGAAAGTAGCGCTGCCGCTTGTAGTGGATGACGCAGCGAAGGCGCGGATCGTAGAGCGCCGTGTCACCGATGTCGCTGCCTCCGATACGAAAGTCGTGGTGGAAGAAGAGACGGACCTCACGACGCGTCTCGCGCTGGTTGACGATCGCGACGCGTCGGATGTAGATGTTCTCGTGAAAGTCCACCGCGTCATGGCACTCGAGCGCCAAGCCCAAGGCGCTGTGACGCGCGGTGACCCGGGTCACCAGGGTATCGTCCTGATAGTCCAGCGCCAGCTCCCACCCCTCTCCGACCCAGGCGAACTGGCCGTCCACCCAGACGCCAAAGCGGAAGGGAAAGTTGACCGCGTGGTTCTCCCCGCCGATGGTCGGATAGAAGAGGTCGCGGATCTGGTAGGTCCGGTCGAAGCCGACCAGCAGGCTGCCGTTAGCGAGCGGGATATCGCGCGCCACCCCTAGCCCTTGAGGTGTTTGGCGAACAGGTCGAGGGTGCGCCGCCATGCGTCCTGGGCCTCGGTCTGGCGGTAGACGTCCTTTCGGGTGTCGTTAAAGAAGGCATGCGGGGCACCCGGATAGATCGTGACGTCGCCCGGCTTGTTGAGCTTCTTGAGCGTCGCCTCGAGCCGCCCGACCTCGTCCTTGGTAATCCAGAAATCGGCGTCGCCGTAAATGTACAGGATCGGGGCCGCCAGATTCCTGAGGGTCGCCTCGTCGGGGATCTCCCCGTAATACGGGGCGGCGGCGCGGATGTCCTTGGTCCGGCATGGGAGCAGCAGCGCATACGAACCGCCCATGCAGAACCCCGTGACGCCGATGCGATCGGCGCGGACTTCCTTCATCGCCTTCAGGTGCGCGACCGCGCCCAGGAGGTCCTTGACGGCTTCCTCCCGCTTGAGCGCCCCCATGAGCTTGCCGGCCTCGTTGGGATCCTTCGTGACGTTGCCGTGGTAGAGGTCCGGGGCGAGACTGACGTACCCCTCGCGGGCGTACCGCTCGGCCACGTCCTTGATATGGTCGTCGAGCCCCCACCATTCCTGAATGACGATGACCGCGGGAAACGGCCCGGGGCCCGGGGGTGTTGCCAGGTGCGCCCCCACTGGCTGCCCGTTGCGCTTGTACTCGATTCTGTTGCCCATCAGCGTGCCTCCCTCCTCTGGTTTTGCGCCGTTTCGGTCGGTCGCCCCGGGGCGATCTTCACGGCAACGACCCGCCGCTCGTCCGCCTCCAGGACCGTCACGTGATACCGACCCACCTTGAACTCCTCTCCCGTGCGGGGGATCCTGTGCAGCGTGGCCAGGATCATCCCGGCTACGGTCTCGTAATCGCCGGAGGGGAGCTCCCACTCGAGGGCCTCGTTGATCTCTTCGATCCCGACCCGGCCGGCGACCCGATAGCTTCCGTCTGGGAGCCGCACCATGGTGGCCGGGGTCGGCTCGCGCTCGCCCTGGATTTCGCCAACGATCTGCTCGAGGATGTCCTCGACGGTGACGATTCCCATGCTGCCCCCGTACTCGTCGACGACCACCGCCAACTGGATCCGCGCCTTCTGCATCTCCCGGAGCAGGTCGTCGATCCGCTTGGTTTCCGGCACGAAGTACGGCGGGCGCATGATGGCCTTGAGGGTCTCGACCTCGGCTCCCCGTCGGAGGAGGTCCATGGCGGTGACGACGCCGACCATGTTGTCGACGCGGTCGCTGAAGAGCGGCACGCGCGAGTGCCCCCGCTCGCGGATCAGGGCGATCGCGTCGTCGGCGGTGGCGGTCTCCAGAAGGGCCGCGACTTCGACCAGCGGGACCATCACCTCCCGCACGGTCGTCTCCCCCAGCGAGAAGATCTTGTCGATCATCTCCGCCTCCTGGGTCGTGACGTCAGCCTCCTCGGGTTCCATCTGGAGGACGAGCTTGAGTTCTTCCCGGGAGACGAAATGCCCGACGTGGTCACGCGGCCGGCCCACAAGCGCGAGCACCCCCTCCACGATCTTGCTCGCCGTCCACGTCAGCGGGGCCAGGAGCCAGGCCGTCCAGGTCAGTGGCCGGAAGAGCCGGAGGATCAGCCCCGTCGCCCACTGCTGGGCGATAGCCTTGGGGATGACCTCGCCGAGGACCAGCATGAGAGGGGTGAGGACGAGCGTCACGATCAGGGCCGCCGCGGCTCCCGCGTGGGGGAGGAGTTGCCAGGTGGCCACGGAGGAGGCGATGATGTGGGCAGCGGGCACCCCCATCTTGGCCGCCGAGAGGACGCGTTGCGGACTCGAGAACGCCGCGAGGTAGCGCCCCGCCACCCGGTGGCCCCCTTCGGCCAAGTGGCGGAGCCTGAGCCGGTTGGCACCCAGGAAGGCCATCTCGGCCGCCGAGAAGAAGGCGGTTGCGAGGAGGGCCGCCAGGATCACCCAGACGGAGATCAAGCGGGAGCCTCCTCGCCGGGCGCCGCTATCCGACGGGTCACGAGGACTTCAACGACCCGCGTGCGTTCAACCTTTTCCACCGTCACCGTTGCCTCGGGGGTCTCGATGCGCTCGCCGCGGTGGGGGATCCGTCCGAAGAGATCGAGCACCCATCCGCCGACAGTGTCGTAGGCTTCGCTGGACAGCGCGAGCCCGGTGGCCGCGTTCAGCTCGTCAATCGGCAGCTTCCCCGAGACTCGGAAGGTACCGGCATCCACCGACTGGATCAGCCGTTCCTCCACGTCGAACTCGTCGGCGATCTCGCCCACGAGCTCCTCGAGGATGTCCTCGAGGGTGACGAGGCCCGACGTGCTTCCGTACTCGTCCACCACAATCGCCATGTGAAGCTTCTTGGCCTGGAACTCCTTGAGGAGCGCATGCACGCGCTTGGACTCGGGGACGAAGTACGGCGGATGGAGGTGGGCGCGCAGGTCGAAGTCCGGCGGAAGCCCGCGCACGAACGGGAGCAGCTCCTTCGTGTAGAGGATCCCGACGACTTGGTCGATATGTCCCGCGTACACCGGGACTCGCGAATGGAGGTTCTCCCGGAGCGAAGCGAGGATCTGCGGGGGGCGCGTCTCGAGTTCCAGGGAGAACATGTCGGGGCGGGGGACCATGACTTCCCGGACCAGGATGTCCTCCAGCTCGAGCGCCTTGTGGATCATCTCGCGCTCGTCTCGTTCCACGACCCCTTCCCGTGCGCCCACGTCCACCAGGGTGCGGAGCTCCTCAGTGGTCAGCAGCGGTTCCCTCCGTTCCCCTCCCAGGGTCCGAAGCGTGAGCGTCGCGAGAGCGCCGAGGAGGCTCCGCACCGGCGCGAGCAGGACGGAGAGCCACGCCACGGGGCGGCTGACCCACGCGACAAAACGCCGGGGATTCTCCAGGGCCACGGTCATCGGGAGGATCTCGGTGAAGACTGTCGTGATGAACAACATGGCGCCGATGGCGATGGCAAGCCCCCATCGGCCGAAGAGCTGCTCCGCCACGAAGACGGCCAGGGCCGAGGCGCCGATGTCGATCAGGGTGATGCCCACCAGCAGCGTCACCAGCAGCTCGTGGGGGCGGGTCAGCAACGGGGCCAGCGCGTCGGACACCTCCTGCGTGTCCGCGAAGCGCCGGAGGCGGAGGCGCCCCAGCGAGAAGTAGGCGGCCTCGGCGCCGTTGAGCAGGGCGGAGAAGGCGAGCAGAACGGCGAGCCCCAGCAGTCCCAGGATGAGCGACCTAGCCATGAAAGTGCTCGTACCCCTGACCGACGTCCACCGCTCGGCCGGCGGCGTCGAGGAACAGGACGCCGGGCGTCCCCGGCGAGATTTCCCCGATGAGCGTGACGGCGGCGCCCGTGGCGGATCTGAGGCCGGCGGTGAGGGCATCGATCGCCGACGGGTCGGCGGTGAAGAGCAGCTCGTAATCCTCGCCGCCCGTCGTGGCCAGTTCAAGGGGATCAAGGCCCAGCGCCTGAGCCACCGCCCTCGCCGAGACTGAGATGGGAAGGCGGGGGAGGTCGACCCGGGCGGTCACGCCGCTTTCGGCGGCGATGTGGCCGAGGTCGGTGGCCAGGCCATCCGAGAGATCGATCAGTGCGTGAACTCCCTCGGCGCTCCCCAGCCACTTTCCTTCCGACACGCGTGCGATCGGGCGGAGGTGGGCCCGCGCCACCTCATCGAGCACGTCGTCGGGAAGGTCAGGTCGTCGCGCGGCCTCGAGCACCGAGAGACCGGCAGCGGCGCGGCCGAGAGTCCCCGAAACGGCGATCAGATCGCCCGGCCGGGCGTCAGAGCGAAGACGTGGCTGCCCGAGCATCTCCCCGAGGAGGGTCACGTTGGCGATCCAGCCGCCGGGGGAGGCTCCCGTGTCTCCCCCGACGACCCTGACCCCGTGGGGGGCCGCCGCCGCGGTGAGCCCTTCGTAGAAGAGATCGACGTCCTCGACCTCAGTGTCCTCCGGGCAGGCCAGCGCGACCAGCGCGAAGCGTGGCGTGCCTCCCATGGCGGCGATGTCTGAGAGGTTCACCGCCATCGCCTTCCAGCCGATATCCGCGGGCCCTGCCGACCGGCGGCGGAAGTGCACATCCTCGATGACTAGGTCCGTGGTGGCCAGGAGCCAGGCGCCGGGAGTCGGCTCGAGCACCGCGGCGTCATCGCCGATCCCGACGCGCACGCCCGGACCATCGGATCCGAGCGTGTGACGGATCCGTCGAATGAGGCCCCGCTCACCGAGCCGTTCGAGCCTCATGCCGGGGCGGGCGCCGGCAGCCAGAGGAAATTTCCGAGGAGCGCCTTTCCCTGGTCGCTGAGCACCGACTCGGGGTGAAACTGTACGCCCTCCACCGGGAACCGGCGGTGGCGGAGCCCCATGATCTCGCCGTCCTCGGCGTGCGCCGAGATCTCCAACTCGGCGGGAAAGTCGTCCTCGAGCACCACCAGCGAGTGGTAGCGGGTCGCGCGGAATCTGGGCGGCAGGCCCCGAAAGACGCCGCGCCCGTCGTGGAGGATCTCGGAGGTCTTGCCGTGCATCTGCCGTTTGGCCCGGCTCACCCGGCCGCCGAACGCCTGGCCGATGGCCTGGTGGCCGAGGCAGACCCCCAGGATGGGGATCGTCCGGTGAAACCGTTTGATCAGCGCGAGCGAGATCCCGGCGGCGTCGGGGGTGCCCGGGCCCGGAGAGATCACGATCCTGTCGGGTGCGAGCTCCGCGATCTCATCGAGGGTCAGCGCATCGTTGCGGACCACCCGCATCTCGGCCTCCAGCTCGCCGAGGTATTGGACGAGGTTGTACGTGAAGCTGTCGTAGTTATCGATGACGAGGATCACGCTTTATGATGGCCGACCCTCGGGCGCGTAGGCGCTCCGAGGTCAGATGACAAAGATGCGAACCGGAGGGCCAGGATCAGCCCGCGCGCCTTCGACACGGTCTCCAGCCACTCCGATTTGGGATCCGAGTCGGCCACGATTCCCGCGCCCACCTGGACGGAAGCGCGATCGCCGTGACAGACGATGGTGCGGATCGTGATGCAGGAGTCCAGGTTGCCGGAATAGGAAACGTACCCCACCGCGCCGGCGTAGGGACCCCGACGGCTCGGCTCCAGCTCTTCGATGATCTCCATCGCCCGGATCTTCGGGGCCCCGGTGACCGTTCCCGCGGGGAAGCACGCCTCCAGCACGTCCCAGGCGTCGCGACCCGGGGCCAGCGTGCCCCGGACGTGGCTCACCAGGTGCATGACGTGGGAGTACCGCTCCACCCACATGAACTCGGTGACCTCGACCGAGCCCAGGCTGGAGACGCGGCCGACGTCGTTGCGTCCCAGATCCACCAGCATCACGTGCTCGGCCCGCTCCTTCGGGTCCTGGCGCAGCTCGGCCTCGATCCGCGCGTCTTCGGCTTCGTTGAGGCCGCGCGGCCGGGTGCCGGCGATGGGGCGCTCCTCGACCCGTCCCTCCTCTACCCGCACCAGTACCTCGGGCGAGGACCCGACGATGCTCGTCTTCCCGAGCCGGAGGAAGAAGAGATACGGGGAGGGGTTGATCGTGCGGAGGGCGCGATAGATCCTGAAGGGGTCCGCCGAGAGCCGGGTGTCGAGCCGGCGCGAGAGCACGATCTGGTACGCGTCGCCGCTGGCGATGTACTCTTTGGCCTGGCTCACCCGCTCGACGAAGGCCGCCTGATCCAGCGTCGATTGAAATCCCTCCTCGCCCAGCGCCAGCAGCGGGTCCACCGCCGGGAGAGCCAGCGGCGGCGGGGTTCGGGTCGGTCGGCTGAGCTTGGCCAGGAGCATGCCGATCTTGACCGCGGCGGCGTCGTAGGCGCGATCCAGCGAGGCCGGGTCGGTCTTTTCGATGTGGGCGTTCGAGATCACCAGGAGGCGGTGGCGGAGATTGTCGAAGACCAGGAGGTTGTCGGTCAGGAGAAAGACCGCGTCCGGCAGCCCCAGATCGTCCCGCGCGATCTTCGGCAGGCGCTCGACGTGGCGAACCAGATCGTAGGCCATATACCCGACGGCCCCCCCCTGAAACCGTGGGAGGCCAGGCACAGCCACGGGGTGGAAGCGGGCCAGAAGATCGCGGAGGGTCCGCAGGGGGTTACCGGGGGGGAGGCGCTCGGCTTGCCCGCTGGGCCCCCGGAGTGTCGCTCGATTTCCTTTCGCCGTGAACACCATGAGGGGTTCCGCCCCCAGGAAGGAGTAACGCGCCCATTTCTCTCCCCCTTCCACCGATTCGAGGAGGAACGCGTAGGGCCCGGGTCGGAGCCTCAGGAAGGCCGACAGGGGCGTGTCCAGGTCCGCCGGGAGTTCGGCGTAGACGGGGACCAAGTTTCCCCGCTGAGCGAGGATCCTGAACTCCTCCCGCGGCGGGGAGAGGGGAGGAATGGGAAGGCCGGGGGTGGATTTCATCGGAGCGTCAACCGTCGTTCAAGCCAGCGTCTGGAGCTTCTTCTTCAGCTGACTCTTGGGGACGGCCCCGATGACCTGGTCGAGGACCTTGCCGCCCTTCACGAAGAGGATGGTGGGGATCGAGCGGATCCCGTAGCGGGCCGCCAGGCCGGGGTTCTCGTCGACGTTGACCTTGGCGAGCGTCAGGGTCCCGCCCGCCTCGTTCGCCAGCTCCTCGAGCACGGGCGCGACCATGCGGCAGGGCGCGCACCATTCGGCCCAGAAATCAACGAGGAGCAGCTCCGGGTGCCGGCTCAATTCTGCATCAAAGGTCGCTTCCGTGAGGTGCAGGGCGGTGTCGGCCATCGGTCTCAGCTCTCCTTTAGTGGTTGGCGAAGAAGAGTCCCAGGATCAGGACCACCACCGCGGCGATGCCTCAGCAGAGCGGCGAGAAGGTTGGGTAGGAAGAGGGCTACCTTCGATAAAAAAGCCCTGCCTGGTTCCAGGAGGGTGGGGACAGATTCCATGCTGAAGTCTCGTCAAAAAAACGCAACCCCTACGCTAACATAGTGCTCCCATGATGGCAAGTCCCGCTCGTATCTGCATGGAGTCCGATTTCCAAGAATTGTCACTTTGACACCTACGTGTGTTAGACTGAACATCTTAAAGGAGGAGGTGTTCGATGGAGCGCCCAAAGGTCCTTGTGGTGGACGATGAGCGGTCGATCCGGGACCTGCTGTCGGCAGCTCTGGCTCAGTGGGGCTACGAGGTGTTCCTCGCCACGAGCGGCCCTGAAGCGCTGGGGATGCTCAAGGGGCAACTCCTCGATGCGGCGCTTATTGACATCCGGATGCCGGAGATGGACGGGATCGAGCTGCTCCGCGAGTTGAAGCGGTACGACTCTTCCATGGAGGTGGTGATCATGACCGGATATCCGACGGTCACCACCGCGGTGGAGGCGCTCAAGGAGGGGGCGTACGATTATTTGACCAAACCGCTCATCATGGACGAGCTCAAGCACCTCCTGGCCCGCCTGATCGAGCGGCGCTTCCTTCGCAAGGAGGTGAACACCCTCCGGAGCCGCCTTGGCGAGCAGCTGGCGGTCAACGATCTCGTGGGCGTTTCCCGTCAGCTCCAGACGATCAAGGAGGTTGTCGCCAAAGTGGCGGTCTCCGACTCCCCCGTGATGATCGAGGGGGAGAGCGGAACCGGGAAGGAACTGGTCGCGGCGGCCATTCATCGTCTCTCACCGCGCTCGAAAGGGCCGTTCATCCCTGTCAACTGCAGTGCGATTCCCACCGACCTTCTGGAGTCTGAGCTCTTCGGCCACGTGCGCGGGGCGTTCACGGGGGCGGTGGCGGACGCCATCGGCCTCTTCCGGTCGGCAAACGGCGGCACCATCTTTCTTGACGAGGTGGCGGAACTCCCACCCCCGCTCCAGGTCAAGCTGCTACGGGTCCTCCAGGAAAAGGAGGTGCGCCCCGTCGGGGCCACCAAGTCGTACACCGTGGACGTGCGGATCATCGCCGCCACCAACCGACAGCTCGAGGAGGCCATGAAGGACGGCAGCCTCCGCCAGGATCTCTTCTACCGCCTCAATGTGGTGCGGGTCCAAATCCCGCCCCTCCGCGAGCGCAAGGACGACATTCCCGCGCTGGTCGCGCACTTCCTCCGACAGTTCAACCAACGCTTCAGGCGGGAGGTCACAGGGATCGACCCTGAGGCGCTCGCCGCGCTCATGGCCTACGACTTCCCCGGCAACGTCCGCGAACTCGAAAACCTCATCGAGCGCGCTTACGCCCTCGGCGCTCGCGATCATCTGACGCTGGCCGACCTGCCCAGCCTCAGCGCGAGTGCTCCGGAGGCGGCACCCACGCGCCCCATTCCCACGCTGGCGGAAGTCGAGAAGGAGCTCATTTTAAGGGCCCTTCAGGTCCATAAGAACGACAAGGAGCGCGCCGCTCAAGCTCTCGGCCTCTCCCGGCGCACGATCTACCGCCGGCTCAAGGAGTACGGGCTCCTCTAAATAATCGAAGGGGGGCTCGCGCCCCCCTCCGAGGCCTCCCCCCGAAAGCAGGCTCGTTTCGTGGCGCTTGGCCTTTCCGCTGCCACCAGTCATGACAATCGCGGCTGTGAGCCGTGCCAACACGGCATGCCTCAATCGGCATCTCTTCTCTCCTCAATGTAAAAACCCAATATTTTCAACCAGATTCGTTTCTGTGGGAGACTGGCATCCTCCCTGCAATTGGCCCTTCTTGGAGATGCCCATGGGACGCATCAAGCTAAGCGAGGACCGGGGGGATCGGTGGGTGTTGGTGGCCGACGCCGATCCGGAGGCCGCCATCCATCTGGCCGGCTACTTCGCCCGGCGCGGCTTTCGGACCTACCACACCACCCGCGGTGAGGAAGCGATGCTCCTTGCCTACTCTCGCCGGCTCCTTCTGGTGGTCGTCGACGTCTCACTCCTGGATATGTCCGGTCACACGCTGGCTCGGCGGCTCAAGGAGATCGATCCGGAACTGCCCGTCCTCATGACCTCCGGCGATTACGCTCCCGAGCAGGAGGCCGCGGCCCGGCGCGTCGGCATCCTCTATTACGCTCACAAGCCGGCCGATTATCGCTTGATCGGCGGCGTCGTGGACAAGGCCCTCAGGAACTGATTGTGTTGAGGCCGATCGAGCACCGACCGGGACGGCCAGGCTGGGCTTTCGACAACGAAGGGGCGCGACGGTCATGGAAATCGGATGCGGCCTGAGCCGGGCGAGAGACCTTGTCGAAGCCACGCGGCAGGCCGCGCGGCAGGCGCGGGAGGCACTGGGGAGCGTTGCCCCTCAGGCCGCCCTGATCGTCACAGCGGGAGAACCACTCCCCATGGCCGGGAAGATTGCCCGGGAAGTGCTTGGGCCCATTCCCATCGCCGGCAGCGGGACCGCTGGACTCCTGTGCGATGCGGGGATGGTCCCCCACGGCGTGGCCGTTGTCTGCTTCGGGTCGGAGGAGTGGACGATTCAATCGGCGTGTGCGGGATCCACCGCGCTCACCACCCTTGCAGCGGCAGACCGCGTGGCCCGATTGATCCTCTCTGGGCGCCCCAATCGCCGGCGCTATCCTCGGGGTATTGCGCTGGCCTTCGGTGATTCCCGAGCGGCCGAGGGCGCGGGTCCGTTGTCGAGGCGCTGGCGCGAAATCATGGGCCCGAAGCTGAAGAGTGTCGGCAGCCTCATCTCCGGTCCTCAGAGTCTCTACTGTGGCGCCGTTCGGGACCCGGGGCCACTGTCGGTCCTCTGCGTCGAGGGGCCGGAACCCGTCGGGGTCGGGGTGGGGTTGGGATGGGCTCCGCTGACCCTCACGTGCACCGCGACCCGGACCGAAGGGAATCTCCTCCACGAGCTGGACGGCCGCCCCGCCGCCCTTGTGTATGCCGAGGCCCTGCCCGGCTCTTCCGAGGATCCGAGCCGGTTTCCGCTGGGCCTTGCCGTCCCGGAAGACCACTGGGTGATCCGCAGCGTCGTCGGGATCGAGGGAACCTCACTCCGGCTCGGGGGGGAGCTCCCCCTTGGGGCTGAGATTCGGCTCATGGCCGCCAGTGTGAACGGGCTCCATCAGGCGACCCGCGATGCGGTCGTCACGGCCCTGAAGCGGTTGGACGGGCACCCGTCCCGCGCGCTCCTCGTCGTGGAGAGTGAGACGCGCTGGACCGTCCAGGGGGAGATGGCGCGGCGTGAGTGGGAACTGATCCGCGAGCATACCTCTGCCGAGACGCCGTGCCTCGGCTGGCTCACCGCCTCCGAGCTGGTTCACGCCGGGGGTGGGCAGTTCGCCCACCAGAACGGGAGCTTAGTCGTCATCGCCCTCCCCTAGCCCGAATTATGAACATAATTCGGGCTCGTCACCGAAAAATCAACTCTGCCGACGGCCCCTCCAGGATCGTTCGCCCGCTCTCCATCACGTACCCCCGATGGGCCAACCGGAGCGCCAGCCCGAGAAACGGCTCATCGATCAGGCGGAGGCGGGGGCGCGCCATCAGGCCCCGCGCGATAGCGACCATCTGCTGCTGCCCGCCCGAGAGCGTATGCGCGAGCTGCTGCCCGCGTTCTCGGAGAAAGGGAAAGATCGGATCCGGGCGTCCCAGAGGACCTGGAAGTCCCCGTACGCCACATCCAACCCCTCGGCTGTCAACACGTCGCCTCCCCTTGACTCCCTCAGAGCGATCATACGTAGGCCTGGCCCAGATAGGCCTCGACGACGCGCGGGTCCCGCGTCACCGCCTCGGGGGGGCCGGCGGCGATCACCTCGCCCAGGTGGAGCGCCACGATCCGCTGGGCCATGGCCATGATGACCCGCATGTTGTGCTCGATCACCACCAGCGTCATCCCGTCCCTGTGGAGGTTCTGGATGAGCCGCATGAGGCCGGGGATGGAGCCCTGATCCACGCCTCCGGTCACCTCGTCAAGGAGGAGGAGTCTGGGACGCGTTGCCAACGCCCGCGCCAGCTCCAGGCGCTTGCGCTGCCCCGTGGAGAGCGTACGCGCGTGGGCGTCGGCTTTCTCGGCCAGACCCACCCGCTCCAGGAGCTCGAGCGCTTCCATCCGGGCCCGCCTCACGTCGCGGCAGTTCAGGAGCGCGCCGACCGTCACGTTCTCGACCACCGTCATTCCCTGAAACGGGCGGAGCTTCTGGAAGGTGCGAGCCACTCCCAGGCGGCTCACCTGGTCCGGCCTGAGCCCGGTCAGACACTGCCCCTCCAGGCGAACCTCGCCCGCGTCAGGTCGATACACGCCGGTGATGACATCGAAGAGCGTGGACTTGCCCGCGCCGTTGGGGCCGATGATCCCCACCAACTCCCCCGGGGCCGCTTCGAAGGCGATGTTGTGATTGGCCACAACGCCGCCGAAGCGCTTGGTAACCCCGGCGACGGAAAGAAGGCTCATGGCACTGAAGTCCGCCGCGACCACCGCCCCAGCAGGGCGATGAGCCCCCCGGGCTGGGCCACTGAGATCACCACGATCAGCCCGCCGTAGATCAGGAGGTCCAGCGCCTTCCCGCCGCCGCCGAGGAGGATTCGCGTCCCCTCGGAGAGCGGGACCAGGACGGCGGCGCCCAGGAGCGGTCCCCAGAGTGTTCCCACGCCTCCCAGGACGGCAACGAGGCAAATCAGGATCGAAAGCGAGAGCGGGAAGACCGACTCCGGGTCGATGAAGAGGATGTACTGCGCGTAGAAGGTCCCGCCCAGGGCCGTGAGCCCTGCCGAGATCCCCATGGCGAGCTGCTTGTAACGGGCCACGTTGATCCCCAGGCTGGCCGCCACCTCCTGATCCTCCCGGATGGCCCGGAAGTAGTAGCCGGCACGCGAGCGCTCCAGGCGCCAGGTCAGGAGGAATGCCAGGGCGAGGAGCCCGAGGGCGATGAAGTAATAGCTCTGCTTCGACGTGTGGAACTGGAGGTGGAGAACGCTGTCCGGCCGCTTGATCGGCACGAAGAGCCCGCGGGCCCCGCCCGCCCAGTCCCAGTTGATGAAAAGCGTCTGGATGATCTCCCCCAGCGCGATCGTCGCGATGGCGAAGTAATGCCCTCTCAGGCGGAACACGGGGAAGCCGATCACCTGTGAGACGATCACCGCGACGGCCGCGCCCGCCACCATGCCGATCCACGGCGAGATCGCCGCCTGCCTGACGAGCACGGTCGAGGTGTAGGCTCCCAGGCCGAAGAAGATGGCGTGGCCGAGGGAGATCTGGCCGCAATAGCCGGCTAGGATGTTCCAAGCCTGGGCCAGCATGGCGTAGAGGAAGATCATGATCATCACATGGCGCGGATGCGGGAGAGGGAACGCGAACGGAAACGCCAGGAGCATCAGGAGCAACAGGCCGCTGGCGATCCATTTACCCGTCGGCACGGCCATCAGAACTTGCCGAAGAGGCCCTGGGGGCGGAGGAGCACCACGACCAGGTAGAGCAGGAAGACGAGGGCGTACTTCAGCGCCGGATTGATCAGGATTCCCCCCAGCACCTCGACGAGTCCCACGATCACGCCCGCCAGGAGCGTGGCGGGCACGTTGCCGAAGCCCCCCAGAGCCACCGTGACGTAGGCGAGAAGGGCGAACGTCGCCCCGACGTCGGGGAAGACATAAAAGAAGATCGCCAGCAAGGCCCCGGCCACCCCGACGCAGGCGGCGCCGATCCCCCACCCCAGGGCGAACATCCACTCGGTGTCGATCCCCATCAACGAGGCAGCCTGGCGGTCCTGGGCCGTGGCCTGGAGCGCGAGCCCGGTCTCCGTCCGAGTGATGAACCAGTAGAGGAAGCCGAAGGCGGCCAGCGCCGCAACGCTTGCCGCGAGCTGGGGGAGCCCGATGAACAGGCCACCGAGGGAGATGCGCCCCTGGATCCACGGGTCCCTGATCAGTCTGAAATCCACGCCGAAGAAGAACTGAGCCCCGCTCCGGACGAAGACCGCCAGGCCGAAAGTGGCGAAGATCTGGGCCAGCATCGGCCCCTGGAGGATCCAGCGGACGATGCCTTTGTAGGTCAGGACGCCCAGGAGGAAGAGGGCGGCGGTTGTGACGGGAAGCGAGATGACCGGATCCATCGCCCAGAGCGCCCACGCCCAAAAGGTGCTGAACATGGCCACCATGAGGAATTCGCCGTGGGCGAAGTTGACGATCTCCATGAGGCCGAAGATCAGCGAGAGCCCGGCCGCGATGAGGGCGTAGACGAAGCCCATGAGGATGCCGCTCAGCATGCTCTGGAGAAGGATCTCAGCCGTCATAGGCGGGGAGAACCGGCCCGCAGTATATCACCTCTGTTAGAATTGCCGCGATGCGGTTCCCGTCACCGCTCCTTCCCGGCACGCTGCTCGCGCGCTACAAGCGGTTTTTTGCCGACGTAAGGCTGGCCGACGACCGCCTGGTCACGGCTCACTGCCCAAACTCGGGCAGCCTGCTTGGCTGCAAGGCGGCCGGGAGCCCCGTGTACCTCTCTCACCATCCCGATCCCCGCCGCCGACTCCCCTACACGTGGGAGATGATCCGCGTGGGCCGGACCTGGGTGGGCATCAACACGCTCTGGCCCAACCGCCTGGTGGTGGAGGCCATCGAGGACGGCACGCTGGGGGAGTTGCAGGGCTATAGCGGGATTCGCAGGGAGGTCAGGGTGAGCCCCCGGAGCCGGCTGGATCTCTGCCTGAAGGGGCAAGCGGGCCGCTGCTGGGTGGAGGTCAAGAACGTGACGTTTCGCGCGGGCAGCGCGGCGGCGTTCCCCGACGCCGTCACCGAACGCGGGACCAGGCACTTGCGGGAGCTCATCCGGCTCGTTCGCGCCGGCCACAGCGCCGCGCTGGTCTTCGTCGTCCAGCGCGGCGACTGCGCGGCGTTCCGGCCCGCGGATGAGGTCGATCCCGAGTACGGCCGCTGGCTACGCCGCGCCGTGGACGCGGGGGTAGAGGTGCTGCCCTACCAGGCGCGCGTCACCCCGCTCGGGATCAGCCTCACGCGGCGGCTCGAGCTCGTGCTCTAGGCTCGCCCAATGAAGAGCACTGACGGGGGGCTGTATCAGCACGTTCGG
>JACQWA010000094.1 GCA_016209425.1 Candidatus Rokuibacteriota bacterium
GCCTGGCGGAGCAGCTCGCGTCGTTGCTGCCCGAGCCCCTGAAGATGTCCCTGTTCCTCAGCACCGGGAGCGAGGCCAACGAGGTCGCCCTCAGTATCGCGAAGAAGTTCACCGGCGGATTCGATATCGCCTGCTTTCACACGACCTACCATGGACGGACCGCCGGGGTGCGCAGCCTCAACCGCGCCATTGACCACATCGGCTATGGCCCGATGCTGCCGGGATCGCATACGTTGTGGGGCCCCTACGCCTACCGGTGCGCCATGTGCGGCAAGCTCCCGTCCGGGTGCAGCGGTGAATGCCTCGACATGAGCTTCGAGATGTTTGACAAGGCCGTGGTCGGGCCTCCCGCGGCGCTGGTCATGGAGCCGATCTTCAACGCGGCGGGCGTCATCGAGTGTCCGCCCGGCTTCCTGAAGCGCGTCCAGGAGAAGTGTCGAGAGCGAGGGATGCTTTTCGTTCTCGACGAGGAGGCGACGGCGCTGGGTCGAGTGGGGAGCATGTTCGCCTTTGAACCGGAAGGCGTGCGCCCGGACATCATCACGCTCGGCAAGACGCTGGGCGGGGGGATTCCGATCAGTGCCTTGACGACGAGCCGGGAAATCTGGGAGCGGGTGCGAGCGCGCGGCTTCTTCCACAGCTCGACGCACGCGTATGATCCCCTCCCGGTTCTCGCGGCCTCTACCAGCCTGCGGATCCTCGAGGAAGAGCGCCTCCCCGAGCAGGTGGCGGAGAAGGGACGCTACCTGAAGGAAGGCCTGAGGGGCCTGGCGGACGAGCACGAGCTCATCGGTGAGGTGCGCGGGCGAGGCTTCCTGATCGGTGTCGAACTCGTGCGGGACCGGCACACCAGGGAGCCGGCGACGGCGGAATGCGAATTCGTCGTCAGGGAGTGCGTGCGCCGTGGGTTGATCGTCGCGCACAGCGGCATGGTCGGTCTGCGCAATACGGTCAAGCTCGCGCCACCGTTCGTGGCGACGCGCGAGGAGATCGACCGGGCTCTGGAGATCTTCTCGGCGAGTCTCAAAGTCGCGGCTCAACGCCGCCGTTCGTGACCGGCGCTCGGTCAGTGGCCCGCCGGCATGGCTCGCGGGGGGTCGAGGTGCCCTGGCCGTCGGACCATGGGCGCGGATCAAAGGGAGGAAGACATGAGGAGAAACCCGAAAGGCAGTGGCAGGGCAGTCCTGGCCGCCCTCGTCGCCCTGATGGTCGGCGTCGCGCTGATGCCGCTGGAGACCGCGACGGCTCAGCCGCGTCGGGGGGGAGCACTGACCGTCGGAATGACGTCGGAGCCCCGGCAGTTGAACCCGGGGCTGACGGTGGCGTGGGCGGACAACGCCGTCGCGTCAAAGATCTTCAGTGGCCTCCTGCGCTTTCCGGAGAAAGGTTATCCCAATCCTCAACCGGATCTGGCGGAGAAATGGGCGATCTCGGCAGACGGGCGGCGGGTGACGTTCAACCTGGTGAGAAACGCGAAATGGCACGACGGCACGCCCTTCACGGCGGACGACGTGAAGTTCACGTTCGAAGAGGTGCTGTCGAAGCTTCACCCGAACCGGATCATCTACCAGAGCATCGCGAGGGTCGAAGCGCCGGATCCCTATACGGTCATCATGGAGCGGCAGCTCCCGTTCGCATTCTTCCATTTCGACGCGTCCGGAGCGCCCATTCTGCCAAAGCACCTCTACGCGGGCACCGACATCGCGAAGAATCCGTACAATCTCAGGCCCATTGGGACGGGCGCGTTCAAGTTCAAGAGCTGGACGAAAGGCAGTCACATCGAGGTCGTCCGGAACGACGACTACTTCAAGGCCGGGAAGCCCTACCTTGAGCGGGTCGTGTTCAGGTTCATCCCTGATATCTCCTCCGTGATCGCCGCCCTGGAGAAGGGCGAAGTCGATTACGTGCCCCGGTGGCTCCCGCTCTCGGATGTCTCGCGCCTGAAAAGTCGACCGGGCGTGGAGATCAGTTCCGCCGGGGGAATCGCCGTCGCCCAAATTCGGTGGATGACCTTCAACATGAAGGACTCGATTGTGAAGGATGTCCGCGTGCGGCAGGCGATCGCGTATGCCATCGATGTCGAGCTGGTGAATCAGATCGCGACGGGGGGGTATTTCGAGACGGCCGGAAGCTTCCTGTGGAAGCAGTACCCGGAATTCAACCCGCAAACGAGCACCCTCACCGCCTACAGGCGCGACGTGCAGAAGGCCGGGAAGCTGCTCGACGAGGCCGGGTTCAGGCCCGGATCGGGGGGGCTTCGGTTCAAGCTGGATCTCTTGACCCACGCGGGCGTGAGCGACCTCGACAAGACGGTCGAGGTGATCAGGAATCAGCTGCGGGAAGTCGGGATCGAGCTCTCCGTCAAGCGCGTCGACCGATCGCTGTCCTTCGACCTCGCCAAGGACGGGAAGTTCCAGCTGTATATCCATTCGAACCACGCCGGAGGCCCGGAACCGGTGACGGCCTTGCAAAAGCTCTTCTCGACGGAGAACATCGGGAGGCTGATCGGGAATTCGGGAAGCTATTCCAATCCCGAGGTCGATCAGCTGACGATCAGGGCCCTGGCCGAAGCGGATCCGCGCGCCCGGAAGCAGATCGTCCACCGGCTCCAGGAAATCTGGATGAAGGAGCTGCCGGCGCTGCCCCTGCAGCAGTGGGTGCCGACATCCGGCTATCGGGGCGAGTTCCTGAACGTGGTCACCCACGCATTGGACTCGCGGGAGAATTTGGACGAGGTGTGGTGGGTGAAGGGGACCGCCCAGTAGAAGGGCCGCAGGCGGGAGAGGATTAGGGGACCGGAGCGTCGTGTACTGGGTGTACGCCGTAAGACGGCTCCTCGCGGCGGGTCCGCTCGTCTTCGCCGTCATCACGGTGAACTTTCTCCTGATCCGGCTGGCGCCGGGTGACCCGGTGACCATGATCATCGGCGAGGCCGCCTATTACGATCAAAAGTTCGTTGAGGAGGTCCGAGCGCGGTTTGGTCTCGACCAGCCGTTACATGTGCAGTATCTCCGGTACGTGTTCCGCGTGCTGCAAGGGGATCTTGGGCAGTCATTGTATTTCGATCAGCAGCCAGTGCTCGCCGTGATTCTCTCTCGATTGCCCAAGACCGTTCTCCTGCTGGCGGTCGGCTATGGCGTGGCGATCCCGCTTGGAATAGGGCTCGGCTGCCTGGCCGCGCGGCGGCCGTACTCATCGACCGACAACGTCGTGTCCGTGATCGGGCTCCTCGGGTATTCCGTCCCGTCGTTCTGGCTGGGCATGCTGCTCATCCTGACCTTTTCAATCGGTCTCGACCTGTTGCCGGTCGGAGGGATGATGGACGTCCGAACTCCGGCGGCTGGCGTCGCGGCCGTCATCGATCGAGCGAGGCATCTGATCCTTCCGGCGGTGGCGTTGGGGGCGTTTCATCTGGCGCTCATCGCCCGCCTCACGCGGGCGAGCATGCTCGAGATCCTCAGACTTGATTACATCACGACGGCCCGTTCGAAGGGCTTGAACGAGAGAGCCGTCTATTTCAAGCACGCGCTGAGGAACGGTCTCCTGCCGGTGATCACGGCGGCGGGCTACACGATCGGATTTCTGTTTGGCGGCAGCGTGGTCATCGAGACGGTCTTTGCGTATCCCGGGACCGGCGCCCTCCTGTACCAGGCGCTGCTCTCGCGCGATTTCCCCTTGATGCTCGGGATCCTGATCGTCGTCACGATGGCGATCGTGCTCTGCAACCTGATCACGGATCTGCTCTATGGAAAAATCGACCCCCGCATACGCCTGGCGTAGCACGAGCGAGCGCCCGGCGACGGCGGACGTGCGATGGTCCGGCGCGGTGGGACGGGGGTTGCTCGGGCGGTACGCGAGGAACAGGGCGGCGACGATCGGGCTGGTGCTGGTCGGCGTGTTCGCTCTGCTCGTGGCGTCGGCCCCTGCCGTCGCGCCGGTGCACTACCTGCAGGTCGGCGTCGGGCCGCTCCTCGAGCCCCCGAGCCTTCGATACGTGATGGGGACCGACGATCTGGGTCGCAACGTCTTCGCCGGCATCGTCTACGGTGGCCGTGTCTCGCTCGCGGTCGGGCTCGCGGCCGCCTTTTTCGCGACGATCGTCGGCCTCGCGCTGGGGCTGGTCGCGGGATACCGGGGCGGTATGCCGGACGAGTTGATCATGCGGATCGGGGAGTTTTGCCAGACGCTGCCCAGGTTCATGCTGGCGCTGGTGCTGGTGGCGATCCTGGGGCCAAGCGTGTGGAACGTCGTCATGGTGATTGCGGTGTTGAGTTGGCCGCTGACGGCCCGCCTCGTCCGCGCGGAGGTGCTCTCGCTCCGGGAGCGGGAGTTCGTTCAGGCGGCGCGGGCGCTGGCAGCCCCGGCGCACCGCCTCGTGTTCCGGGAGATCATGCCGAACGCGCTGGCCCCGGTGGTCGTCAACGCCTCTCTCGAGGTCGGGAGGGCCATCTTGACCGAGGCGAGTCTCAGCTTTTTGGGTCTGGGCGACGCGAATTTCCCCAGCTGGGGCTACATGCTGGGTTATGCGCAAGTTTTGTTCCGGCAAGCGTGGTGGTTGTCGGTCTTTCCGGGATCGGCTATTTTGCTGGTGGTCCTGGGGTTCAATCTCATTGGGGATGGCCTCAACGACGTCTTGAATCCCCGCCGGGACGTCGCGCTCGCATGAGCGACCCCGGAGGGGGGCCGACGCCCCCCTTCCGGACCTCCCCCTTGGGGATTGCGCCGGCGAAGCCGTCGCGGGCCTCACGGCTCAGGCGTGGGGTGGGCGAGAGAGCGAGAAAGGAGACGTGATGGACAAGGCACGCGTGCGCGAGATTGTCGAACGCTGGGTGATCCCGTCCCCCGGGTCGAGCTATATGGGGGGGATCGAAGAGCGGCCGGTGCTGGCCTCCGGTCATGGGAGCACGGTGGTCGATACCACCGGCAAGGAATACCTGGATTTTCAGTCGGGCCAGATGGGGGCGGCCCTGGGGCACAGTCATCCCCGGGTGATGGCGGCGATTCAGGAAGCCACGCGCACCTTCGTGCACGCGTCGAACACGCTGCTGAACGTCCCGCGTCTTCGGCTGCACGAGCGGCTCGGCCAGCTCCTCGTCCCGCCGCTCCAGAAGTCGCTCTTTCTCGTGACGGGTAGCGACTCGATCGAGGCGTCGGTGGATCTCGCCCGCAAGGCGACGGGCGGGCTGGAAATCCTGGGCCTCCACGATGGCCTTCACGGCTCGACGTCCTTCATCTCGCGGTCGCTCAGCTTCGCCTGGAGTCGCAGGAAGCATGCGGCGGTGGCCCCGGCCACGTCCGCGATCTTCGCGCCCTACTGCTACCGCTGCCCGGTGGCCTCGACGTTTCCGAAGTGCGAGTTTCTCTGCCTGACCTCCAGCCTGGAGCTGGCGGACGCCAACCTCACGGCGCAACCCGCCGCCGTCATAGCCGAGCCGGTGCTGAGCGCCGGCGGGGTCATCGTGCCCCCGCCCGGGTACTTCAAGGCGCTCCGCCAGGCCTGCCAGGAGCGCGGGATGCTGATGATTCTCGACGAGGCGCAGACGGGGCTGGGCAAATGCGGGAAAATGTTCGCGTTCCAACACGAGGACGTCGTCCCGGACATCCTGGCGCTCTCCAAGCATTTCGGCGGCGGCCTGCCCGTCAGCGCCGTGTGCACGACCGCGGAGATTGCCGACCGCGCAGTCGCGCGTGGCTACTTTGCGACACGCTCACATGCGACGGACCCTATTCTCTGCGCGGCGGGCCTCGCCAGCCTCGACGTGATCGTGGACGAGGATCTCCCTGGCCGGGCGGCGCGGATCGAGCGGCGGATGAAGGCCGGATTCGAGGAGATGGCGAAGGAATTCGAGATCATCGGTGACATCCGTGGCCGGGGCGTGTTGCTCGGCGTCGAGCTCGTGACGGACCGCGAGCGAAAGACGCCCGCCAACAAGGAGACCGACGCCATCGCGCGGCGCTGCCTGGAGGCCGGGCTGATCTTCCAGATCCGCGGGGGCGGCCCAGGCCGGGCGAACGTGCTGCGCTTCGTTCCGCCCATGACGACTTCGGATGTGGAGATCGACCGGGCGTTGTCGATCCTCCACGACGCATTCACCGCCGCGGCCGGACGCAAGTCGCCCGTTGGAAAGCCGTCCAGCGTGACAGGGTCGCTGTCTCGATGAGCGAGAGGGAGGAGCGAGGCATGAATCTCTTCAGTCAGTCGCGTTTCGTGCAAGTCGCTGTGGGGTTCATCGGCATCGGTGCCGTGATGATGCCGGCGGGAGGGACGCAAACCGCTTGGGCTCAGGCCAAGCGGGGAGGGACCATCGTGATCGGAACGCCGTTCGAGCCGCGGCAGTTGAACCACGCCGTGACCACGAGCTGGGCCGACCACGTCGTCACCTCGAAGATCTTCAACGCCCTGCTCCGGTTCCCCGAGAAAGGGTACCCGAATCCCGAACCGGACCTGGCCGAGCGGTGGAGCATCTCGCCCGACGGGCGGCGGCTCACCTTCCACTTGGTCCGGAACGCCACGTGGCACGACGGGAAGCCCTTTACGTCGGCGGACGTCAAGTTCACGTTCGAGCAGGTCCTCCCCAAGCTGAACCCGAACCGGGCGGTGTTCCAGACGATCACGAAGGTCGAGACCCCCGATCCCTACACGGTGGTGATGGAGCGGACGCGGCCGTTCGTGCTCTTCTACTTCGACATCTTCTCGGGCGCCATCCTGCCGAAGCACCTCTACGAGAACACTGACGTCGCGAAGAACCCGGCGAACCTGAAGCCCGTCGGGACAGGTCCGTTCAGGTTCAAGGAGTGGGTGAAGGGGAGCCACATCGAGCTCGTGCGCTTCGGCCAGTACTTCAAGCCGGGGCGGCCGTACCTCGACCGGGTCATCTTCAAGATCGTGCCCGACGTGGGCGCCGCCGTGGCCGCCCTCGAGAAGGGTGAGGTCGACTACTTCCCGCGGTGGGTCCCGCTGGGGGAGGTGGCGCGGCTCAAGGGCCGGGCCGGGCTCGACGTGAGCCCCGTGGGCGGGATCGCGCTGGCGCAGAGCCGCTGGATGACCTTCAACGTGAAGGACCCAATCCTGAAGGATGTGCGGGTCAGGCAGGCCATTGCCTACAGCATCGATACGGTGCTGGTCAACCGCATCGCGACCGGCGGACAGTTTGAGGTGGGGGAAAGCTTCCTGTGGAAGCAGTTCCCCGAGTTCGACCCCCGGTTCAGCACGCTCGCCCGCTACAAGCGCGACCTCGGGAAGGCCCGCCAGCTCCTGGACGAGGCCGGCCAGAGGGCGGGCGTCGGCGGGATGCGCTTCAGGCTGGAGCTGGTGACCCACACGGGGGTGGCCGACCTCGACAAGTCCATCGAGGTCATCCGCGACCAGCTCCGCGAGGTCGGCATCGAGGTCACGGTCAAACGGGTCGAGCGGGCGCTCTCGTTCGATCTCGCCAAGGACGGGAAGTTCCAGCTCTACATCCACTCCAACTGGGCCGCGGGCCCGGACCCGGTGACCGCCGTCCAGCGCTTCTTCATCAGCGCGAACATCGGGAAGCTCCTCGGCAACGCCGGCAGCTACTCGAGCCCGGAGGTGGACGAGTTGACCGAGCAGGCGCTTGCGGAGGCCGATCCGGCCAAGAAGAAGGCGCTCGTGGCGAAGCTCCAGGAGACCTTCGTGCGCGACCTGCCGGCCCTGCCGCTGCAGCAGTGGGTGCCGCTGTCGGGGTACCGGACCGAGTTCGTGAACGTGGTCTCGCACTCCGTCGACTCGCGCGAGACCCTGGACGACACGTCCTGGACCAAGGCCGACCGCTAGCAAGCACGGAGGGGCCTCGACGGCCCCCCCGTGAGCCCCCCCGAGAGGTTGCGCGGGCGAAGCCCGCGCTCGAACGGCGATTACTCCAACAGGCCGCTAGACTAGCGACGCGGGAAAACGGGGCCGATCAGGCCCATGGAGGATCCCATGCGGGTCGATCGATTCGGAAACAAACTTGCCGAGGGCTATGCGTATGCGGTGGGGGAGATTCTGAGTAAGACGGCTGACCAGATCCGTAAGCGCGAACGAGCGTGGCGCATCATCGGAGGAATCGTAAAGGAAAAAGGGGTCAAGGGCCTGTACAGCTTTACGGGCCTGGACAGGGGGTTCCATCCCGAACCGGAGGACTTGGAATACATGGATGAGGAAGTCGCTCCGGGCCTGTTTCACGATCGATTCAGGGAACTGGCCCTGGACATGATGGGTGGGCAATCGGGGGCCCACGATGTGGGATTGTTCAACCGGACGGGTGCCGCGTCGTTCGCGGTCGCGCTCGCGCTTCTGAAGCCGGGTGATTCGGTCGTGGCGCTCGCGCCACCCCCCACGGGCATCAGCCATCCCACGGTGGTGCGGGCCGTCGCGGCGGTCGGTGGCACGATGGTGAACTCGGCGACCTACGAGGAGTTCAAAGCGGGGCTCGATTCGCGGCCCGACGCGAAGCTGGTGACGATCCTCCGGCTTCGAGCCGAAAGCGAGCTGATTCCTCTCGCGGACCTGACCCGTGTGATCCGGTTGGTCAAGGATCGGGGCCTCGCGATTTACCTTGACGACGCCGCCGGCGCGAGGCTCTGTCCTGTTGCCTACGGGCAACCCAAGCCTCTCGAACTGGGAGTGGACCTGGCCGGGACGGGAATGGATAAGACGGGCCTGCGTGGACCCCGCTTTGGCATTCTGGCCGGCTGGAAGGAGTTGGTTGATCAGGTGAAGGCCAAAGCCTTCGACCACGGTCTGGAGGCGAGGCCGGCCTTCCTCCCCGGCGTGGTCAAATCCCTGGAGTCGTACAGTCCGGAGCGGCTGAGGGTGCTGGTCGACACCACCCACGCCTTGGGGCGGGAGATGCGCCGGGTGTTCGGCGAGCGGGTGCAGTTCAGTCCCGCGACCGTGATGCTACGCGATGAAGAGATCCTCAGGATTGCCTTGGAACGATCAACGACCAGGGCCCCTGCCATCGTTCCGCTCGAGGCGTCGGCGACGCTCTCGATGATTTTGCTGCAGGAGTTCGGGATCGTGACGGTCCACGCGACCACGGGCTGGCCGAGTTTCGGGGGCCTGCTGCTGAAAGACCTCCAGCCCGAGGTGGTGGAGCGCTTCGGGGGCTCCAAGGCGTTCGTCGGGGCCCTCGACGCGGCATTCAACACGCTTGCCCAGATCATCGGCGACCCCGGGGAGGTCAGACGGGTGCTCTTCGGAAGCTCGTCGTAGCGGTCAGGGAGCGTCCGGTTCTTGCGGTCTCAGAGTTTCTTGGGTATTCTCGGTTCGCGAACTGGACCAGGCGCGGGGTCAGGCGCCCGGTCGCCGAGAGTTGAGGAGGGGACACGAGGGTGATGATTCGGAACGTCGTGAGGGTGCGCGACGGCGTCCGCATCCATTACCGGCGGATGGGACGGGGCCCGGGCATGGTGCTCCTCCACGGCTTTCCCCAGACCGGCCACATGTGGCGCAGGGTGTTGCCGGGGCTCGCCGAGCGGTTTACCGTGGTCGCCCCCGACCTGCGCGGCTACGGGGACTCCGATCGACCGGCGGCGGGCTACGACAAGCGCACGATGGCCGCCGACATTGCGGCGGTGGTTCAGGCCCTGGGCCTCGGGCCGGTGGTCCTCGTCGGGCACGACCGCGGGGCCCGGGTCGCCCACCGCTTCGCGCTCGACCACCCGTCGCGGCTCACCCACCTCGTCCTGCTCGACATCGCGCCGACGTACGACATTTTCGAACACATGGACCAGCGCAGCGCCCGCGCCCGCTGGCACTGGTTCTTCCATCTGGTTCCCGACCTTCCCGAGGCCCTCACCGCCGGTCGGGAGGAGATCTACCTGCGCTACTGTTACAAGGCGTGGAGCTTCAGTCCCGCGGCCATCGAGGAAGAGGCCGTCCAGGAGTACGTCCGGTGCTTCCGGGAGCCGGGCGCGATGCGGGCCGCCTTCGAGGACTACCGGGCAGGAGCCACGATTGACCTGGAGCATGATGCCGCCGACCGCCAGACAAAGATCGGCGTGCCGACGCTGGTGCTCTGGGGCGGGAGCCGGATGGCGCAGAGCGCCGATATGCTCGGCGTGTGGAAAGAACGCTGCGAGCGCGTCGAGGGGCACGCGATCCCTGACTGCGGTCACTTCATCCCGGAAGAGCAGCCGGCCGCCGTGATCGACGCGATCCTGAGATTCGTGGGATAGCCCCCCATGCCCCAAGCTCTCGTCAACGGCGTCGGGCTGTTCTACGAGGAGGTCGGCGAGGGGACGCCGCTCGTCTTCGTCCATGAGTTCGCCGGGGATTACCGGAGCTGGCGCCCCCAGGTGAGCTTCTTCGCCCGGCGCTATCGCACGATCACGTTCAACGCGCGCGGGTATCCTCCCTCCGAGGTCCCCGACGATCCCGGAGCCTACTCCCAGGCGCAGGCGGCGGAGGACATCAGAGGCCTCCTGGATCACCTGAAGATCGCCAGGGCCCACGTCTGCGGGCTCTCGATGGGCGGCTACGCCACGCTCCACTTCGGGCTGACCTATCCCGCCCGGGCGCTCTCGCTCACGGTGGCGGGCTGCGGCTACGGGAGCGGCGCCCATCAGGAGCAGTTCAGGAAGGACGCGGCGGAGGTGGTGCGGCGCCTGGAAGCGGAGGGGATGGAACAGGTGGCGGAGACCTACACCCGGGGGCCGGCCCGCGTTCAGTTCCTGGCGAAAGACCCCACGGGATGGCAGGAATTCTTCTCCCAGTTTGCCGCCCACTCCGCCAAGGGCCACGCCCTGACGATGCGCGGGGTGCAGCTGGCCCGGCCGTCGGTCTTCGACCTCGAGGGCCGGCTGGAGCGGCTCGAAGTCCCGACCCTGATCATCACCGGGGACGAGGACGACCCCTGCCTGGACCCGGGCGTCTTCATGAAGCGGAAGATTCCCTCGGCCGGGCTCCTCGTCATTCCGAATTCCGGTCACACGATCAACCTGGAAGAACCGGACGCGTTCAACCGGGCGGTGCTGGACTTCCTCACGGCCGTGGAAGGCGGCCGATGGCCAAAACAGAGGCCCTGAACCGGCGTGGCGGCGGCGACCTCTGAAGGAGGCGGGTCTCCCATGAAAGCCGCGGTCCTGTCCGAGATCGGCGGTCCCCTGGTGGTCGAGGAGGTACCGCGCCCCCAGCCGCGGAACGGGGAGGTCCTGGTGAAGGTTACGGCGTGCGGCGTCTGCCACACCGACCTGCACGTCGTCAAGGGGGAGGTGAAGTTCCCGCTCCCCGCGGTCCTGGGCCACGAGATTTCGGGCGTGGTGGAGGAGGTCGCCTCGGGGGTCAGCGGTGTCAAGCCGAGGGACCGCGTCGTCTGCTCATTCGTCATGCCCTGCGGTTTCTGCTACTACTGCATCCGCGGCCGGGACGACCTCTGCGAGACCTTCTTCGCGATGAACCGGCTCCGGGGCACGCTCTACGACGGCGAAAGCCGGCTCCGGCGAGCGGACGGCTCCCCCCTGGCGATGTACAGCATGGCGGGGCTGGCGGAGTACGCCGTGGTCCCGGCGTCCGATGTCTTCCCCGCCCCCGCCGATCTCCCGCTGGCCGACACGTGCATCCTCGGCTGCGCGATCATGACCGCCTACGGCGCCGTGAAGAACCAGGCCCAGGTCCTGCCCGGCGAAACGGTGGTGGTCGTGGGCGTCGGAGGGGTCGGATCGAACGCGATCCAGGTGGCGCGGGTCTTCGGCGCCACCGAGGTCATCGCCGTGGATGTGAGGGACGACAAGCTGGAGGCAGCCCGGAAGCTTGGGGCCACCCAGGTCGTGAACGCCTCGAAGGGCGATCCCGTTGCTCAGGTGATGAGCCTGACGGGAGGGCGCGGAGCCGACGTCGCGATCGAGGCCCTTGGGCGGCCGGAGACGGTGGTCAACGCCTTCATGATGACCCGCGATGGGGGCCGGACCGTGGTGATCGGCATCGCCGCCGGCCAGGCCACCGCAGGCATCGAAGTGACCCGGCTCGTCCGCCGCGGCATTCGCCTGAGCGGGTCTTACGGCTGCCGGGTGCGGACCGATATGCCGGAGGTCCTGCGCCTGGCGGCGAAGGGCCAGATCGACGTGTCTCAACCGATCACGCGGCGGTACAGGCTGGCGGAAGCCGACCAGGCCTATGCGGCCCTGAGTCGGGGAGAGGTCATCGGTCGCGCGATCGTCGTCATGGAGTAATCCGGCCGTCTGAAGGTTTTTGCCCCCACGCGGCGGGGGAGGTATCATAAGGTAGGATGTTAAGGAAGGCGCTTTCCTTCGCGGCTCTGTTGCTTTTGTCCTCGTTCCCTGCGTGGGCCCAGACGACCCCTTCCCTGGCAGACCCGGGCCGCCCCGTAAACCCCCTGGCTCCCCAGCCGGCTCCCGTCGTCTCTCCCACGCCCCCTTCGCCGTATAGCCCGCAAGGGAACCCGTTTGGTCTTTCGAGCCCCACCAACCCCTACGCGCCCCAGGGGAACCCCTTCGGCGCTTCGAGCGTCACCAACCCCTACGCGCCCCAGGGGAACCCCTTCATGCCCAGCAGTCCCGGCAGCCTCTTCGGCCAGTCCACCAGCCCTTACACGAGCGGAAGCGCCCGGAGCCCCTTTGAGACCGGGGCGCCCTTTAGCCCCCCGCTCCCCTTCAACCCGTATAGCCCGCAGTCTTCCCCCTTCAGCTCGTCGAGCCCGGCCTACCAGCCGGGGCAGCTCGGCAACCCGTTCAGTCCCTACAGCCCTGCCAATCCCTTCGGCGCGGGAGGCCCGTTCGACCCCTTCAACCCCAACAACCCCTACGGGCCGTTCTTCCCGCTGACCCGGCCCCCAAAGTAAGCCCGGGCGTCGCTTGTTCTCGGGAATTCGCCGTGGTAGCATCCCCTCACACCAGAAGCGTGTTGGACTAACCTCGGTTCGAGCGCCGGCTCCGCCGGCGCAACCCTGTTCGTGGGGGAGGCCTCGGAGGGGGCCGGCTAGGCCGACTCCGATCTCCTAGAGCGGGTCATGGCCGATAGCTACGAGGAATTCGAGGCGACGAGCCTCTTCTGTCCCCGCTGTCGCAAGGCGGTTCCGGTGAGGAAGAAACTCCTCCTGGTCCTGCCGACCGGCACCAAGTACGATTACCTTTGCGCCGAGTGCGGCGCTCCGGTCGGCGGGAAGGTCGATGAGGACCCGACCGAGTTTCGCCGCATGGTCCCACCGCCGCGTGGCCTTCCGCCGAGAGCCCGCCGACTTCCCGGGCTGAGGGGGCCGGGAACCCGCGCCGGAGGCCGGGAACCTGCGCCCTAGGGGTGGAGGCCACTCGTGCCGCCTTCACCACGATCGAGCGCTGAGAGGAGGGACCTCCAATGCCCAAGACCACCCAGCTCACCCTCACCCTTGAGTCGAAGCCCGGAGTCCTGGCGAAGGTCTGCCAGGCGCTGGCCGGCGCCGGCGTGAACATCGTCGCCATCTGCGCGGCCGAAGCGGCGGGGCAAGGCAAGATCCGCATGGTGGTCAGCGACCCCGCGCGAGCCAAGGACGCCCTGAAGGCGGCCAAGCTTCGCTGCGGCGAGGAGCAGGCGCTGATGCTGACACTGGAGGATCGCCCGGGGGCCCTGGCCCGCGTGGCCGAGAAGCTCGCCGGCGCGAAGATCAACATCAAGTGCGCCTATGCCACGACGGGCGGGACGGGCGGGAGCGCCACGGTGGTGCTCACCGTCCCCAACGTGGATAAGGCGGCGGCGCTGCTCGGCGGGTAGTCTGCGTCGCATGCGCCTCGCCCGCGAGGCGGTGGAGAAGCTGATGGCGGGGCGGCCCTCCGGCACGACGCTGGAAGAGGCGCTGGAGGTCTTCGAGGTCTTCGCCAGCGGCTCGCTCAGGGATGAGGTCTACATCCTGGATGACGTGAGCGGCAAGCGGATCGCCATCGCTCCGACGGCGCTGAAGGAGAAGTACCGCCCGGCGTAGGCCCGGAGGAGGTGGGGTATGGCCATCATCACCATCTCGCACGAAATGGGGGCCGGCGGGCCGGAGATCGGGATGGCCGTGGCGCAGCGCCTCGGCTACCGCTACGTCGACCAGGAGGTGATCTACGACGCGGCGCAGCGGTACGGGCTGCTGGAGGAGAAGCTCACCCACCTGGACGAGAGCAAGCCCTCCATCTTCGAGCGCCTCGACACCGAGACCCACCGCTACATCACGGCCATCCAGAGCACGCTGATGGAGTTCGCCGAGCAGGACAACGTGATTCTGATGGGGCGAAGCGGCCAGTGGCTCCTTCGCGGGATCCCCCACGTGCTCCGGGTCCGCGTCAAGGCGCCCTTCGAGCTGCGCGTCAAACGGGCGACCAAGAGGCTGGCGGGCCAGATGGGAGAAGCCGTGAACCCCCGCACGGTCACGGACATGGTCCGGCGGGATGACGCGGAGAAGTCGAGCCGCTTCCGGTACTTTTACGAGGTGGACATCAACGACCCCAGCCTGTACGAGCTGGTCATCAACACCGAGAAGCTCTCCGTCGACGCGGCGGCGGAGCTCATCGCGGTGGTGGCGCGCCGGGACGACTTTGCCGCGACGCAGGCGGGAAAGCAGATCGTCGCCGACCGGGCGGTCGCGTCGCGGGTGCAGGTGGCTCTGGCCACCCACCCCGAGACCCGCAAGTACCGGATCACGGTGGAGGCGCAGCAAGGGGTGGTGACCCTGGAAGCCACGGCGGCCATCGACCAGGCCGTGGAGGTCGCGCGCTCGGTTCACGGCGTGAGGGATGTGAAGACCCGGCAGGTCGAGATCCCGCCGATCCCGCCGTTCGTGGCGTGAGGGGCGGCCCCGTGACGGGAGGGATCACGCTCACCTCGCGCGTGCGGATCACCGACGACGTCCTCTTCCGGGATCTCCAGGGAGAAATGGTCCTGCTCAACCTGAAGACGGGGTTCTATTTCGGTCTGGATCCGATGGGCGCCCGAATCTGGCAGCTGATCCGAGAGCATCAGGATGTCCGGAAGGTTCTCGACTTGCTCCTGGGGGAGTATGAGGTGACCGACGCTCGCTGTGAGCGTGATCTTCTCGGCTTCGTGGCCCTGTTGAGCGAGAAGGGGCTCATTGAAGTTTGTCATCGAGCGGATCCATAGGGTCTTCGAGCTCGCTCCGGGCGAACGGGTCATCCTCGTCCAGGCCTGGGGGTTGTTTGTCCTCGTTGAGGTCGCCCTCAGAATCCTGTCGTTCACGCGTCTGCTGACCCTCTCCGACACCCTGTTCCTGAAGCGGCGGGGCCGGGCCGATGCGGTCCCCGTTCCGTCTCTCCCTCGCCTGGCATGGCTGGTGGAGGTCGCCGGCCGCTACGTCCCCGTCAACGCCACCTGCCTCAAACAGGCCCTGGTCCTTTCCTGGATCCTGGGGCGGCGGGGAATCGCCACGACGCTTCGCATCGGGGTTGCGCGTCCTGAAGGAATCCTGGAAGCCCATGCCTGGCTGGAACGACAGGGAGAAGCGATCGGAGGCCTGACGGGCGACGGGTACGAGCCCCTCGGTCCACCGGTGATGAGGCGACCGGAGACCCGGTGAGCGGCATCGTCGGCATCTGGAACCTGGATGGGCGGCCGGTCGATACCGACCTCTTGGCCGACTTGAGCGCGACGCTGGCTCACCGGGGGCCCGACGGGGAAGGCGCGTGGGTCCACGGGCCGGTCGGGCTGGCATGCCGGCTCCTCCGGATCACTCCCGAAGCAGCCACGGAGACCCAGCCGCTGGTCCACCCGTCAGGGGCCGTGCTGGTCTTCGATGGCCGGCTCGACAACCGTCAAGAGCTCCTGGCGCGTCTCGCGGCGTCGTCGGGCATTCACCCCGCAAGCCCTGATCCGGCGCTCGTCCTGGCCGCATACGAAGCCTTCGGGGATCGGTTCCCCGAGCGGTTGACGGGAGACTTCGCGCTGGGGCTCTTCGACCCCGCCCGGCAGCAGCTCCTGCTGGCTCGAGACGCCATCGGCGTCAGGCCGCTGTACCACTGCCGCATCGGGCCAGCGTTTCTCTTCGCGTCCGAGACCAAAGCGCTGCTGGCCCATCCGCTGGCTCCCCGCCGCCCTAACGACGATCACCTGGCCCAGTATCTCCTGGGAGGCTCGACCGGCGACGGCGAAGGGTTGACCTTTCTGGAGGGAGTGTCCAGCCTTCGGCCCGCCCACCTGGCGATCGTCACTCCCCGCGGTGTCGCGACCGGCCGGTACTGGGACTTCGATCTCTCCCGTCAGACTCGCCTCGGATCCTTCGACGAATATGCCGAGGCGTTCCGCCACCACTTCGAGCGGGCCGTGAGTCGTCGTCTCAGAAGCGCCCATCCGGTCGCGGTGTCAGTGAGCGGCGGCCTGGACTCCTCCTCCATCTTCTGCCTCGCCGAAACGCTGAGGCAGCGCAGCCCGGACCGTTACCCTTCCCTGCTCGGGGTCTCGTACACCCCCCCCGATGGGTCTCCGGCGGATGAAGCCGCCTTTGTCACCGACATCGAGCGGGAGTACGGGGTCGCGATCGAGCGGGTTCCCATGACGCTGGGATTCCTGAATCGCTCCCGAGAGGCGGTGTGGCACGCCGAGATCCCCGTGATGGACGAGCAGTGGAATACCACCCAGGCGTCGCTCACCACCGTCAACCGGCTGGGAGCCCGCGTGATCCTGACCGGCCACTGGGCCGACCAGATGCTCTTCGACCAGGCCTACCTGGTCGATCTCTTTCGCCGCCTGGCCTGGGGCGAGGTCCGGGGTCACCTGATGGAATATGCCCGCTGGCACGCCGACGTGAGCCCCGGGAACTTCAGGCGGCGCTTCGCGCTGGATCTCGTCAAGTATTCCGTCCCCGGCCCGCTCGTTCCCTTCCTTCGAAGACTCCGTCCCGGACCGGATCGCCCGTGGTACGCGGAACGGCTTCGGCGGCGGGCGGGCGGGCGCAGATCCAAGCAGACCGATGTCGGAATGGCCTCCGCCACAGCCCATGCCCGCTCCCTGTACGAACAGGCCACCTCCAGCTATCATGTTCTGTGCATGGAGTGGGACAACAAAGTGGCCGCCATGCACGGGCTTGACATGGCCTTTCCCTTCCTCGACCGGGACCTGCTCGTCTTCCTGATGGAGATTCCGGGGGAGATTCAGACCTGGCAGGGAGTTCCCAAGGCGATCCTCCGTGAGGCGATGCGGGGGGTGCTTCCCGAGGCAATCCGGGAGCGTCGCTGGAAGGCGGATTTCACCCACCGGGTGAATGAAGGGATGGCGCGGGATTTTCCACGACTGGTTCGCTGTCTCGAGTCCGACGGAACGGCCGTCAAGCTGGGCTACCTGAGGAAAGGCGCGCTGAAGTCGGAGCTCGAACGCTTGAGAGACCGGATACGAGGTCCCGACTCCGAGATCTCCTGGAGCCTCTCGGACCTCCTCGCGTTGGAGCTCTGGCTTCAGGTCTTTTTCGAGGAGGACGGCGACGGCCACAGGGGTCCGGAAGCGCGTGAGCGCGGGCTGGTGACGATGGGGGTGGGAGGCGCACCATGAAATCCGAAGAGCTGAAATCGGAAGCGATGAAGTCCCGGGCGGCAAGCCGACCGAAGAAATCGTACAGGGCTCCCCGGCTGGTGGTCTACGGGGACCTCAGCCGTCTCACGGCGGCGAAGGGAGGAACCAAGGGCGACGGGGCCGGGAAGCCCAGGACCAAATTGTAAGGCGTCGTCACGGTAACGAAGCGAATGCGGCGGACGCCAGAACCCGGCCCGTGGCGGCGATCGCGGGTCTATCGCCTGTACGGCCTCTGCCTTAGGAGCCAGTGGCCGCTCCCGTATCCCAGGGGGACAGGAGCCGGTCTTGCTGAGGTTGAGCTCTCCGATGGCCCCCCTTCGCTCTTTTCAGCGGCGTCTCGGGAAGCCGGGCGGCGGTTCCAGGGAGAAGCATGGTTCCGGCATGTCCGGCTCGACGATGGGTCGGACTATCTCAGATGGTCCGGGCTCTTTGAATTCTTGATCTCGGCCAACGGCAGCCGGATCGCCTGTCAGGCCCTCAACGGGATCTCCCGAGAATCGTTTCACACGTATCTCGTCACCCAGGCGCTCTCCTTCGCCATGCTCAAGCAGGGGATCGAGCCCCTCCACGCGACCGCTGTCGTGCTGAACGACCGCACGGTGGCCTTTCTCGGAGGGTGCGGGTCCGGCAAGTCGAGCCTCGGCGCCGCCTTTCTCCAGGCGGGACACACGTTGCTGACCGACGACCTCCTGGTCGTCCAGGAGGCGGATGGCCGCTTCGTTGCTCATCCGGGACCTCCCCGGATCAAGCTCTACCCCGAGATCGCGAACGCTTTCCTGCGGGAGCGCGCCACGGGCACACCCATGAATGCCGATACGCGCAAGCTCGTGATTCCCCTGGGGTGCCGTCTCTCCGCGAAAGCCGCCACGCCCCTCGGGGCCATCTACGTCCTGAGGCCGGAGACCCGGAGGCCCCGGGGCGACCGGATCGCGATCAGGCCTTTGAGTCCACGCCGGGCTGTTCTCGAACTGATCGCCAACACCTTCAACGCCGCGATCACGGAGCCCGACAGGCTCGCGCGACAGTTCCGGCTCGTCACCCGGCTCGCCAGCGGCGTCCCGGTCAGATCCTTGTCGTATCCACGCGACCTTGCGCGACTCCCGGCAGTCCTGGAGGCCATCCGGTCGGACCTGAGCCGCTGACGGGATCTAGCGGCTGTACTTTTGCGAGAGCTTCCCGACCCGAGTCAGGGCGTCCTCCCACGTGGCGAAGCGGGCGGGGAATTCGGCCGACAGCCGGCTGGCGATGTCGCCCAGCGGAGTCCCGTGGTGCATCAGCTCCAGGAGGAGCCGATCAATCTGGCCGTCCTCGTTGAGCGTGGGGACGTGACTGTCGGCCAGCTTGAGCAGGTCTGCGGGAGCGAGCGGGGTGTTGAGGAAGGTCGCCAGCAGCGCAAAGATGCCGGTGCCGGTGCCGATGTCGAGCACTACGGAATCCGGCTTGACGACTCGGCGAAGCGCCTGCGCGTAGGCATGGGTGCGGACGCTGTCGGCAATCAACCGGCCGTAGTCGTAGACGCTATACACGGTCGGCAGCTATGTTACCCTGAATCCGACTGAACGCGACGGCAGTGTGGGCGGCAACCATGATTCCCCCGACGGTCCACCCATTCCTGATGGGCCTTCTCCGTGGCGCCGACCCGTCGATGCTCCTCCCGCTTGCCCCCGAAGACCGGGACTGGCAGAAGATCATCGGGGACGCTGCGGCCCAGGGATTCACCCCCCTGCTCTACCGGTGGCTCAAAGGGTCGGACGCGGGCCGACGGCTTCCTGCCGAGCTGGCTGACCGGCTTGAAGCGGAGTGCTTCGGCCTTGCCGCGCGGAATCTCCTCTTGTCGAGCGAGCTGGCCGGCATCCTGCGGGCCTTCGAGGAGAGGCGGATCCCCTGCGCGCCGTTGCGCGGCCCGGCCCTGGCGGAGCGTCTCTACGGGGATATCACGGCCCGCCCGATGGGCGACCTGGATCTCCTCGTGCGCAAGGAAGACCTGCCCGAGGTGGCCGGGATCCTCCGGAGCCTCGGATTCCGCGAGATGGACCGCCGGCCCGGCTTCGCTCAGGCCTTCTCCTACACCCTCAAGTTCTTCAAAGACCGACATGGCTGGATCATTGTCGAGCCTCACTGGACGCTCGCGTACCCGCCGTTTGTGGGCCGGGTGGACATGGACGAGGTCTGGAGACGGTGCGTGCGAGGCCCTGTGGTCGGCGTGGAGAGCTGGGTCCTGGGCCGGGAAGAACTGCTCCTGCATCTCTGTCTGCACCTGACGCATCGCGATGGGACCGCCCCACTGCTCTGGTCCTACGAGCTCGATCGTCTCGTGCGACTGGAGGGAGAGGGCCTTGATTGGTCTCGGGTCCTGACCCTGGCGCGACAGGCCAAGGTGGAATTTCTCCTGTCTCGGGTCTTGGCCCGGGTGACGGCGCTCTTTGCGACTCCGATCCCCGGTCAGGTTCTGGGCCAGCTGGCGGGGCAACCGTCCAGATCGGTCGAGGGGCGGCTGGTCCGCCTCCTGGCCGGTGGCGCCCAGGTCGATGGGAAGGAAAGCCTCGCCGTCTTTTTCGCGCTCGAGGGGTTGGGCGCGAAGCTGCGGTACGCCGTCGCCCTCCTCTTTCCTTCCCCGGCGTTTATGCGGATCCAGTATGGGGTGACTCGCCGAGGTCCGCTCGGCCTGGCGTACCTCCGGCGGTGTTGCCGCCTCGGCTGGGAAAGCGCGAAAGGGGTCGCAAAGCTCCTGTCCTGAGGGTCGGGCGGGCCGAGCGAGGTGGGCCAGGCTGAGGGGCGCTAGCTCAAACGGGCCCGGGCGGTGGCCTCGTCGTCGTAGATCTCGAAGAACTTCATGAGCCGCGTGAGCTCGAAGACCATCCGCACGTCCGTCGTCATTCCGCAGAGCACGAATCGGCCGCCCCCCTTGAGCGCGTCCTTGCGCGCCGCCATCAGAACGCCCAACCCCGAGCTGTCGATGTAGGTCGCCCGCGACAGGTTGACAAGGACCTGGGGGGATGCAGCCTTGGTCAGGTCCCCGAGGGCGTCCCGAATGCGGGCGGCCGCGTTCACGTCGATCTCGCCGGCCATATCCACGACGACGAGGCGCGTTTCCCGGCGGACGGCGATTTCCATCGCGTCCTCAGCGGGGCTTTCGAACGTCGTCGCCCGGCATCTCGGCGATCCTCGCCGTGAGGTCCAGGGGCTGCCGCTTGCGCAGCACGCCCAGCGTCACGCGCTTGCCCACCTCGGAATCGGCCGCCAGCCGCTGGAGGTGGTGGTAGTCCTCCACCGGGACCCGGTCGAACGTCAGGATGAGGTCGCCCGGCTGGAGGCCGGCGTCGGCGGCCGGACTTCCCGGGTAGATGGAGGCTACCACCGCCCCCTGCGTCCCCTTGGCGCCGAGGGACTGGGCGAGCTCGGGCGTGAGCGGCTGAACCGCGACCCCGAGCCAGCCGCGAATGACCTTCCCCCGATCGACGAGCTGGTTCACCACCCGCTTGACCATGTTGATCGGGATGGCGAAGCCGATGCCCTGACCGGCAGCCACGATGGCGGTGTTGATCCCCATCACCTCTCCCTTGAGGTTGAGCAGCGGGCCCCCCGAGTTGCCCGGGTTGATGGAGGCATCAGTCTGGATGAAGTTCTCGTAGGTGGCGATCCCGACGTCGGACCGTCCGGTGGCGCTGATCACCCCGACCGTGACGGTCTGGTCGAGACCGAAGGGGTTCCCGATGGCGATGGCCCATTCGCCGACCGTGAGCGTGTCCGAGTTTCCCAGGGTGGCCTCCGTGCGGTCAGAATCCGGCTGAAAGCGGATGACCGCGAGGTCGGTCTTTGCGTCGGTGCCCACGACCCGCCCCCGGTACTCCTTCTTCGAGGAGAGCCGTACGGTGATCTCGTCGGCTCCCTTGACCACGTGAAAGTTGGTCAGAACGTAGCCCCGCTTGTCGATGATGACCCCCGACCCGAGACTCGGCTGCTTGAACTCCCCTCGGGGTCCCTCTCCGGAGCCGAAGAACTGCTCGAAGAAGTCCTTGAAGAGCGGGTCCTCGCTGAACGGGCTGGGGGTCAGGGGGGGGCGCCTTCTGGCGACGTGGACCGTGCCGACGTTTACCACCGCGGGTCGGACCTGCTGGGCGACCTGGGTGAAGGCCACCTGGAGCCCTTCGGGGGTGGTCGGGGCGGCAGCCAGCGGGGAAGGGCGAGTGCCGGAAGGAGACCCGGTCAGGACGGCATGGATCCCGAACCCCGCCCCGAGAGAGCCAACGACCAGGAGGGCGATCAGGAGTACACTGCGTGAGTGAGAAGCCATATCTCCAGGCTTACCGCAGCGAGCCGATGATACCGAGAGGGGGGATGGGTGTCAAGGAAAGTATTGTAAGTAGAGTTCTTTTTCCTTGACTCCCCGTTGTCCGTACGCGTAGATTGAGCATACGTTCCCTCACTTTAGGTTCACGTGGGAGGGTGAGCGCTTGAGGGTCACGCCCCCAAGGGTGAATTTTATTTACAAACGGGCTCTCTGCTGGACGTTGGTCGGAATCCTGGGCTTGCCGACCGGGCTCTGGGCTCAGGTCCCCTCCCCCAGCGCGCCGGCAGTCCCGACGCCAACTCCGGCGGTCGGTTCCGCGCCCGGCCAGGCTCGCTTTGCGTTGAGCCCGGACTACCGGCTGGGACCCGGGGACACGGTGGAGGTGATCATCGCGGGCCGGGTGGATGTCGCCCGGCATGTCCTCGTTGTCACGCCCGAAGGCAACCTTCATTTGCCACCGATGGGGACGATCCCGGTCGCGGGACTGACCGTGGCCGAGGCGCGGAAGGCGGTGGTGGAGCGGACGGCGCCGCTCTTCAAGTTCTTTGATCTCACCCTGACGGTGATCACCGCCCGCGCGTTCGAGGTCACGGTCTCCGGCGAGGTGGAGCGTCCGGGGACCTACGCCGTCACCGCCACGGATCGGCTTCAACAAGTGATTGCCGCCGCCGGCGGCATCACGCCCCGCGGATCGCTCCGGAAGATCACGGTGGTGCGCCAGGGGAAGGTGGACCGCACGGTAGACCTCCTGCGCTTTGCCCTGCGTGGGGACATGTCTCAGAATCCCTACATGTCCGAGGGAGTCGGTCTCTTCGTCCCTCCCAAGGGGCCGTCGGTGACCCTCCTGGGGAGTGTCGTGCGCCCCGGCGAGTACGAGATCGGAGAGGAGCGCACCCTCGGGGGTCTCCTGGCTCTCACCGGTGGCCTCTCCAGCCAGGCGGCGCTGAGCGAGGCCCGCCTGACCCGGATCGGGCCCGACAGCAAGAAGGAAACCAGAGCGTTGGATCTGGCCCGGGCGCTGAGTGCGGAGGCCCCGGAGATCGAGCTGCGGGCCGGCGACGTGCTCTTCGTGCCCCCGATCTCGGTGCTCCAGGACGTGGTGGAGGTGCGCGGCGCGCTTCTCGGAACGGGAGCGGACCCGGGGAAGACCACGACGGTCGGCAAGCCCACGCTGGTGGCGCGGATCGAACTGGCGTCCGGCGACCGGGTCAAGGACGTGGTCGTCAAGGCGGGTGGGGTCGCGCCGTACGCCAACTTCCGGCGGGCCTTCGTCGAGCGCGGCGGGGTCAGCGGGCCCCGTCAGACGATCCCCGTGGACCTGCACCGGCTCCTCGTGGAGAAGGACGAAAGCCAGAACCTGGCGCTGCAAAACGGCGACGTGTTCGTCGTCCCGGTGGCGGAGGACCGGGTGTACGTGATCGGAAACGTGCGGGCTCCGGGGAGCTTTGACTACCGGCCGTTTTACTCCCCCAAGGACTACGTCATGCTGGCGGGCGGCCCGGACCGTCGGGCCAAGATGGGGGCGGCGACGGTCACGTTTCCGGACGGCAAGATCTACAAAGCCGCCGCCGCGCCGCCGCTGGAGCCGGGGGCGGTGGTGCAGGTGCCGGTGGTGGTGCTGATGTGGTATGAGGACTTGCTCCTTATCGCCTCGGCCGTGGCCTGCATCGTCACCGCCTACACGGGTCTTTAC
>JACQWA010000095.1 GCA_016209425.1 Candidatus Rokuibacteriota bacterium
GGCTGCCGACGAGCCGCAGGCGAGGCCCGAGTTGGTTGCGCGGGCCGGGTACCCGCGAAGCGGGTGCGCGCTCGGAGTGGAACATCATGAACTCGGTGATACGGCTCAGACAAGCCGCACGGGTTACCGCGACAGCCGGGTAGCACGTTTCCTGTCATGCCCATGCGCATCGCGGCCATTGAGGTGAGCCACTGGCACTCGCTGTACGATGCGGCCTATCTGCGCCACCTGGCCGGCATGCCCGACGTGCGGCTCGTCGGCCTCCAGGATCCCAGCGCCGCGGTCGCCGCGAAGCGGGCCGCGGCACTCGGCAACCCGCCCATCTTCACCGACTACCGGGAGATGCTGGCCGCGACTCGACCGGACTTCGTGATCGCGCTGGGACGACACAGCAGCATGGCGGAGATCGCTCACTACCTGCTCGACCACGGCTACCCCTTCCTGATGGAAAAGCCCATGGGTGTCAACGCTGCCGAGGTGGCTAGCGTTGCCGAGAAGGCGGCGGCGACCAACGCCTTTGTCGCCGTGCCGCTCACCCAGCGGTATCACCCGTTCACCACCCGCGCCCGGCAGATGCTCGCCGGAGGGCGGTTTGGCCCCCTGTCACACATTTACTTCCGACTGAACCGGCCCACCTCGGCGCGCTATCCCGCCTGGGACGCCGCGTGGATGCTCGATCCCGCCGTGGCCGGCGGCGGTTGCCTTCGGAACCTGGGGCCCCATGGCCTGGACCTCTTCCTGTTCCTCACCGGCGAGGAGGCCCAGGTGACGGGGGCGCAGTTCAGCTGGCGCGCCCTGGGTCAGCCGGTGGAAGACTACGCCTCCGTCCTGGTGCGTTCCACCAGCGGGATCCTGGGAACGATCGAGGTTGGAAACACTGTCCCGCGCGACGGGACGGACGGCGAGTGGAAGATCGCGGGCCGTGACGCCATGCTGGCCCTCGCCCACGGCACTATGCGCCTCACGACGGCCAGCGGTGAAGAGACCACGACAGGACAGCCCGAGGAGCCGCTGGCTCTGACAGCCCTGCGCGATGCCCTGGACCACTGGCAGCGCGGCGCACCACCCCCCGTCAGCGTGCACGACTGCCTCCGGGCCGCGCGCCTCGTCGACCAGGCATACGAGCTCGCCGGTCGCCCCTACGGCTGAGGCTCTTGTCCCCGTCTACGGCTTCCGACGCGCTACGCGCTTACACCCAAGTTTTGAACCGGGGCGGGCGTGGGGTTTACAGCCTCGCGGCTCGCCTGTGACGGCGGTTTGGTAGCTGGATATACTACGGGCTAATATCTGGATATGCTGCGAGCTTTGCAGGGTTTGTCGTATGACAGCGGCTTGACAATGTCCTGTAAGCGGCAAATATTGCTTGCTGATTCTCTTATAAAACTCGGAGCGCTTACCGAGATAGACTGGAGGCATCACCTGCAAGAGCCCTAATAGTTAGCCGCACAGCGTTCACTACGCACGCGAGAATGGCACGATGCGCTTCGAGTGGGATGGGAGCAAAGCAGCATCGAACGTCAAGAAGCACCGCGTCTCGTTCGACGAGGCCGTCACCGTGTTTTATGATCCTGTGGCCGCGACGTTTGACGATCCAGATCATTCCCACGACGAGCGTCGGCTTGTCACTGTCGGCTACTCAGCCCGAGGCCGACTCCTGGTCGTCTGCCACGTTGAGCGAGGTGGCGCGATGCGTTTAATCAGTGCCCGGCGGGCAACCGCTCGCGAGAGGAAACGTCATGAAGGCTAAGAACTCTGCGACGCCGGACGACATGCGGCCCGAGTACGCCTTCGATTACTCGAAGGCCGTGCGCGGCAAATATTACCGTCGCCTCTTGAAGGAAGGCGCAAACGTAGTCGTCCTGGAACCTGATGTGGCCAAGGCGTTCCGTAGTTCGGCTGCGGTGAACGAGGCGCTCCGGTCTCTGCTCAGGATGTCAGAGGCAACCCGGCGCCTAACATCGCGCTCCAGCGGACGGGCGGCAAGCGCCCGCCGCTGAGCGCGTGCGTTCGACAGGCAACTGAGGAGACACACCGACGTGCGCGGTAAGGTCTGGCTTGGACTATGCAGAACTTTCCGTCTAACAGCGCAGTAGAGCAGACCGCTGGCTCACCTGCGCTCGCCGCGGCCGCTCACCGTGGGCGTTAGACGACGCTATGCGCCAACCCGCTGGCGATTAAATGACGTGGTATACTCCGCATGCGGACGCGATGAGTGTCGTGCGCCGCAGGAGGGCCCTGCCTCATGAAGCTCGTACGCTACGGACGCGCCGGGGCTGAGAAGCCCGGCCTCATCGACGAGGACGGAACCGTGCGCGACCTGTCGCGCGTGGTGAAGGACATCACGCCGGCCATCCTCTCGCCCGCCGGCCTCAAGCGGCTGCGCGCGCTCAAGACGGCGCGGTTGCCCGTGGTCCGGGGACAGCCGCGGCTCGGTTGTCCGCTCTCAGGCATCGGCAAGATCGTCTGCATCGGTCTGAATTACACGGACCACGCCCACGAGGTCGGCCAGCCGCTGCCGAAGGAGCCGCTCCTCTTCATCAAGGCCAGCAGCGCCATCAGCGGCCCCTCCGACCCCATCGTCCGGCCGCGCGATGCCGTCAAGCTCGACTACGAGGTCGAGCTGGGGGCTGTCATCGGGCGCGACGGGCGCAACGTCGGCGAGGCGGACGCCCTGAGACACGTCGCCGCGTTCTGCATCGTCGACGATGTCTCCGAGCGCGCCTTCCAACTGGAGCACGGGGGGACGACCACCAAGGGCAAGAGCGCGGACACCTTCGCCCCGATCGGGCCGTGGCTGGTGACCGCGGACGAGGTGCGCGACCCCCAGGCCCTGGAGGTGTGGACGAGGGTCAATGGCGAACCACGCCAGCGCGGCGACACCGGCAACATGATCTTCAGCGTGCGCCAGCTCGTGGCCTACGTCAGCCGGTTCATGTCGCTTCGCGCCGGCGACGTCATCTCCACCGGCACGCCGGCCGGCGTCGCCCACGGGATGAAGCCGCCCCGCTATCTCGAGCCCGGCGACGTCGTCGAGATGGGGATCACCGGTCTCGGCGGGCAGCGCCACACGATCGTCGAGCGCGCCGCCCGGCGGTAGACGGCGCCGGTTGGAGGACGATCGGCCGGCGGAGCGCCGGCTCGAGCGGGGCGGGAA
>JACQWA010000104.1 GCA_016209425.1 Candidatus Rokuibacteriota bacterium
ATCTTGTATTTCATGGGTCAAGTATATACCGGAGAGATGCTACCACCTAACAGGAATCACCATGTCCAATTTGCGATACATCGGCCGCCGCCCCCGCCTTGATCGTCCTCTGAAGTGAACCCATGGCTAAAGCATTCTATCGGGCTACCGCAGGACAGGCAAGTCCGGTCGCGCTACCTTGGGTTTCTCAATTCCGCCTGCTCGCGGTGTGCCCGAGAATGTGCCCGCGAGGGGATGCTACCCACCCCACGTCATAAGGGATCTTCTCGGACGGGCCTCCCCCGGGGATCCGCAGCGGGGCCCACTCCGGACTCCTCGTGCTTGGATCAGAGCCTGCCCAGGCTCCCAAAAGGTATGGTGACCCCGGCGGGTTTTGACCGCTTTTGGCCACCGGTTGAGCTCGCCCGGACGGTCGCGGCACCGTGGCCCCGAGGCTCAGGCGTCTGGGCCGCTAGGCCTTACTTGTGCTTCTTGGGCCGCCCTGGGTTCTTGTGCGGAATCGCCAGTTCCGCTGCCTTCAGATTCTTCCCAACCGCCTCGAAGGCCTCCGAGGCGCCATCCTTCTTGCCTTGCCTGTACACCGCCTCAAGGATCTGGGCGTACCTGACGCCCTCGTAGAGCGTCATGTTCTTGGCCAGCTCCTCCACAGCAGCCGCAATCCGTGACCCCGCATACAGATTGATCTTCGAAGTCTCCAGCTTGATGTCGATCTTGCTGTAGTGAGCCTTTGCCATCAGTCGGCCTCCTGACGCTGGTCGGTCCGCACCTGGTGCTACGCCGCGTGCTCCTTGAGAGATCCTAACTTCGCCCCGAGTGTCCGCTTCACGCTCACGTCGATGTGGTACCGGGGCAGCACCACCGGCCGACGAGATCCCCGACCCGCACCGCCTCCAGATGTAGCGCTCAAGCGCTACCAGGTCGGCTGAGCGCCTCCCTCAGGCGCGCCCGAGGACGGGTAGATCTCAGTTCTGCGCCTGAGTGAAGGTCAACCGCTCGGCTTCGGGAGGGCACCCACCCGGTAGGCGAGGGCTATCATTTCCTCCAGCCAGTCCAGCCGCTGAGCGGGGGTGGCTCGTAGCGCGAGCGCGAGCTGATGGCGGCGGTGGGCCTCCCAGCTGACCTCCCAGTCGTCGGAGGCCGTCTCAGGGCGTTCGTCATCCAGCATCACCACGTTCCTTTCGACCCAGCATAATTTCCAGGGCACTTCGATATCAGCCAGATCTTGGGGTCGACCGGCAAGCCGCTTCAGGTAGATCAGATCTGGGATCGACGCGATATGAACCACGGTGTGAGCGAGCTCGATCACCTCCGAGCGATTCCACAGCTCGTTGAAATCGACAGGATGCTCCATAAAGAGGTCGACTTGCCGCATCGGGTTGGCGGGGTCCCATAGCGAAAACCCCCGCATTCCCTTCTCGCGGATCCACTGCTCGCGGATCTTGGGATCGGCAAACGCGAGCGAGTCGACGGGGACACGCGGTCGCAAACCCAAGCCCGCCAGCGCCTCCAGCGCCTTTCTCGCTTCCGCAGGTGAGAGATCGATCACCAGATCGATATCTGCAGTCAATCGCGCGTGCCCGTGGAGGACCGTTGCGAGTCCCCCGACGACCACGTAGCGAACCTGCGCCCGGTTGAGGGCCTCGAACACGGGTTCGAAGAGCGACACGTGTACAGGATACGGGCACAGCCCCAGGTGTGCTATGGCAGGCTCTGCTACCGAGGTGCTCGAGAATGCCGAGCAGACTCTTAAGAGGGAGGTCTTCTGGAGGCTCATCGCGAGCATGTACATCGGCAACGCCATGCTGCTCATCTATCTGCTCCGCAAGCTCCGGTTCCCCGAGGCGCCGATCATCCTCGGCTTCGTGCTCGGCCCGATGCTCGAGGACCAGATGCGGCGGGCCCTCACGCTTTCGTTGGGCGATTTCAGCGTGTTCCTGACGCGCATCGTGTCCGCGGCCCTCGTCCTGCTCACGGCGGCCTACTGGCTCCTGCCTGCGCTGAAACGGTTCTGGGCCCGCCGAACGAGTCGCCCTTGACACCGATGTTGTTCCTGCCTAGAGTGGCGACAACCCGGATCGCTGTTCCTGCCCCTCGCCCGGAAGGAGGAAACCCATGGGTGCTTCCACTCCTGTCGAGCCAGGCGTCAGCCGTCGCGACCTCCTCAAGCTGGGAGGAGCGGCTCTGGCGGCCGCTGCCATTGGGCCCCAGATCGACCTGAGCCCTGCCAGCGCCCAAGCGCCCAAGCGGGGAGGGGTCTTCCGAGTCCGGGGGTACGACCCGCCCCACTTCGACCTCCACGCCCCCGGGGGGATCTCGTTCAAGCTTCACACGTTGCTCTCCTTCACCCACTCCCGCCTCTTCAAGCACAAGGCCGGGCCCGGGGTCCCCGTGGGCGTCTTCACCCCCGAGCCCGATCTGGTGGAGTCCTGGACTCAGCCCACCCCCACCACCTACGTCTTCAAGTTGAAGCCGGGGGTCCGCTGGCACAACAAGCCCCCGGTCAACGGACGGGAGCTTGTGGCCGAGGACGTCCGGTACACCTTCGAGCGGTTCATGACGGCCAAGGGGCACGGCAACCGCTTCCTCATGGAGTCGCTGGACAGGGTCGAGGTTCTGGACAAGCACACGGTGAAGTTCACCCTGAAGGAGCCCTACGCCTGGTTCATCGACGTCCTGGCGACCCCCATGGCCTGCGCCATCATCCCGAAGGAGGCGGTGGAGAAGCTCGGGGATCTCCGCAAGCCCGACGCCTGCATCGGCACCGGCCCCTGGATGCTGGAGAGCTACGAGCCCAACGTCAAGGCCATCCTCGTCCGTCACCCCGACTACTTCGTCTCCGGCCTTCCCTACGTGGACCGGGTGGAGTGGTACGTGGACGAGGACGTCTCCTCGCGCACCGCGGCCTTCCTGGCGGGGAAGTACGACTTCGGTCCCGAGTTCATCAGCGCGCTCCGCTGGCCCGATCTCGAGACGATCCGGAAGAAGAAGCCCAACCTCGTCTTCCACCAGTTTCGCAACACCGTCTGGTCGTATCTGCACATGCGGACCGACGGCCCCCCGTTCAACGACGTCCGGGTCCGTCGGGCCATCTCGATGGCCGTCAACCGCGAGGCGATCGTCGAGGCCACGACGGGCCGGAAGGACATCACGCTCCTGAACCCGCCGGTTCCCGCGGGCCTGGTGGAGTGGACGATCCCCCTGGAGCAGCTGGGGGACGCCCGCCAGTATCTCGACTACAACCCGAAGGAGGCCAAACGCCTGCTCGCCGCGGCCGGCCACGCGGGCGGCTTCAAGACGCCGCTTCACTCCACCCCCGGCTACGGCCCCGATTTCGTCGACACCATCCAGACCTACCAGCGGCAGCTGAAGGAGGCAGGGGTGGACGGCGAGATCAAGATGAAGGAATACGGGGCGTACATCGCCACGACCTACTACGGCAAGTACGACGGCATGGGGGTGGCGCTGTTCACGCCGTTCCTCGACCCCGACAACTACCTCTGGGCCTACCATATGCCGGGGAGTCCCCGGAACCAGAGCTATGTCAACGACGGGAAGGTCGTCGAGCTGCTCCGCGAGCAGCGGCGGACCTTCGACCCCAAGAAGCGGAAGGAGCTGATCTTCGAGGCCCAACGCCAGCTCCTCTCCCAGTGCTACTACGCCTACGGTCCCTCCGGGATGGCGACGGGAGCGTGGGAGCCCTACGTGAAGAACTTCATGACCAACCTCGGCTACGACTACGGCGGCCGGATGGTGGCCGCCTGGCTCGACCGCTAGGCTGCTGCCTTGCCCCCTCACCTTTGTCCTCTCCCCCGGTGGGGGAGAGGGGAGGGTGTGGGGGAGCTACTCATGCGGCTGTACGTCGCCATGCGCCTCCTCGTGGCGATTCCCTCCCTCCTGGTCGCCACCTTCATCGTCTTTACGCTC
>JACQWA010000105.1 GCA_016209425.1 Candidatus Rokuibacteriota bacterium
AACCCCCTCACCCAACCCTCTCCCCCGACGGGGGAGAGGAACAAGGTGAGGGGGCTAGAGGCGAGTAATCCCTCCACCGTAAAGTCGTCTCCCAGGGCCGGCGTCTCCTCAACCGCTCCGCGAAATCCAACGGCCCCGGCGGTGATCTCGGCGGTCTCACGGGCGCGGAGCAACGGGCTCGAGAGCAGGCGCTCAACGGTGATTCCCATCCGCCTCAGCGCGCCGGCGACCCGTGCGTGTTGTTGCCTGCCCGCGTCGGTCAGCGGTCGGGGATCGTCATTGGAAGCGTCGGCGTGGCGGATCAGGATCAGTGTCATCTTGACGTCCGAGTGGGTGAACGCTACTATCGGGGGGCGTTTTTGTCAATCCGACAGAAGACCAGCACTCAGGCGCTGTGTCGCTGACCACGCTCGCCCAGACGCTCGCCTCCGGGGCGCTGCTGGGGTGTTTCTACACCCTCATGGCGCTGGCCTTTTCCATGGTCCTGAGCGTCACGCGGGCGCTCAACCTCGCCCACGGCGATCTGATCATCCTCGGCGGCTACCTGGGATACTGGTTCTGGAGCGGCTCCGGCCTCCATCCGCTGCTCCTCGTTCCTGTGGCGGGGGCCGCGCTTCTTCCACTAGCCCTCCTCTGGCAGTGGCTCTTCAATCGGCTCCCTGAGCCGAAGGAGCTGTCGAGCCTGGTTCTCACCTTCGGCCTCTCGCTTCTGCTCCAGAACATCATGCTGGCGCTCTGGCGCGGCGAGTATCGGCTGATCGCCAGCGAGTCGCTGACCGGGAGCATTCGTCTCGGCGGACTCAGGCTCAACCAGGGCCGGCTCATCGTGGCGGCGGCGGCGCTGGCCGCCGTCGGGGGACTCTACCTGGCGCTCACCCGCACCCGCTGGGGCCGGGCGGTGCGCGCCACCAGCCTGGACCGCGAGGCGGCCGCGCTGCTCGGGATCAACGTAGACCAGGCGACCCGGACCACGTTCCTCCTCGCCCTCGCCCTGAGCGGCGGGGCGGGCGTCCTCTTCGCCACCCTCCACTACCTCTACCCGGCCGGCGGGATCGAGCTGACGCTTCTGGCGATCGTCCTGACGATCTGGGCGGGCGTGGGCCGCCTCAGGAGCGTGCTGGTGGCGGGAGTCCTTCTGGGCGTGATCGAAGCATTGACGGTCGCGTGGAGCGGGCCTCGCTGGCGCGAGCTGGTCGTCGCGCTGCTGCTGCTGGCCTCGCTGCTCGCCCGTTCAGGCGGACTCGCCGGCGGCAGGAGCCACTGATGCGGCGTCTGACATGGATCGGGGCCGGCCTCGTCGCCGCCGCGCTGCTCCTCCTGCCCCCGCTCTCGGGCTTCCATCCCTACTACCTCTACCTCGTCTCCACCGCGTTGCTCTTCGGCACGCTGGCGACGGCCTGGAACCTCCTGGCCTACGCCGGCCAGATCTCCTTCGGCCATGCCGCCTTCTTCGGCCTCGGCGCCTACGGCGCCGCCCTCGCCTCGCTCGGAAGGTTCTCGCCGTGGTGGGCCATCGTTCTTGGCGGCCTCCTCGGCGCGGGGGGAGCGGGCGTGATCGGGCTCGCGTCGGCGCGGCTCCAAGGCGCCTACCTGGCCCTCGCCACGCTCGCCTACGCGGAGATCTGGCGCGGGATCGCGCATAACTGGAGCGAGGTCTCCGGCGGGGGCGCCGGCCTGATCGGTATCCCGCCGCTCCCGCCGCTCCCCTGGCTGCCCCTCGATTTCACGCGCGGCAGAGCGGGCAGCTATTACCTGTCGTTGGCGTTTCTGCTGGTCGTCCTCGCGCTCTTCGCGGGGATCCTCCACTCGCGCCTCGGTCTGGCGTTTGCGGCTGTCCGGGAGGAGGAGGAGCGGGCGAGCCTGCTCGGTGTCCATCCCCTCCCGTGGAAGATTCTGGCATTTGCCCTCTCCGGCTTCTTCAGTGCCCTGGCCGGCGGGCTCTACGTTCACATGGTGCGCGTGGTGGAGCCGGACCTGGTCTTCAGCCGCTATTTCTCGATCCTGCCGCTGGTGATGGCGACCTTCGGCGGCCTCCACACGCTCCTGGGCCCCGCCACCGCAGCCCTCGGTCTCTACCTCGTGAGCGAGCTGCTCCTGCAGCCCTACGTCCCGGTGTTTCACCAACTCCCGTACGGGCTCGCATTGATCGTCGTGGTCCTCTATCTCCCGGGCGGCCTGGCTGGCCTTCTCCCCTCACCCCGGCCCTCTCCCCACAGGGGAGAGGGAAGATAACGTGGCGCTGCTTGAGGGGCGCGGCCTGTCCATGGCCTTCGGCGGGCTCCTCGCCCTCCGCGGCGTGGACATTGCCGTGGAGGAACACCAGGTGGTCGGCCTCCTCGGCCCCAACGGGTCGGGCAAGACGACCCTCTTCAACATCCTGTCCGGCCTGCTCCGCCCGACCGCCGGCCAGGTCTGGTTCCACGGAACCCGGATGACTGATCTCCCACCATGGAAGATCTCCCGCCTCGGCATCGGGCGCACCTTTCAGATTCCCCGCCCCTTCGCCCACTCGACCGTGTTCGACAACGTGCTGGTAGGGGTCACCTTCCGCCCCCGGCATCGCTATCACTGCCCTCAGGACCGCCGCCGCGAGACCGAACGGCTCCTCGGGATCGTGGGCCTCGCCGAGAAAGCCGCGGCGAACGCCAACGAACTCTCGCTCGGGGAACGAAAGCGGCTTGAACTGGCCATGGCCCTCTCCACCCGGCCCACCCTCCTCCTCCTTGACGAGCTGGCCTCGGGCCTTTCTCCCAAGGGACGCGAGGAGGTGATACGGTTCTATGCGCGGCTCAAGGAGCGCGGGCTCACGATCTTTGCGATCGAGCATTCCTTCAGGGTACTGGCCCAGGTGGCGGACCGCCTCCTGGTCCTCGACCAGGGGACCATCGTGGCCGACGGCCGCCCCGCGCAGGTGCTCGGGTCCCCACGAGTGGTGGAGGCGTATCTGGGGGAGGACGATCACGGATGAGCGCGCCGCTGCTGAGCGTGGAGGGAGTGCAGGCCGGCTACGACGACATCCTCGTTCTCAAGGACTGCTCGCTGGAGGTGCGGGCCGGCGAGTTCATCGCCCTCGTGGGACCCAACGGCGCAGGGAAGTCCACGCTCCTCCGGGCGATCACCGGGCTCCTGCCCGTGAGGGCCGGGGCCATCCGGCTCGACGGCGATCGGATCGACGGCCTGCCACCCTATGCGATCGCTGCCCGCGGCCTCACCATGATCCCGGAAGGCCGGCGGCTCTTTGCCCCGCTGACCGTCCGGGAAAACCTCGAGCTGGGCGCGTTCCTGCGCCGAGCCCCCGGTCAGCAGCAAGAAACCCTCCACCTGATCTTCCGCCTCTTCCCGGTGCTCCGGGAGAAGGCATTGGCGCCCGCCGGGGTCCTCTCGGGAGGCGAGCAGCAGATGCTGGCTCTGGCCCGGGGGCTCATGGCGCGCCCGCGCCTGCTCTGCCTGGATGATCCGTTCCTCGGGCTGTCGCGGCTGGTCACGAACCGCTTCTGCCAGGCCATTCGCGAGATCACAGCCGGGGGGATGACGATCCTCGCAGCCGGGCAGCACGTGCGCCGGCTGCTCCGTCTCGCGCATCGCGCGTACCTGTTGGATGAGGGCCACGTGGTGCTCTCGGGCCCAGGACCGGGGCTGCTCGAGGACGAGCGCCTCCGCCGCACCCTCCTCGAGCTGATCCCCGAGGTGGACCGGCCCATCGGATGAGACGCGGCCTCGCCCTGGCCCTGGCCACCCTCGTCCTCCTGGCGGCGCCGCGGATCGGACGCTTCGGGTCGGCCCATCTGGTCGCTCTCGATCTTCTGGCTCCCGGGTGGATGCCGACGGTCCACTCCGTCATCCGTGAGACGGTCGCCATCGACCGAGCCGCGGCCGACCTCTACCGTTCCTCAGGTCCGCAGCGAGGGGGCCTCGTGCTCGTCCCCGGGCTCTCCCGGGAGGGCAAGGACCATCCCGCCTTCCAGCGCGTCGCCCGAAGCCTCGCCCGCGCGGGCTTTCTCGTGCTCGCCCCCGATTTCCCGGCGCTCCGCGCCTTTCACGTGGCGGAGGCCGACGTCCAGGCCATCGTGCAGGCCGTTCAGGCCCTGACAGCCGAGGCCGGGCTTCCTATCGGGATCGTCGGCTTTTCCTTCGGCGCGGGGCCGGCTCTCCTGGCCGCCGCCGACCCCGCGATCCGCGACCGGGTGGATCTGGTCGGGTCCTTCGGCGGCTATTGGGACCTCGCCAACGTGATTGGCTTTATCACCACCGGGTGGTACGAGGAGGATGGACGCCGGCGCCAGGTCGCGCAGCAGTCCTACAACCGTTGGAAGCTCCTCGCCGCTCTCGCACCCTACGCCGCTGAACTGGCGGAGCGCGAGCGGCTCCAGAAGCTCGTAGAGCGGAAGCTGGCGAACCCGGAAGCCGACGTGAGCGCCGAGCTGGGCAAACTCGGCGTCGAGGGGTGGCAGCTCCTGGCCCTCGTGGGGAACCGGCACCGCGACCGGGTGGCCGGTCTGCTCGCCTCATTGACTCCGCCGATCCGGGAGCGGATTCAACGGCTTTCGCCGGCAGGTGCCATCAGCCAGGTCAAGGCGCGGCTTCTGATCGCCCACGGCCGCGACGACGACTCGATCCCCTACACGGAGAGCCTGAGGCTCGCCAGGGCCGCCCCGAACCTCGGCCGCCTCGTCATCTTCGAGGGGTTCACGCACGCCTTTCCCTCCGAGGGAGGGTGGCGCACCCGCTTGCGCCAGGTCAGGGATCTGGAACGCCTGGTCCTCCTGCTCGACAATCTCCTGGCGATGCGCCGCCGCTGATCCGTCAGGCATAATACCTCCATGACCCCGCGGTGGGTCTTGCTCCTGGCAGCCATCGGGGTGATCTTCCTCAACGCGATCGTCTTCGCCGTCTTCTGGCCCGCGCCCGCGCCGCCGCCCGACGCCTCTCCGGCCCAGCGGCTGTACCTTGCCCGCTGCGCCACCTGCCACGGGGTGCGCGGCAACGGATCCTGGCGCGCGACGCTCTTCCTGATCCGGCCGGGGAACCTCTCCGATCCCCGCCGGATGCAGGCGCTCTCCGATCAGTACCTCTTCGACATCACCAAGAACGGGGGCGCGCCCATCGGCCGGCCTGGGATGCCCGCCTTCGGCTTTCACCTCTCCGATGCCGAGATCCGCGACTTGGCCCGCTACCTGCGCACCCTGGCCTCACCCTGAACGCTCCTCCTTCACCTTTATCCTCTCGTCATTGGATCCTGTCGATTTTGACGACGATGAGGCCGTGGGGGATTTGGCGGATCGTGAGGCGCACCCGGTCGCCGGGTTTGAGCCCGGCCTGGTCCAGCAGGGCCTTCGACTCGACGTCGAAGGACATGAGCTCCATCGAGCCCATGGCGAGGGCCGGCGCCGCCTCGTGCTGGATCAGGATCGTGGTGTCGTCTGCCCGCGCCTGGAAGACGGCCGCGACCCGGTGGACCCCCTTCTCAGGATAGACGGCGCGGTAGCTCCCCCAGATCCCGAGGGCGAAGCCCAGGAGGAGGACGACAAAGAGGGCAATGACCTTCCACCGCCCTCTCGAAAGCATATGCGGCCTCACGGAGACACCGGAAGCGCGAGCGAAGGCGAGCGACCTTTGCGGGCACCCGACCCTTGCGGTCGGGTCGCTACGCCTTGAGGCGCTCGCGGAGGACGCGGCGAAGGAGCTTGCCGGTGCCCGGGCCGGCGGGGCCCGGAGCGCGCGGCAAATTCTCGGTGAATTCGATCTCGCGGGGCAGCTTGTAGACGGCGACCTTGTCCCGGCAGAACTCGATCAGCTCCTGCCTGAGGGGCTCAGCGGCCGCGACACCGGGCTTGAGGACCACGTAGGCCCGCGTGTTCTGGCCGCGCACGGCGTCGGGGACCCCGATGACCCCCACGTCGGCCACCGCGGCGTGCTTCGCCAGCGCCTCCTCGATCTCCTCCGGGCCGATCCGGTAGCCGGAGGATTTGATCAGGTCGTCTTCCCGGGAAAGGAACCAGACGTAGCC
>JACQWA010000085.1 GCA_016209425.1 Candidatus Rokuibacteriota bacterium
CGATCCGTTCGAGCGGTGTGGGTGGGGGCAACACGATGCCCGCGGCCGCCAGGCCGGTCAGCCGATCGCCCGCCGCCTCGGCATAGTCCGAGGCCGGCGCCGCCAGCCAGAGCTCGCGGAAGATCCGAGCGGCCTCGAGGGCTCGCCCCTGGCCCTCGAGAGAGAGTCCGAGCCGGTACCAGACGCTCGGCAAGTCGGACCGGCCGGGAAAGTGAGCGACGAAACGCCGGAGCAGGGACTCGCTCGTTGCCTCCTCTCCCTGCCGGGATGCCAGGTGCGACGCGAGGAGGAGCCCCGGGGGCGCCAGACGGCTGTCGGAATACCGGGACGCAAGGCTCTCAGCCGTCCGGCGTGCGGCGACCAGATCCCCCAGGCGAGCCAGCGATTCGGCGAGAAAGAACTGGGCGTAATCGGCGAGCAGTCCTCCCTGCTGGGCCGCGGCGCCAAAGAGGCGCGCGGCTTCCTGCCAGTCGCCCCCGCGAAACGCCTCGACGGCCGCGGCCAAGCGCGTCCGCTCCTCGTCCGCGAGCCGCGGGGCCGGCATCGGCTCGGCGGCCCCTGCCGAGCTTGCGCTACAAAGGAACACCCCCAGCACGAGAGCGGAGGTGACAATCCGCACGGCTAGAGTCTAACAGATCAGGCGGCGGGCGGGGCACTCGTGACCCGCCGGGTGTGGAGGATCCGCTGGATTGCCGTGACGTTGACCAGGATGGCGAGCACCCACAGGGCCGGGCTCATGAGACCGAAGAGCCCCCCCGCGATCAGGACGATCTGGCGCTCCGGGCGCTCCATCAGGCCGATCTCACACGCCACGCCGATGGCCTGGGCGCGCGCCTTCGTATAGCTCACCATCACGGTCCCGATCAGGACCACGATCGTGAGGAGCACCTCCCTGGCGCGCCCCACGCGCACGAAGAGGAGCAGGATCCCGGCGAGCACCACGAGGTCCGAATAGCGGTCGATGACCGAATCCAGGAAGGCGCCGAAGGGGGTCACCTGCCCGGAAAGGCGCGCCAGCGAGCCGTCGAAGAAATCGAACAGGCCGGAGAGGATCAGGAGCGCCGCGCCCCACCGCTCCCGTCCCCGCGCAAAGGAGAGCGAGGCCAGAAGGCTCACGCCCAACCCGCACACGGTGAGGTGGTTGGGGCGGAGCCGGAGCGCCAGGAGCCAACGGGCCAGGGGGTCGGTCCACCGGGTGAACCGGTCCTTGTAGTGACTCAGCATGCCGGCTGGACGCGCCGCTACAACGGGGTGATCAGCGCCTCTTCCAGCGCCGCGCGGATCCGATTCATGGCCTCGGGCTCCTCGATCTTCCGCCCCTGCCGGTCGGTGACGTAAAAGGCGTCGAACGCCTGGTCGATCTCCGTGGCGATCCGGGCGCTGCCGATGTCGAGCCCTTCGCGCGAGAGGGTGCGCGTGATGAGATAGAGGAGCCCCACCCGGTCCGGGCATTTCACCTCGACCACGGTGTGGGTGTCGGAGAGGTGGTTGTCGAGGGCGACCTTCGCCGGGCCGGGAACCGTTTCGGCCCCGCCGCGGCCGGCGTGGCGGCGCGCCAGCAGCGCTTCGACGCCCTGCTCGCCCCGGATCACCCGGCGGAGGTCCTCGAGAGTCCGGCTCCAGCGCGACTCCTCTGTCACGGCCTCCCCGGTCGGATCGTTGACCTGGAACGTGTCCAGCGCGATGCCATCCGCGCGCGTGTGAATCTGGGCCGAAAGGATGTTGAGGCCATTGGCCGCCAGGGTGCCCGCGATCAGGGCGAACAACCCGACCAGATCCCCGGTGACGACCACCAGGTCGGAAAAGCCCAGGTCCGGGTGGTGGAAGAGTTCCGTGGCGACGGGCTCGGCCTCCAACTGATGGATGAGGCGCAGGTGTGCCGCGATCCGCTGGCCACCGGTGGTCACGAGGTAGCGCTCGGACATCCAGGCGAGGTGAGTCTCGACCTCCTCGGGCGTCCCCTCCTCCCCGAGCTCCGCCTCCACGCGGCTCGCCAGGGCTTCCCGACGGGGGGGCTCGACCCGGCCGCCGGCCAGGCGCACCAGAGTCCGGCTGTAGAGTTCCCAGAGGATCGCCGCCCGCCACGAGGTCAGGATGCCAGGCCCCACCGCCTTCATGTCGGCATAGGTCAGGAGGTAGAGCGATCGGAGCCACGGCGGCTCCCGCACCGCAGCGGCCAGCTGCTCGACGGTCTTCGGGTCATCGATGTCACGGCGCTGAGCGACATGGGACATCAGCAGGTGATGCTCGACGAGGAAAATCAGCGTGGCCGCATCGGCGGCAGCGAACCCGAGCTGGGCTGTGAGCGCCTTGATCAACGGGATCCCCTTGGCCGCATGCCCGTGCCCTTTGGCCTTGCCGATATCGTGGAGGAGCATCCCGAGGATCAGCAGCTCGGGCTTCTCCACTTCCGTGAGCACCCGGGCGATCCCTTCGGACTCGGCCGACTGCCCGGGGGCCAGGGATTCGAGGGTCTCGACGGCCAGGAGCGAATGCTGATCCGCCGAGAACTTGTGGTAGGCATCGTACTGCACCAGGCAGGTCAAGGCACCCCACTCCGGGAGGTACCGCCCCAGCACCCCCAGCTCGTGCATCTCCCGGAGCGTCTGGGCGACGCGCCCCCAGTTGCGGGAAATCGCCAGCAGGAGATCACGCACCTCGGCGGAACGGCGGAAGCGATCGTCGATGAGGTCCAGCGACTCCTCGATGGCCCGCTCCAGGTCGATGGACAGCTCGCACCCCAGCCGGTGCGCGTGCCAGAACACTTTCATCAGACGGGTGGGATCCTCCCGGAACGCGCGGCCGTCGCGGTCCGCCAGGTGCAACCGCCCATCGAAGAAGAGGAGGCCGTCGGCAAGCGCCTGCTGGCGGAGCCCGCGCTGCACCGAACCCCGCCGCGAGAGCGTCTCCTGGCAGCGGGCGATGAGCCGCCGCGCCACCCGGTGAATGACGCGGGCGTGCAGGTAGTGCTCGCGCATGAACTTCTCGACGCCGAGGGCCGTGTCATCGTCGGCGTAGCCGAAGTTCTTGGCTATCTGGGGCTGGAGGTCCCGCGAGAGCACGTCGTTCTTGTGGCCTGAGAGGAAGTGCAGCTCGTTGCGCACGCGCCAGAGAAACGTCAGCGCCTCGTCGGCCGATCGCTGCTCCCGGTCGGTGATGAGCCCCTTGTCCGCCAGCTCCCGGAGCGTGCGGGCGCCGAACTTGGCGGAGGCGAGCCACAGGGCGGTGTGGATGTCCCGGAGCCCGCCCGCGGATTCCTTGACGTTGGGCTCGCCCACGTAGGGCGAGGCCCCGAACTTCCGGTAGCGCTGATCACGCTCGGCGAGCGCGGTGTCCAGAAACCCGGCGAAGTCTTTCCGATAGAGGTTCTCCCGGAGGACCCGCTGGAAGCGCCTGAAGAGGAGCTTGTCCCCCGCCACGTAGCGCGCCTCTTGCATGGAGGTGCGACTCGGGAAATCCGTCCGCGCGATGGCCAAGCAGTCGGGAAGGCTGCGGCAGGAGTGCCCGACCTGGAGCCCCAGGTCCCAGAGGGTGTAGAGCAGCTCCTGGGTGATCCGCTGGACGAACGGCGACATTTCACCGGCATGGATCACCATGACGTCGATGTCGGAGGACGGATGCAGCTCCCCGCGCCCGTACCCACCCAGGGCGACGAGGACAATGGGCGAGGGCGTCAACCCGTCACGGCGGGCCCCCTCGGCCGCGAGGACGAAGAGCTGGCGGAGGAAGCGGTCCATGAAGCGGGCATGCGCCTGGACTGACTCCTGGCCAGAGGCCCCCTCCACGTGGCGCGCCTTGAAGGAGTCGAGGCCTGAAACCAGATGCTGGCGGAAGAGATTGAGGCGAAGGTGGCGCCGCCGCTCCACCAGCTCCGCCGGAGGGCCCTCAAAGGTGCGCTGGAGCCGGGCCTCGGCCTGCTTGAGTTGCTTGAACACCTCTCTGGACATGATTGCCGTAGCCTACACGCGGGGTGTCAGGATTGTCAAACAGGACGCCGATTTGGGCGTTACAATGGGTTCCCCATGCGACGCCCCTGGCGCTCAGCGCTCGATCAGGTCACCCCCTACGAGGCCGGCCCCTCGCTCGAGGCTCTCCAGGCCGAGCTGGGCCTTTCCGAGCTCGTCCGCCTCTCCGCCAACGAGAACTCCCTTGGCCCCTCCCCGCGCGCCGTCGCGGCCATTCGGGCCGAGGCCGCTCGCGCCCACCTGTACCCTGACAGCGACGGGAGGGCGTTGCGGGACGCCCTCGGTCGGCTTCACGCGACCGGGCCGGAGTCGATGATCCTCGGAAACGGCGCCGACGAGCTCCTCGGCCTCATCGCCTGGGCCGCCTTTGAGCCCGGCGACGAGGTCGTGATCCCGCACCCGGCCTTCGAGCCCTACGCCACCGTCGTCACCCTCTCGGGCGCGACGCCCGTCCAGAGCCCGCTCGTGGACTACCAGACCGATCTCGCCGACATGGCCCGCCGCGTGACTCCGCGGACCAAGGCGCTGATCGTGTGCTCTCCCCACAATCCGGCGGGCACGATCATCACGAATGCAGCCTTCAGGCGATTCGTGACGGCCCTCGGGGACGACCCGCCGCTCCTGGTCCTGGACGAAGCATACCGGGATTTCAGCGACGACCCGGAGTGCGCCGATGGGCTCGCCCTGCTCTCCCAGTGTCCCACCCTGATCGTGCTGCGCACCTTCTCGAAGATCGCGGGGCTGGCTGGGGTCCGGATCGGCTACGCAGTGGCGCGGGCCGAGGTCATCGCCATGCTGAACCGGGTGCGCGCCCCCTACAACGTGAACCGCCTCGCCCAGGTCGCGGCGCTCGCGGCGCTGGACGATCGGGAGCACTGGGTTGAGACGCGGCGGCTCGTGATCCAGGAGCGGCGGTTCCTGGCAGGGGAGCTTGGTCGTCTGGGGTTCGCCGTCGTCCCGTCGCAGGCCAACTTTCTTTTGGTCGACGTCGGCGGACGAGCGGCGGCGCTGAGAGAGGCGCTCCTGAAGGACGGGATCCTGGTGCGCGACGGGACGGCAGTCGGCTTTCCCGGTCACCTCCGGATCACGGTCGGGACCCGGGCGATGAACGCGCGGCTCCTGCAAGCGCTGGAGCACGCGGCCCCCTCTCCCCACCGGGGAGAGGAGAAGAGGTAAGGGGCATACAGGAGGCTAGGAGCGTGTTGGACTAACCTCGATTCGAGCGCCGGCTCCGCCGGCGCAAGCCTGTTCGTGGGGGAGGCCTCGGAGGGGGCCGTCGAGGCCCCCTCCGACTGCCTAGCGCTTGGGCGGCGCCGGCTTGGCGGGCGCGGGCGGTCGCTTCCCTGAGAGGCGGGCCTTGGCAGCGCTCAGCTCGGCCTCCAGCTCCTCCAGGCGTTTCGTCGTGGCTTGCCGCTCGGTGGAGAGCGCCATCACCTGCTTCTCGAGGAACGCGACGCGCTGCTCGGCCTGTGCTGCCTGGGCGCGGAGCTGCTCGGCCTCGAGGTAGACCTGCTTGAGCTCGGCCCGAAGCTTGGTCTCGCGCTCCACCTCCTGCTTCCACTGTACGCCGGTCCACGCGGCCAGCCCGGCCAGCAGGAGGCTCGCGATGATGAGGAGCCACGGGCGGCTGGGCCTCACCTCCTCGCCCCAGTCCTCCCGAATCCGCCTGCCGGGCTCCTTCACGATCTCCCCTTGTCTGCCGTCCATGTTCCTCGAAAGTGTACCGAAGTCCCGCCCACCAAGTCAAAGAAATTGGGCGGCCCTTGGCGCGCGGTGGGCGATGATGTATCATTTGTCAAGAGGAGATTTGATGCAGCAACCGAGCGCCCCAGCCACGCTCAGGCGCTTCTTCGATCGGGTGGTCCGCCGGAGCTTCGGCGACCTCGCCTTCCACGATGACCCCGCCGCCGACTATATCTCGGACCTCCTGGCCCGCTTTGCCCGCACCGAAAATCTCTACCCGGCCGGGTCACTCCCTGACCTTCGGCCAGGGGCCCGCGGGCAGCGGCTCGAGTCCGTGGCCGAGCTGCTCCTGGAAATCCAGCGGGTCTGGGATCTGGACTCGCCGACGTTCAACCCGGTCCAGGAGCGCGAATTGCGCCGTCACATCGGCGACTACACCCTCTTCATGACGGGCCTCTTCCGGGAGCGCGTGGAGCGGCTCTCTGCCACCGGTTACTACATTCGGGAAGGCAAGCGCTCCTACCGCTTCGTCTCCGAGCACGACCGCGCGGACGCCCGCCCCCAGGCGCGGCTCTTTCGAGCCCTTGCCGATCGCTTCGAGGGGTACGCCGGAGCCTTGACCTACATGCGAAAGGTCTACTTCAGACCCGAATACGGTCCCCCCGATCTGCCGTTTTTCCGCCGTCTCATCACCGAATGGTAGCCCGCTCCGCGGAGGAGGCGGCGGTCTCAGCCTGCCTCGCCGCGCTTGAGGCGTCTCTCGCCGGCTCTGCCTCGCCCTCCGAATCGATCGCCGACTTCTCCCCCCGGACGCTTGAGGCCGCCCTCGGCGCTCTCGCCCGCCAGCGCGGCGAATCCGCGATCAGCCTCCTCACGGCGCTGGCCGAGAGCGGGCCGACCAAGGCGGGGCGGAGGGCCGCGCGCCGCGTCCTCTACCGCCTGACCCAGGCCGGAATTCGCCTCCCCCCACCGCCTGCCAAGCCGGTGGTCCAGCGCCAGCCGGCGCGCGCGCTCCGAGCATGGGTCTCCGGTGTGGACGGGACCGGCTCGCGCGCGGTCTGGATCCTGTTCGAGGGCAGCTTCGGCGGCCTCGCCCTCTGCGCGCTGATCGTGAACGATCAGGCGGGAATTTTGGAAGTCGCGGGTGGCGCCATCTCGAAGAAGCGCCTCGAGGCCGAGCTCCGATCGCTCCGAAAGAGCCAGAAACTCCCCTGGATCGAGATGCCGCCCGAGCGCGCGACCCACCTCGTCGCCGAGGCCCTCGCCCTCCACCGACGACTGGACACGGAGCCGACCCGCGACTTCGCCCGCTGGCGGAGGCTCTTCGGCGAGGCCTCGCCGGGCGCCCCCACTCCCCAGCCGTTGGCTGTGGACCCCACGGGGTCGCCGATGACCCCCGATCCCACACTCCTGGACCACTCGGCGGAGCTTTTGGCGTTGCCCGAGCTGGCCAGCTGGTTCGTGGATCCCGGGGCCCTTCAGAGCGAGGCTCTCGAACTCCTCCAGGCGAAGGAGAGCCGGCTCGTGCTTGCCGACCGGATCAAAGCCGAGCGGGAGGCGGCCATCGTCGAGCGGGTCGTGGACCGCGCATTCGCCGCCGAGGCGAGAGAGCTTTGGGCCCGGCGGCTCACCGAGATGGCCTGGATCTTCCACGCCACCGGGCGCCCCCGTGAAGCTCGCCTCGCCGCCGCCACGGCGCTCGCCCTCCAGGATCCGGAGCGATTCCCGCGTCACCTGCCCTTCGCGCGCGGCCTCGCCGAACGGGGGCTCGCCTTCGCCTCGGAGGTGGCGCTCGGCCGCGTGAGCGCCACCGAGGTCAGCCGCACCCCCCGACCGCCGAGGCCGCTCGACGGCCGAGGCGTCAACCCCTCGTGATTACCGACGTCCCCGGCCTCCGGGTCGGCCACGCGACGGACGCTGCGGGGTTGACCGGATGCACCGTCGTGCTCTCAGACCGCCCCGCGGTGGGGGGCGTGGAGCTTCGCGGTTGGGCCAACGCCGTTCACGGCCTCGACTTCCTCGACCCGCGCCACCTGGTCCCCACGCTCGACGGCGTCGTCCTCTGCGGGGGGAGCGCCTTCGGCCTGGAGGCGGTGTTCGGCGTGATGCAGTACCTCGAGGAACGGGGCGTGGGTTTCAGCGCCGGCCCCACGGTGGTCCCTCACGTGGCGGGCGCGGTCCTCTTCGACCTGAACGTGGGCGATTCGAAGGCGCGGCCCACCCGGGCCATGGGGTATCGGGCCTGTCAGGCTGCGCGGACAGGCTCCGTGGAAGAGGGAAACGTCGGCGCCGGCACCGGCGCCACGGTGGGCAAACTCTTCGGTCTCCCGCGCGCCATGAAAGGCGGCATCGGGAGCGCCGACGGCAGGATCGGCGAGGTGGTCGTCGGCGCCCTCGTCGCCGTCAACGCGCTGGGGGACGTGCGCGATCCCGAGACCGGCGTCCTCCTGGCCGGGGCCCGCGACAGGCCGGACGGCGTCATCCTGGTGGACACGGCCAAAGCCCTCGCGGCAGGCGCCCCTCCCCCCCGCTTCGGTCCCCAGCACACGACGATCGGGATCGTCGGCACCAACGCCCGACTCACCAAGCCCGAGGCGACCAAGGTCGCGCAGTTCGGGATGCTCGGCTTTGCCCGCTCGCTCTCCCCGGCCCACACGGGAGTCGACGGCGACACCCTCTTCTGCCTCTCAGTGGGCGACGCCCCCGTTGATCTCACCGCGCTTGGCGTCGCCGTCGCCGACGCCGTGGCCCGCGCGATCAGCCGCGCCATCCGCGCTGCCGCCTCCCTCCCCGGCCTCCCCGCCTGCCGGGACCTCTGAAACTTTTCTGTTGTGCGTCCCCCTCGGTTGAGCTAGGCTGAGGAGGCCCGCGCGGACAGTTGTCGGTTGCGATGTGCACCCAACAGCCAAGGGAGAGTGCCGTGCGTCCAAGCTCAAGCGGACTCGCGCAGTGGGTGCTGTTCGTCGTCCTCGCTCTTGGGCTCGGAGGCTGCGCCGGGCTGTCCGGCATCCTCCGAGACAGTCCCGATCTCGCCGCCGAACGCCTCGCCGAACCCCCGCCTTCCGTGTCGGACCGCGTGGAGGTTCTGGACACCGCGGATCTCCAGACGGCGGAGGCCGACCGCGACCTGGCCGTCGTCCCTGACAGGACCCCCCTGACCGTCCAGCCAACGGAACCGAGCTGGCCGGCCTCTCCCGCCACGGCCGCAGACCCGGAGGCCGCCGACGCGGCTCCGGAGATTATCCTGGTGGCCGAAGCGGACGCCGCCGAGGTCGCCCAGCAGAGGACGCCGAGCTCATCGCCGCCCCCGGACGTCCAGATCGAGGAGTACGATCCCTGGGAGCCGTTCAACGAGGGGACGTTCGAGTTCAACCGCTGGCTGGACCGCTGGATCCTCAAGCCGGTCGCCAAGGGCTATCGGAAGGTCATGCCCGAGCTCTTCCAGGAGATGATCGGGAACGGCTTCGACAACATCCGCGTCGTCCCGCGCTTCGTCAACTGCGTCTTCCAGGGGAAGTTCGGCGGAGCCGGCCGCGAGGTGGGGCGCTTGGTCATCAACAGCACCCTCGGCATCGCCGGGCTCTTCGATCCCGCTCGGCTGGAATTCGGCATCCAGAAGTGCAACGAGGATACCGGCCAGACGCTGGGCGTCTGGGGCTTCGGCCCCGGCCCCTACCTCATCCTGCCCTTCCTGCCGCCGTTGACGGTGCGCGACGCCGTCGGCTACGTCGCGGATGGGGCCATGGATCCCCTGAACTACTTCCTGCCGTTCATCTGGGACCGCTTCGGGATGAAGGCGGGCGATACCGTCAACGATCGCGCGCTCAACATCGACCTCTACCAGGGCTTCGAGGAGGCGACGGTCGAGCTCTACAGCGCTCTGCGCAACGCGTATCTTCAGCGGCGCCAGAAGCTGATCAGCGAGTAAGAGCCGGCCCTCTCCCCCGCTGAATGGCCTTCCAGACCTTCTCCGGAGTGAGCGGCATGTCGAGATGGCGGATCCCGACCGGCGCCAGGGCGTCCACCACGGCGTTGACAATGGCCGGAGGCACCGCGATGCAGCCGGCCTCCCCCACGCCCTTGGCGCCGAGCGGGTTGCGCGGCGACGGCGTGGTGGTCTTGTCGAGGAGGGGGACGGGGACGTCGGCGGCGCGCGGCACGGCGTAGTCCATCAGGGTGCCGGTGAGGAGCTGGCCGTTGCCGTCATAGACGACCTGCTCCAGCAAGGCCTGGCCGATCCCCTGGGCCAGCCCGCCGTGGAGCTGCCCCTCCACCAGGAGCGGGTTGACGACCGTGCCGCAATCGTCCACCCAGAGAAGTCGCTCGATCCGAATCGCGCCCGTCTCGCGCTCCACGCGCACCACCGCGACACAGCACCCGAAGCTCCACACCTCGCCCTCGGGCTGGAAGAAGACGGTGGCGTCCAGACCGGGGCTATCGCCGCGGGGAAGGGCTTGGCCCTTGTAGGCGGCTTCGGCCACGCGTTTCCAGGCCACCCGCCGCTCCGGGACGCCGATCACCTGGAATCCCCCCGGCACCGGGAGGACATCGTCGAGGGCGGCCTCCAGGAGGTTGGCGGCAATCCGACGCCCTTTCTCGCGCACCTCCCCCGCCGCCTTTGCGAGCGCGCCCCCGCCGAGGGCGACGCTCCGGCTCCCGAAGGTGCCGAACCCCTGGGGCGCCGACTGGGTGTCGCCGTGCCTGACCACCACGTCGGCCGGCTTGACGCCGAGGAAGTCGGCCACCACCTGAGCGAACGTCGTCTCATGCCCCTGACCATGGGCGCTCGAGCCCGTGACGGCCGTGATCGTCCCCGTCCGTTCCACCCGCACGCTCCCGCTCTCCCAGCCCATGCCGCACGGCTCGACGTAGGTGGCCAGCCCGACCCCGACGATCTCCCCGTGTTGCCGGGCCGCCGCCTGCTTCCTCCGAAGCTCCGCGTAGCCCACCAGGGTCAACGCCTTGTTCATGGCGCGCTCGTAGTCGCCCGAATCGTAGACCTGCCCCGTCACCGTCGTGTAGGGGAACCGCTCAGGGGGAATGAAATTTTTTCTGCGGATCTCCACAGGGTCCATGCCCAGTGCTCGCGCGGCTTCATCCATGAGACGCTCGATCAAAAAGGCGGCTTCGGGCCGGCCGGCGCCGCGGTACGCGCCGACCGGCGCCGTGGTGGTCACGGTGCCGCGGGATTCGACCTCGCAGGTGGGGATCACATAGGCGCCGGGGAGGAGCCGGGCGTGGTTCCAGGGGGGCATCGCGGCGCTGTTCACCAGCGCGGTCCCGAGCGGGCAGACGATCCGGGCCCTGACCCCGAGAATCGTGCCGTCGGCGCGGAGCGCGAGCTCCCCCTGGGCGACCGCTCCGCGACCGTGATTGGTGGTGAGGAGATCCTCGCTCCGCGTGGAGATCCACCTCACCGGACGCCTCAGGCGCACCGCTGCGAAGGCCACGACGATGTCCTCGCGATAGGGGGCGGTCTTGACGCCGAACCCCCCGCCCACTTCGGGTGCGACGGCGCGAACCTTCGCCTCGGGAACGCCCAGGATGTTGGCGATCTCGGCCCGCATGCGGAACGGCGCCTGGGTCGAGGTCCAGATCGTCAGCTCCTCCGTCGCCGGCTCGTAGTCGGCGAGGATCGCCCGGGGCTCGAGAGCCACAGCGGCGAGCCGCTGCTGGACGACCTTGAGGGCGACCACGCGGTCCGCCGCGGCGAACGCCGCGGCGACATCCCCGTTCCGCCACGTCTGGGAGAAGGACTGGTTGCTCCCCCACTCGCTGAAGATGAGGGGGGCGCCCGGGGCCAGCGCGACCTCGGGGTCCACGACCGGAGGGAGCGGCTCGTACTCGACCTCGATCAGCTCCGCCGCGTCCCGCGCCAGATAGGGGGTCTCGGCCACCACGGCGGCCACGGGGACGCCCAGGGCGTACACGGTCTCGCGGGCCAGGATCGGGTGGGGCGGGACCTTCATGTCGCGAAAGACCCGGTTCACCGGCATGGGGCCGAGGTCGGCAGTATCGGCGCCGGTGAACACGGCGACGACACCGGGAGCCGAGCGCGCGGCGTCAACGCGGAGGGCCGTGATACGAGCATGGGCGTGCGGGCTGCGGACAAACGCTACGGAGAGACAGCCCGGCAGCTTGAAATCGTCCACGTAGCGCCCTCGGCCGGTGAGGAGGCGGCGGTCCTCCACCCGCTTCGTCGGTCGTCCGATGTAGTTGCCGTCCTGAGGCTCGGCCATCTAGCGCTCCCGCCTCATCACGAGCTTCATTGGCGTAACGGGATTATCCCGGCCGCGTGCGGGAGAGTCAAGACCCGCCGGGCTTGCGGGCGCGGCTGGCTCACGGTAGGCTCTTGATATGGCGAAGCGCGGCAAGGTCATTCGCTTTCCCAAATCCCTCCCCGGAGCCCCAGCGGGGCCAGGCCGGATTGACGAGCGGGACCTCGCCGAGGTCCGCCGCTGCCGGGATCAGGGCGAGGCTCTCGTGGTGAAGAGCCTCCTCGAGAGCGAGGAAATCCCCTGCGTCCTGCGCTCCCGCCTCGCCCACTCGGTCCATCCCTTTAGCGTCGGCGACCAGGGGGAAGTCATCGTCTTAGTGCCCGCGGCCGAGGCGCCCCGCGCCCGCCTCCTCCTCGCCCGCATCGCCCCCGGGCCATCGTTTCCCTAAGGCTCAGGAAAAGAGAGCAGGCAGGTCGATCAAGCGGGCAATTGCCGCCCACACCCGGACGCCGCGCCGCTTCAGCTCCTCCTGATCCGCCCGGTAGGCGATGAACGGGACTCCGCCGGCAGCGGCCGCCTGGCCATCCACCCACGAGTCACCCACAACGAAAGTCTCCCGCAGGTCCGGCCACCGCTCGTCGATCACCCGAAGCCCGTCGGGGTCCGGCTTCAGGTGCCGCACCTCCTGCCGGGTGACGATCAGGTCCAGGTGAGGGGCCAGGGCGAGCCGATCGAGCACGGTTTGGGTCACCGCCCCGCCGTTGTTGGTCCAGACCGCGGTCCTGAACCCCAAGGCGCGGACCGCCTGGAGGGACTCCAGGGCGCCCGGCTCAAGCTCTGACTGGAGGAGCGCCCGCTGCTCATGGGCGAGGGCAATCTGCCAAAACCCATCCTCGAGGTTCGGGGCCTGTTCCCTGACAAAGCGGGCCAGCTCGGGGGCCGACCAGCGGGAGTCCCGCGCCGGAGGCGCCACGCCCCGATCCCGGAGGAAGACGAGGAGGTCCTGGGCCATCGCGCGAAGATCGAGTGGGGAGCGCACCAAGGTCTGGTCCAAGTCGAAGACGAGGGCACGGGGAGCGGCGGGCATTCGCAACCCAGACCCCTAGAGCGAATGGACCAAGGCGAAGAGCGCGTCGGCCGTCCGCTCGAGCGCGGCGGGCTCGAGCGTCTCCGACCGGTCGCGCGACGTATGATAGGTATTGAACGGGGCCGGGCGCCTCACGAACTGGCGGAGGGCGGTCCTCACCGGGTTGAAGATGAATTGTCGGAGTGCTTCGCCCTCCGCGGCAGGCACCACCGTCAGCCCGAAGGCCGGGATCCCACTGGCCCAGAAGGCCCGGTGATCACTCCCGAAGACGGGGATCCGACCCGCGACGTGGTACGTCTCGTCCCGCCGATAGCCCAGCCCCTCCAGCGTCTCGACGAAGGTCTGGAGCACGGGGGCCCGCTCGAGGGGCGGGAGCACGTCCCAGACCGCCAGAGCGTCCCCGATGCCACAGAGCTCCAGGCTCAGGACGCCGAGCACGCGCTCGAGCGCGGCGGTCTTGACGTAGCAGCGCGCGCCGAGGTAGCCCCGCTCCTCGCCCCCGGTGAAGAGCACCCGGACGCGGAGCCGCCGCGGCGGATCGTTGAACAGCCGCTCCGCGAGTCCGAGCAGGATCGCCACCGCCGAGCCGTCATCGTTGGCGCCGGGGCTTCCGGGCACCGCGTCGTGGTGGCCGATCAGAATCAGGGTCGAGTCCCCCGCCCCGACATCAAGGGAGAAGTTCTCGCCGCTTCCCTCGAACGTGGCATAGGGGTGGCGCCCGAAGGGCAGGCCCCGAGCGGCCAGATAGCGGGCGACCATCTCCTGACGCTCGGCGTTCGACCGTCCTTCGAGGAGGCGGACCCGATCGAGGAGCGAGGGCCGGCGCTCCCGAAGCAGCTCCTCCAGGGAGAGCGACAGAGCCGGGGCGGGGCGGCGAACGTTGACGAGCTGCGCGACCGTGCGGTTGACGCGCCCTCGAAGGTAGAAGCCCAGGTCCCGGAGCGTCATCGGCCGGGCGGCGGCTGGATGCCGAGGAGGGTCAGGGCGTTCGTCGCCATCAGGGGCCCGAGCTCTTCGACGGGGACCCCCTTCAGCTCGGCAACGCGGGCCGCGGTGATCGCGAGGTACGCCGGCTCGTTCCGCTTCCCGCGATAGGGCTGGGGCGGCAGGAAGGGGCAATCGGTTTCCACCACCAGGCGATCCTGCGGCACCAGCTTCGCCACCTCGGCAAGCTTTCGCGCGCTGGGATAGGTGACCGGGCCGGCCAGCGAGAGGAAGAGGCCGAGGTCCAGGCACTGGCGCGCCACCGCCGCATCACCCGAGAAGCAGTGCATAATGCCCCCGACCTCCCGCACTCCCTCTACGCGCAGGATCTCGAGGGTCTCCGGGTGGGCCTCACGGCAGTGGATGAGCGCGGGCTTCCCGAGCCGGCGGGCGAGGGCGAGCTGCCGGCGAAACACCTCCACCTGGACGTCTCGCGGCGAGAGGTTTCGGAAGAAGTCAAGCCCCATCTCGCCGATGGCCACCACCCTGGGCGAGGACTCGGCGACGCGCTGGAGTTCGTCGACGGCCACTTCGTTGGCTTCCGAAGCGTCGTGCGGGTGGATGCCGATGGCCGCGTAGAGGTCGGACTCCTGGTCGGCCAGCGCCACGGCGGCGCGCGAGGTCTCCAGGTTCGTTCCGATCGTCAGCATCCATCGGACGCCGGCTGCACGCGCCCGCTGGATGACCGCGGGCAGATCGGCGGCGAATTCGGGGAAGTGCAGGTGGGCGTGAGTGTCGAAGAGCATCAGGCCGGCTTTTCGCCGACGGCCTCGAGTCGCCGCCTGGCCTCCGTGTAGACGTCGGCGGGCAGCGGCCCGGCCTCGGCGGCCTGCACGTTCCGGGTCAGGTGCGCGGGGTTCAGGGTCCCCACGATGGTGGTGTGCAGATCCGGGTGAGAGAGGGTGAAGCGAAGGAGGAGGGCGGTGCGAGTTTCACCGGGTACCCGTAACTCGTCCAGCCCCGCCTTCTCCCAGGTCGCCCAGCGGTCGCGGTGCCCAAGCCCGCCCTCCTCCGGCGCGCCACGTGCCACACCGCCTCGGATGATGGTGCCCGCCCCTCCCCGGGCGGCGGCGGTGACCACCCGCTCCTCGGCGCGCTCCAGCGCCGAATAGGGGATCTGGAAGGTATCAAAGACCCCCCACTCGATGAAGCGAGTGATCTCCGGCAGCTTCGAGGAGACCCCGATCCACCGCACCTTTCCGGCCGCCCTGACTGCCTCCATCACCGGGACC
>JACQWA010000035.1 GCA_016209425.1 Candidatus Rokuibacteriota bacterium
GGGGCTGCCGATGAGAACCACCTTCACCGACAGGGGGATCGGCTCGGGCGCCAGGCTGACCGCGCTGATCAGGCGATACTCCTCCAGGGGCTCCTCGATTCGGATCGATCGACTCTTCAGCGCCTTCTTCAGGGCCTCCCAGGCCAGGAAGGCCCTGAGAACGTCTTTCGCCTCGAGGATCAGGTAGCCGCCGTTGGCCTGGTGAAGCGCCCCCGCCTTGATGAGGGCGAAGTCCGTCACGAGGGTGCCGAAGTGGACGCGGTGCTCGATCCGGCCGAGCAGGTTCCCGTGGGTCGGGTTCTGCTCGAGCACCACGGGGGCGCCGCGGGCGCCGCTCCGGTCCACGAGGACGTTCACCCGGTACGCATCCAGGAACGCCCCGGGCGGGGGGAGGAACGGCAGCGCCGGCTTTGCGTCCTCGAGCCGCCTGAACTCCTCCGCGTGAGCGATCAGATCCTCCTCGACCTGGTCCAGATACCGCCCCACCGGCGCGATCCCCGCGAACCGCTCGCGGAGCTCCTGGACGAGCGGCTTGATGACCGATGCCCCCGCTTCGCCGACGAGCTTCTCGTGCGCCAGCCGCGCCTCCCGCTCCAGATGCCGGAGCTGGCGGAGCGTCGCCTCGAGCCGCTCCTCGAGCGCTTCCCCGCGCGCCTCGATCTGCTCCTTCGCTGCTTTGGGGAGCGCGGCGAACGCTTCGGGGGTCAGCGGCTCCCCGCGCGGGGCCGGCGCCACCGCCATCCCCCTGGCGGTCCGGAGGATGGCGAACCCGTCGGCGCGGGCCGCTTCCTCCAGACGGTCCATCTCCGCCTGCTGTCGGTGGGCGAGATCCTCGAGGACCTTCGACTTGTGGCGCTCAAACTCCTCCCCCTCGAAGACCCGCGGGAGCCGCGCCTTGCACTCCTCCACCAGCCGGGCCATTTCCTCCCTCAGTTCCCGCCCGCGTCCCGCCGGAAGCTCGAGCGCCACGGGCCGGTAGGGATCCGCGAAACTGTGGACGTAGCAGTAATCCGACGGCGTCGGCTCGTCCCGGGCCGTCCGGTCCAGGACGCGGCGCATGGTGGTGGTCTTCCCGGTGGCCTGCGGGCCCAGGACGAACAGGTTGTACCCCGCCCGACGCATGCCGATCCCGAACGCGGTCGCGCTGACCGCGCGGTCCTGGCCGATCATGCCGTCCAACGGCGGGAGCTCCGCCGTGGAACGGAACGGCAGGGTTGCGGGGTCACAGAGGACCCTGACTTCTTCTGGCTTCAGTCGTCGCATGTCACCACCCACGCCGCTGTTCGAGCGCCGGCTTCGCCGGCGCAACCCCCGGGGGGAGGCATCGGAAGGGGGGCGGAGCCCCCCTCCGAGGATCGCTCGGCGTCCAGGACGGTCTGGATCCCCTGCACCAGCGCGTCAGGGTTGAGCGAGATGCTGTCGATCCCGCGCTGAACCAGAAAGCGGGTGAAATCCGGATAGTCGCTCGGCGCCTGGCCGCAGATGCCGATCTTTCGTCCCGCGCTGCGGGCCGCATCGATGACGGCCCCGACCATGGCCAGTACGGCAGGGTTTCGCTCATCGAAGAGCGGGGCCACGAGCTCAGAATCCCGGTCGAGCCCCAGCACCAGCTGGGTGAGATCGTTGGAGCCGATCGAGAAGCCGTCGAAGATCCCGGCGAACTCCCGCGCCAGGATCACGTTGGACGGGATCTCGCACATGACATAGACTTCGAGCCCCCGTTCCCCCCGGCTGAGGCCGTGGCGCGCCATCAGCTCGAGGACCCTTCGCCCCTCCTCCGGCGTCCGACAGAAGGGGATCATCAACTTCACATTGGTGAGCCCCATGTCCTCGCGCACCCGGCGCATGGCCCGGCACTCCAGGGCGAACCCGTCGCGGTAGCGCGGGTGGCAGTAGCGGAAGGCCCCGCGGAAGCCGAGCATCGGATTTTCCTCTTCGGGCTCGAAGTCTCGGCCGCCGATCAGTCCCGCATACTCGTTCGACTTGAAGTCGGACAGCCGCACGATCACGTCCTTCGGGTAGAAGGCCGCGGCGATCACGGCGACCCCCTCGGCCAGACGGTCCACGAAGTACTCGGCGCGGTCCCCGTAGCCGCGCGTGAGGGCGTCGATCGCGGCCCGCGCCTCGGGATCCCTGACACGGTCCGGGTGGAGCAGGGCCAGCGGATGGACTTTCACCGCGCTCGCGATGATGAACTCGATCCGTGCCAGCCCCACCCCCTCGTTCGGGAGGGCCGCGAGGCGGAAGGCTTCGTCGGGATTCCCCACGTTGAGCATCACCGCCGTCGCCGGCTTGGGCAGCGCCGCGAGATCGACCTGGCGCCGGTCGAACGGAACGGCGCCCCTGTAAACATACCCCGTCTCCCCCTCGCAGCAGGAGACCGTCACGGCTTCCCCCTCCGGGATCACCTGGCTCCCCCGTTCGGTGCCGACCAGGCAAGGCACGCCGAGTTCCCGGCTGACGATGGCGGCGTGGCAATTGTTCACCAGGACAGGGGAGTAGAGATCACTGAACACGATATAGTTGTGGTTGTCAGAAACCGTCAGATTGTAGACGTCGTGTTCCCCCAGATCCCTCCGAAAAGTGACCCGGTGCTGGCGGAGGTTGGACCCCAACAGCCATCCCAGCTCCTCGCGGGCCTGCTGGGGTGCTTCAGGCAGCAGCTCCGCGATCTTGTCGGCTCCGATCAGCAGGTTATTTTCTACGTAGGGGCGAATATGCCCGCCCGCGTTCACTTCTCCAACGATGTCCGCCAGGAGCGAGCGGGCCGCGAAGAAACGCGTCCCCACGCGCCGACGCGCTCCCTGGACTTTCACCCGTCTGGTGCGCCGGCCAATTTCCTCTAACCCCTCTACCAACTGGATGTTCGCGATGTTCCGGTTTCGAGTCACCTGCGGGAGGATCCCGACCCTGAGGGACGCGACGACGATAGCCTCCATGAGCGCGGGGTTAGAGCAGTACAGGCCGATGCGATGCACGCCCGAACTGTACGCCCCATCACCGTCGACTACGCCTGCCAAGAAGTCGTAGGCGGCGTCCTCAGGGGAGGCCAGCAGCGTCTCAACCATCCGCTCCTGCTCCCAGAGGAGATCGGCCGCGATCTGCTTGCGGTGCCAGCGGTACGCGTTCGCCGTCCCGCGCGCGGGCTTTCCCCGTATGGTCCCGGAACTGACCGGTTTCTCAGAAATGGAAGGTTCCTTTCCATGGGCGACCGTCATGCCATCGACGACGGCGGCAATGAAGGCCTCCTTCTCCGCCGTTGGCTTCTGGATGAACGTGACCGCACCGCGACGGCCGGTTAGCCTGACATGACCGTCGGTGCTCAGAGCTCCCACAAGATAGGCGGGAAGCCGACCACCGACGGTCGCGTCGCCCAAGCACGGAACGCGCCCGGCCACGAAGATGTGCTCGTGCTCGTCGAGCAAGCGAGTGATCTCCCGGTCGACGAGCTGACGCCCTTGAACCGCCACCATCTTGTGGTCAGGCGTCAGACGAAGCGTATTGGTGTCCTGACGGCCCGTGAGGGA
>JACQWA010000088.1 GCA_016209425.1 Candidatus Rokuibacteriota bacterium
CCGCCTTCGCCGAGAGCGCCGAGCCGGAGGAGGTCATGGGCGTCCTCCGCGAGTATCACGCCGAGATGGGTCGGCTGATCCTGGCCCACGAGGGCACCCTCGAGCGGTTCACCGGTGATGGCATGATGATCTTCTTCAACGACCCGGTGCCGGTGCCGAACCCGGGCGAGCGCGCGGTGCGGATGGCGCTCGCCATGCGCGAGCGCGTCGCTGAGATGATCGCGGCCTGGCGCCGGCGCGGCTACGAGCTCGACCTCGGCATCGGCATCGCCCAGGGCTACGCGACGATCGGCGCCATTGGCTTCGAGGGGCGATGGGACTACGGCGCCATCGGGACCGTGACGAACCTGGCGGCGCGGCTTTGCGGCGAGGCGAGACCGGGCCAGATCCTGATCTCCCGCCGGCTCCTGGGAACGGTGGATGAGCTGATCCGGGCGGAGCCCGTGGGCGACCTCACACTCAAGGGCTTCCTCAAACCGGTGCCCACGTTCAATCTCGTGGGACTCAAGTGAGATCACGGCGGTCCCGATTCTGGACGCGGTGCGCGACGCGGTGGCGGACCCCGCCCCTGTAGCATCGGGCATGCTCCTGACGAGCCATGCTACGAAGGAAGAACCTACGCTCTGAACCGGCGTCCGCCCGGCCGGCGGCGGAGGTTTACATGGTCACCATGGTAGGCGTCGGATGCAGCAACAGCCCGAAGTCGTCTGAAGCTGGAGCCGAAGCAGCATCGGCCGCTCTGAAGGACGCCGACCTCGCCACGTGTAACGTGGCCTGGAGGTAGCCGGACGTGATGGGGCAGAAGCGCGGGTACACGGTCAGCTCGACGAGGGCGACCTTCATGACTCGGTCTCGCATGACTGGGTCCTCTTCCGGAGGTGCCCCTTCACAACAACGCGCTCGCCAAGCGGACTTTCGACTCACCCGTGTCACCACGCCGCACCGCGAGCGCGAGCTGGTGAACCGGGGTGGGTTTGTTCAAGAAGAACTGCCAGTCCTCTGGATCGTCCTCGAGCAACGGATCGATGGAGATCCGAATCCGGGACCCATCCAGATCGAAGGAGAACTTGTCGAGCGGCAGGGATAAGCCCATGCCGCGCGCCTTGATGTATGCCTCCTTCAGCGTCCAGATCTCGAAGAACCGGCGGCGCTGTTCGGAGGGCGGCAACGTCCGCAACGAATGGACCTCGGCGGGCGAGAAGGAGTGTTCGGCGACCCTGGCGGGTGTTTCCCTGCGTTGGACGCACTCGACGTCCACTCCGACGGAGCGCGCCAGGGTGAAGGCGGCCGCCACGAGCCCTTCGGTGTGCGAAAGGCTGAAGCGCAGCGGCGGATCGAGCGCCGGTGCCCTCACCTCAGGGCGCCCCTGGGCACTGGTCTCGAACTCCCAGTCACCGGGAGCGGCGCCCGTGTAGTGCGAGAGGGTCGTCCGCACCAGTCCGTGGGCGACGAGGTACTCGTGCTTGTTGCGCTCGAAGACGAAACTCTGGTGCCGGGCTCGCTCCACCGAGTCCAGGATCCCGATGTAGGCCGCGCGCGCCGCCGGATGGGGAATTGCGTCGAGAGGGACGTACCAGACGTGCACCTCGTCCGCCGGAAGCCCCCACGACGCCCACACGCTCATCGCCCCTTTCGACGCGTGCGGTCGGGCTCCGGCAGGATCTGTCGCAGATAGCCGGCGATGCCGTTCTCACGCCGCCACTCGTGCGGGTAGCCGAGCGACACCTCCTCGAAGCGCACCGCGTCGATCAGAGTCGTCGTCCGCACCTTCGGCACCACCACAGCCGACCTCCGCGAACTCCACGACCTGACCCGCTACCGCAAGGTCCTGAATCCAGGAGCGTACCCGCCACGCCAACCGCCATTGTACCATTGGGCATGCTCCTCACGAGCCATGCTGCCGGATAACCGCCGCCTTCATCCCGCTGATCGCCCACCAGATGGCTCCGTCCTTCACCGTCAAGGACGGGGTGAGCCGGCGGCGACCCGGCAGGCTGTTGCCGTCGGCGTCGTGAAATTCACACTCCCCCTCCTCGAGCTCGAAGACCGCCACATCGGCGACGGCCCCCGGCCTCAGGGTCCCCACCTCGCCCTCGGGCCGATCACCCGCGCCGGGGTGGCCGTGGCAGCCCGCACCACGGCCTCGAGCGGCATTCCCAGGTTCAAGAATTTCGAGAGTGTCGTCGGCAGGTCTTTCACCACCCCCGCCGCGCCGCCGGACGTCAGGTCGGAGGAGATCGTATCGGGGAGGAACCCCTGCTCGATCGGCCTTGGCGACGCCGAAGTTGAGGTGCATGCGCCCGTGGCCGACGTCGAAGAGAATGCCCCGCCGCCTGGCTTCGCCCACCGCCGGCTTGATTCGGCCCCTCTCGTCCAGGATCCCGTACCCCCGTCCATTAAGAAAGTGGGTCACCAGGTCACCCGGGCGGAGGAGCTCGAGGAGCCGACGAAGCAGTGGGCATGCTGATCGATCAGGCCGGGGAGCACAAGCCGTCCGGCCACGTCGACGATCTCGTAGCCGTCCCGGGGCAGGTTCCTGCCGACCGCGGCGACGCGCCCATCCCGCAGGGCCACATCGAGGCGCCCACGGAGATCCTGGCCCGGATCGAGGACCTCCCCGCCCACGAGCAAGAGACCGATCGGGGGGCATCAGTCCCCGGCGGAGGCGGGACTGGGCGCGGGCGGGAGCATGTGCACGCGCCTGAAGAGCGGGATCAGGAAGATCACCGCGATGAACAGCAGCGTGATGAGCCAGAAATCGTCCATGAACGCGAGCACGGTGGCCTGTTCCACCACGGACTTATAGAGCATGGCCAGGGCCTGACCTCGGGCGGTGTGGGGATCGGCGCCCTGAGCGAAGAACGTCTGCGTGAGCTCCCCGATCCGATGGGCGGTCTCGGGATCCCAGATGTTGACGTGGCTCACCAGGCTCGCCTGATGCACCTGGCTCCGGCGCGCCAGGAACGTCGCGGCCAGCGCCACGCCGGCGCTCCCGCCGAAGTTGCGGACCACGTTGAAGAGCGTGGTGGCGTTGCCGAGCCGGTCGCGCGGGATGTTCGCCATCGCCAGCGTGGTGAGGGGGACGAAGATGAACCCGACCCCGAGCCCCTGGATCAGGCGCGGGACCGCCAGGTGCCAGTAGTCCACGGAGAGGCTCAGGTGCCCCATCATGGACAGCGCGATGGCGTTGACGACGCAGCCGAACCCCAGGAGGAGGCGTTGGTCCATCCGGGTGACCAGGCGCCCGGCCAGGAGCAGGGAGATCATGTTCCCGAGGCCGGCCGGGGCCAGCGCCAGCCCCGCGCTCAGGGCGTCGTACCCCAAGAGCTTCTGCATGTAGAGGCTCTGGAGCAGCATTGTGGAGAAGAGCCCGAACATCACCATGGCCACGATCAGCGCCCCGGGGGCGAAGTTCCGGTCCCGGAACACGCTGAGATCCACCACCGGCTCGTCGGAGGCGAGCTGCCGGAGCAGGAACAGGACCACCGCGGCGCCCCCCAGCACTGTGAGCGTGATGATCAGGTTGGAATCGAACCAGTCCTCGCGCTCGCCGCGGTCGAGAACGAGCTGGAGGCTTCCGAAGCCCAGCACCATCAGGGCCAGCCCGAGCGCGTCGATCCTTTGGACGCGCTTGAGGTACGGCGGGTCGAAGAGGAAGGCGCTGGCCATGAAGAAGCCCGCGATCCCCACGGGCAGGTTGATGTAAAAGATCCACGGCCAGGACCAGTTGTCGGTGATCCATCCCCCGAGCGTCGGCCCGATGATCGGCGCGAACATGATCCCCACCCCCCAGATCGCCATGGCCATGCCGCGCTGGGCAAGGGGGAAGATCTCCCACATGATGGCCTGGGAGAGCGGCAGGAGCGGCCCCCCGCCGATCCCCTGGAGGATCCGGGCGAGGATCAGGAACGTCAGGTTCGGGGCGATGCCCGACAGGAACGAACTGACGGTAAAGAGGGTGACCGAGATCAGGAAGAAGCGCTTGCGGCCGAGGACGCCGGACAGCCACCCGGTGGCTGGAAGCACGATGGCGTTGGCGGCCAGGTAGGAGGTGATGACCCAGGTGATCTCCTCCACGCTGGCCGACATGCTCCCCTGCATGTGGGTGATGGCCACGTTGGTGACGCTGGTGTCGAGGATCTGCATGAAGGTCACCAGCATCACCGACAGGGTGATGAGGACCTTGCGGGAGAGCGGGAGCTGGAGGTCGTCCTCCGGCGCGAGGGGGCGGAGGCGATCCCGGGCCATGCTCAGCGGACGCGGATCGTGACGTGCGCCGACATCCCGGCCCTCAGCGTGTGGGGGTTTCCCGGCGAATGCTCGAGGAGAATCTTCACCGGAACGCGCTGGACCACCTTCACCCAGTTCCCCGTGGCGTTCTCGGGCGGCAGGAGCGAGAAGCGGGAGCCCGTCCCCGCGCTGATGGATTCCACGGTGCCGGCGAAGACCTGTCCAGGGAAGCCATCCACCGCCACGGACGCCTTCATTCCCGGCCGCACGCGGGCGAGCTGGGTCTCCTTGAAGTTGGCCACCACCCAGACGCTCTCGAGCGGCACGATCGCCATGAGGGGCTGACCCATCTGCATCACCTGGCCCACCTCCACCGTCTTCTTGGACACGATGCCGCTCAGGGGGGCTCTGACCTCGGTGTGCCGGAGCTGGAGATCGGTATAGGCCAGGTCGGCGTGAGTTTCCTTGAGCCGGGCAGAAGCCCGGCTGGCTTCAGCCTCCTTGATCTCAACCTGGCGAACCTGACTCTCGGCGCGCGCCAAGCCGGCGCGGGCCTCGGCTTCGCGCTGCCGCGCCTGGTCAACCGCCAGGATCTTTGACTGGAGCTCAGCTTCGGCCTGGGCCACCTCCCGCTCGGCCTGGGACAAGCGGCGCCGGACGGATTCGAGGCCGGCCTCGGCGGTCTCGAAGGCCGACTCCGCCTGCTCGAACTCGCGCTGCGAGACGAAGTCCTCCTTGACGAGCCGCTTCATGCGCTCCAGCTCGAGCCGAGCCTTGCGCATCTGGGACTGGGCCCCCGCCACATCAGCCCCCAGGGCAGCGACCGCTGCGCGCCGGGCCTCCAGCCGGGCCCGCCCCTCCTCGACTGCCGATTGGCTCGATCTCACGGCCACGAACGCAGACTCAAGCCCGGCCCGCGCCTGGTCCACCTGGGTGCGCGTGGTGTCGCGCGTCAGCGGCACCTCCGTGTGGGCCGCGCGGCTGCCGGCCTCGGCCATCGCCACCGCCGCCCGGGCCTGGTCGTGCTTGACCCGGTACTCGCGCGGGTCGATCCGGACCAGCAGGTCCCCCTCCTTCACGGCCTGATTGTCCCGCACCAGCACCTGGTCTACGTGGCCGGAGACCTTGGCGCTCACCACGGCGATGGATCCCTCCACATAGGCATCGTCGGTCCACACGTGGTGGAGCGCGTAATTCCAGGCGTAGGCCCCGTAGGCGAGGGCGCTCGCCCCGCCCACCACCGCCGCCGCGATCAGGATCTTCCGCTTCACACTCTCCCCTCCCCGGCGAGCGCTTTTTCCACCCAGCCCAGGATCTCCTTGAAGGGCCGCTCCCAGCCCTCCTCGAGCATCAGCATGTGGCCGTGCCGGGCCATCTCCAGGTAATCGGCCGCGTATTTGGCAGCGATCCGGCGCTCCACCGCCGCCGGCGTGATCTGATCCCACTCGGCCCCCACGACCAGCGTCGGACAGCCCACCTGGCGCTCGTTCACTCCGATCAGTCCAAAGGCCAGCTCCCGCGCCGCCCGGCCGGACTCCGGGACCAAGCGGGAATAGACCTCGGCCTGCTGCGCGGGGGGAAGGCGATTGAGCACGAGAGCGTCGGCGTCAGCTCGCGTGGCGAGGAAGGCGGCGTTGCGCAGCATGGAAGGGAGGTAGCGGCCCATCCGAGACAGCACCGGCCAGCGGAGCACCAGGATCCCGCGCGGCGCGGCGCTGGTGAGGAACACGGCCGCCCGCACCCCGCCCACTTCCGCCACCTTCTGGGCGATGAGCCCGCCCATGGAATGGCCCACCAGGACCACCTCGCCCAGGACCCTGAGGCAGTCCAGGACGTCCTGGACGTACTCGGCGACGCTGACAGTCCCGAGATTCGCGACGGGCCGGCTGCCGTGGTGCCCCCGCAGGTTCAGCGCCCAGGCCTCCCATCCGGCCTCGGCGGCGCCGCGGAGATAGTGATCCCAGTACCAGCTGCCGCCCCACATGCCGTGAACGAAGAGGAGCGGGACCGGCTTGGCCGGGCCGCGCGGCGAGGCCCGCTCGAGGAGGAGATCCTCGATTCGCTCCATTGAGTCGACCCCCCCAATTGCTAGCACGCCCCATCCGGTCCGTCAACGGCCGGGGCCAGCCAGCACGGCGCTTACTGGTTCACGAGGCGGCGGAGGAAGACCTCCATCTCCTTGATCGTCTGAAGGTCCCCCGTGGTGCGGCCGACCTCGATGCCCTTTCGGTAGGCCGCCTTCGCCTCCTCCAGCCGCCCGGCCTTTTCGAGCGAGCGTCCCAGACCCCGGTGAGCCGCGGTGTAATCGGGCTTGAGCCGGATGGTCTCCTGGAACTCCCGGACCGCGTCCTCAGCCTGGCCCGCTTCCAGATAGGCCGAGGCCAGGCCGAGGCGGACGACGGGATCATCCGGCATCAGCTCGGCGACTTCCCTGAACTGGGCGATCTTCTCCTGGGGGGTCACAGCAGGTGGCCGGCGAGCCAGCGAAGGCTCAGGGCGATCGCCTCACGGCGATGAGCCATGTCGGTGAGCCGGTGATCCGCGCCCTTCAGGACGTGAAGCTCCTTGGGTTCAGCGGCCCGGTCGAACAGGATCCGGCCGTGGCTCGGGGGGACGACCTCGTCCCGCTCGGCCTGGAGCGTGAGCGAGAAGGCGACCCCTGCGGGGGTTTCGGCAAAGGCGCCGGTCGCGAGCTCTTCGAAGAAGGCGCCGTCGAGGCCGGCCACATCCTCCGACGTGGAGCGCTGGAGTCCCCGGAGCGTGGCGGGAGCATTCCAGGTCACCACCGGCATTGCTGGACGGCGCCGAGCCGCGACATGGAGGGCGACGAACCCGCCCATGCTCGAGCCCAGGAGCCCGAAGCGGCCGGTGAGCTGCGGGTGCCGCGTGAGCCAATCCAGGATGGCCTGGAGATCTACGATCCGGCTTGCCACCGTACTCTCAGCGTAGGAGCCATCGCTCTCCCCACAGCCGCGGAAGTCAAAGCGGCAGAGGGCGAGCCCCGCCTTCGGAAATTCCCTGCCCAGGAGGAGGTACTTTTCACTGTCTTTGGAGGCGCCGAGGCCATGGCAGGCGATGACGCAGGCGGCCGGGGAACGAGCGGGCAGGTGGAGGACGAGAGAGAGCTTCTGATCGGCTACGGAGATCCGGTGTACTTCCTCACGCATGCGGTGCCCTGTTCGAGCGACGGCTCTGCCGGCGCAACCCCAAGGGGGGAGGTCCTGAAGGGGCGCGAAGCCCCCCTCCGGGTGAGGTCATGCATAGGGAAGGTCGAAAAGCTGGCAGGTGTTCGTCGAGAGGCGGAACATGACCTCGTCGACGGGCAGCTGCTTCAGCTTGGCGACCTCCTCGACGACCCGCGAGGTCATCCACGGCTCGGTGGCAAGCCCCTCGAACTCGCCCTGGTACGGCCACGGGCTGTCGGTCTCCACCAGGAGCGACTCCAGCGGGATCCACTCCACCATTTCCCGGTCACGCTGGCGATAGACCACTTCGGGAGTCACCGAAACGTGATACCCGGCCTCCACGATCTGCCGGGTGACCTCGGTGGGAGCCTTGTGCCAGTGAAAGACCGCGCGCTCGATGGCGTGCCTGCGAAGGAGGCTCAGCGCCTCCACGGCGGCGCCGTGGGGCGCGTGGAGGATGACCGGCAGATCGTAGCGCGCGGCCAGCTCCAGGAACCGGCCCAGCCGTTCCCGGCCGCCCACCATCAGGGAGGCCGGATCCGGGGCGCCCTCGAGGCAGTACCAGGGGAGCCCCACCTCCCCCAGCGCCACGATCCGCGAGTGGTGCTGCACCACTTGGGACTCCACCTCCTCGACCGCCGCGTCGGTCAATCGGGTCCACTCGGGATGGCACCCGAGGCAGGGCCAGATTGCCTTCCCGTGGTGTGTGGCCGCCTCCAGGGTCTTCGCGTTCGTGGCGGGGTCACATCCCACGGCGATGACCCCCCACACCTCGTGGTCGATGGCCCGAGTCAGCGTCGCCCGAAGATCCGAGAAGACGGAATCGTGGAGGTGGCAGTGGCTGTCAATGATCATGGTGTGTGGTTCCCCCTGCCTAGTTCCCGGCGACGACCATTCGCGTGATCCGCAAGGTCGGCGCCGAGGCGCGGTCTCGCAGAATCAGATCGTTGCCGACCCCGTCGACGGCCCCGAACATCGCGAGGAGGTTCCCCGCCACCGTGACCTCCTCCACGGGATAGGCCAGTTTGCCGTTTTCGATCCAGAGCCCGACGGCTCCGCGGGAATAGTCGCCGGTCACGAAGTCGACGCCGAACCCGATCAGCTCGGTCACGTAAAGCCCACTCTGCACCGAGCCGATGAGCTCCTCGGGCGAGGTCTCTCCCGCAGCCAGATAGAGGTTCGTCGTTGACACGCCCACGCCGCTGCCGTCCCGCGAGGCATGGTGGGTGGACGGGAGACCAAGCTTCCGGCCGCTATAGGTGTCGAGCAGGTAGGAGTCGAGCATCCCGGCATTGACCAGCACGGTCTTGCGGATCGGGAGTCCCTCTCCGTCGAACGGGCGGGAGCCAAGGGCCCCCGGGATGGTCCCGTCGTCCACGAGGGTCACGGTAGGCGCGGCGATCCGGGCGCCCAGCCGGTTCAGAAGAAAGGAGGTGCCCCGGTAAAGCCCCGGGCCCGAAGCGGCACCCGCGAGGGCGCGGACCAGGCTGGCGGCCGTCTCCGGGTCGAAGACGACCGGCACCTCCGCGGTCTTGACCTTCCGCCCGCCGAGGCGGCGAAGGGCGCGGCGGGCAGCAATCCGCCCCACCTCCTCGGGGGGGTCGAGCCGCTGTCGCTTCCGGGCGACGGTGTACCAGGAATCCCGCTGCATTTCCCCGTTGGAGGATGCCACCGGGGAGACCGTGAGACTGAAGCTTGAGGTCCCGTACGAGCCGAAGAACCCGTGAGAGGTGGCGTAGGCGTAGCGGGCCTGCCGCTCGAAAAACTCCGCTCCCTCGGAATTGGTGATGCGAGGATCGGCATCGAGCGCGGCGGCCTCGCCTCGCTGCGCCAGCGCGATCTTCTCCTCCGGCGTGAGGCCGTGGCCCTCGGGGTCTTCCAAGCCCAGGTCAGCGATAGCCCCCGCAAGCTCATCCCGGTCCGGCAGTCCCGCTACGGGGTCGGGAGCTGTGAGGCGAGCCAGGGCGACGGCCTCGTCGACCAGGCGCTGGACCGATTGGGGCGAGAGGTCTGAGGAGGAGGCCGAAGCCGAGGCCCGGCCCGCGAAGACGCGAAGTGCCAGCCGCTGCTCCCGGGCGTGGGTGACGGTCTCTACCTTGCCGAGCCTGACTTGCACCGACGAGTGCCGCTCGTCCACGAAGTAGGCGTCGGCCTCCGAGGCGCCACGTTCCCGCGCCCGCTCGAGAAGCCGGCTCAACAGCTCATGCATGGGTAATCAGACCTGGGTGCCGCCCACGGTGATGCCATCCACCCGGATGGTGGGAAGCCCGACGCCGACAGGAACCGACTGACCATCCTTGCCGCAGGTCCCCACGCCTTCGTCGAGCTTGAGGTCGTGGCCGACCCGGGACACCCGCTTCAGCACGTCGGGCCCGCTGCCGATCAGCGTGGCCCCCTTGACCGGCGCCGTCAGCTTCCCGTCCTCGATCAGGTACGCCTCGCTCGCCGAGAAGACGAACTTTCCGTTGGTGATGTCCACCTGCCCGCCGCCGAAGGCGACCGCGTAGAGCCCGTACGGAACCGACCGGATGATCTCCGCGGGATCATCCTGGCCGGCGAGCATGAAGGTATTCGTCATGCGGGGCATCGGCGGATAGGCGAAGGACTCCCGCCGGCCGTTTCCCGTGGGCGCCATACCCATGAGGCGAGCGTTCAGGCGATCCTGCATGTAGCCGCGCAGCACGCCGTTCTCGATGAGCACGTTGCGCCCGGTGGGCGTGCCTTCGTCGTCGACGTTGAGCGAGCCGCGGCGGTTGGGAAGCGTCCCGTCGTCCACGACGGTCACGAGCGGCGACGCCACGCGCTCCCCCATCCGCCCAGAGAACGCCGACACCCCTTTCCGGTTGAAGTCCCCTTCCAGTCCATGCCCGATCGCCTCATGGAGCAGGATCCCGGGCCACCCCGGACCCAGGACCACGGTGAGGCTGCCCGCCGGTGCCGCAAGAGCGCTGAGCTTCAGGAGCGCCTGGTTGGTGGCCGTGGCGGTGAAGCGCTTCCACCGCTCCTCATCCAGAAAGAAGTCGAAGGGCACCCTGCCGCCGCCGCCGTAGCTCCCGATCTCGCGCCGGCCATCCTGCTCGGCGATCACGGTGACGTTGAGGCGGGTCAGCGGCCGCACGTCCCCCACAGTCCAGCCCGAGGCGGTGGCGATCAGGATGATCTGCTCCTCGCTCCAGATTGAGGCGATGACCTGGCGAACCCGCGGGTCGGCACCCCGGGCTGTTTCGTCGATGCGCCGGAGGAGGGCGACCTTTCCTGAGGGATCGGCGACCACCGGCGGGACGGCCATCGCATAGAGGTCATGAGGCCGACGGTCAGGTTTGGCCGCCACGATCGCGGAGGTCGCCGCGCGATCGGCAACGGCGCGCGCCTGCCGCGCGGCTTCCTCAAGGCTCGTGAGCGTGACGTCGTCGGTGTGGGCGTAGCCGGTCCGCTCGCCGGATTGGGCCCGTACCCCCGCCCCCTGGCTCACGTGGCGGGAGGCCTTCTTGACCGCCCTCTCTTCGAGCACCAGCTCCTCGTTCACGCGGTACTCCAGAAAGAGGTCGGCCTCTTCCACCCGGCCGACCAGGGCTGAGCCCAAGAGCCGTTCCAAGAGGGAGGAGGTCAGGCCGAACCGATCAGCAAAGAAGCGCTCGGGGCGCGCAATTTCTCCCGTCACGAAACTCGGCTCCATGGAGGTCGTCGAAGGAATTTCATCTTACCATGGCACCCGCACGTTCCCTCACTTTTAAACCACTGATCATGGGCAAAATGAACCCTCGATAGCACACTTGTTTTTGATCAGGATAACAGCGTGTTACCGTGTCTGGAACGAGACAGTCCTTGAGGTAGGCTACCGGGTCTCCATCCAGGCCTGGACGATCTCGTGGAGCTGGCGGAGCCCGCCCATGACCGAGGGGCCGGGGGCCAGGATATCGGCGCCATCCAGCTCGTAGATCCGGTTCTCCCGCACGGCGGCGATTTGGTCCCAGCCGGGACGGGCCCGGATCCGGTCCGGATCCAGCTTCTTCCCGCACCAGGAGGCGATGACGACCTGCGGGTCGCGGCGCACGACCTCGGCGGGGTCCACCACGCGCTCCGCGGCGACGGGCCTGTCCCGAAGCTCGGGGAAGATGTCGCGCCCTCCCGCCATCTCGATCAGCTCCGAGACCCATCGAATCCCGGCGATCAAGGGATCGTCCCACTCCTCGAAAAAGACCCGCGGCCGGTCCGGCCAAACGCGGGAGAATTCCCGGACCTGCCTGACCTCGTCCTGCATATCCTGGATCAGCGCCCGCGCCTCGGTTTCCCTCCCGATGAGGCCCCCGATCATCAGGATCGTCCCGAGGATGTCGTCGAACGAGCGCTGGTTCGTGGCGAAGACCGTGAGGCCGGCTCGCACCAGGTCCCTCACGATCTCCTTCTGGAGGTCCGAGAACGCGAGGACCAGATCGGGGGTGAGGGCGAGAATTTTGTCGAGCCTGAAGGTGGTGAAGCCGCCGACCTTCGGCTTCTCCCGGGCCTCAGGCGGGCGCACCGCCGTCCCGGGGACGCCAACCACCCGATCGCCGACCCCGAGCGCGTAGACGATCTCGGTCGTTTCGGCCGTCAGGCAGACGATCCGCTTCGGAAACTCCACGGGCGTTTTGCCGTACATCTTCGCGTCAAGTGTACCGCAACAGGAAAGGCTCAGCGCGGAGTGGCGGCGGAATCGCCCGCCTGGACCTGGCGCTTCGGAAACAGGAAGGAGAGGAGGATCGACGCTCCCAGGACGGCCGCGATGATCCCGAGCGACACGCTGATCGGGAACTTGCCGCCGTAGAGGTCGTTCAGCCACGCCATCTTGAGACCCACGAAGATGAGCACGAGGGCGAGCCCGTACTTGAGCATGTGGAACCGGTCCATGGCGCCGCCCAGGAGGAAGTACATCGACCGCAGGCCCAGGATTGCAAAGATGTTGGAGGTGAAGACGATGAACGGCTCGTCCGTGAGGGCATAGATCGCGGGAACCGAGTCCACGGCGAAGATGATGTCCGTCACCTCCAGGAACAGGAGCGCGATGAACAGCGGGGTGGCGTGCACGGCAGTCTCGATCCGCACGAAGAACCGCGGGCCGTGGAATTCCGGCGTGACCGGCACGAACTTCCGGAACAGCCGGATCAGGGGATTCTTCTCGGGCTCCAGCCCCCTTTCGGGCGCGAACATCAACTTGAGGCCGGTAAAGACCAGGAAGGCCCCGAACAGCCAAACGACCCAGTGGAATCGGAGGAGCAGAGACCCCAGGGCGATGAAGAGGGCTCGGAACACGAGTGCGCCGAGGATCCCGTAGAAGAGCACGCGGTGCTGGTACCTGGACGGAATGGCGAAGTAGCGGAGGACGAGAACGAAGATGAAGATGTTGTCCACCGCGAGGGAATACTCGACGATATATCCGGCGAGAAATTCCAGGGCGGCCTGCCCGGCCGCCGCGTCCGGGTCGAAGCCGGGGATCCCCGTGAGCCGCGCGTCGCCGGGAAGCCTCGCGAGCGCGTACCGGTACAGCAGGTAATTGAAGGCCAGCGCCAGACCGATCCAAACGGCACTCCAGGCAGCCGCCTCACGGAAGGACACCTCCCGCGCGTCCCGGCGAAGCACCCCCAGGTCCAGGGCCAGGAGCAGGAGGACGAAGCCGGTGAATGCGGCATAGAACCACCAGTAGTCGGTGAACGGAAACAGAAGGACGCTCGCTGGCACCTGATGCTTCCGATACTGTCAAACCGATGCCGACCCGTCGTAGAGCTCGCGCCGCCGGAGGCCGCGCTGGAACGCGAGGTACCCCGCCTTCGTCATCCGAGGCTTCGACGACTGGAGGATGTCCCGGGCAAGGGCTGCGCCATCTGACAGCAGATCGACGGCCGTGAGCGCCAGCGCCTTGGCGGGGGCCACGTAGGCGAGGGTCGGATCGGTGATCTCGAAGTCGGCGGCGTGGTGGCCGCCGCTCGCCCCGCCCATGTACGGATGGAGCACGGGCATCACGTGGGAGAGATCTCCCATGTCGGTGGAGCCGGTGCGGTGCCCCACGCTGGTGTACTGCTCCTCTCCCACCAGGCTGATCGCGTTCTCCCGGAAAACTTTGGCCATGGCCGCGTTGTTGTAGAGCGGGAGATAACCCGGGAGCGTCTCGATCTCCACCTGCGCTCCCAGCGCCAGGGCGCCGGCCCTGAGCGCCCGATCGACCTTGACGTTGGCCTCCAGAATCGCCTCGACCGTTTTCCCCCGCACGTAGGTCTCGATGCGCACCTCAGCGGGAATCACGTTCACCTGGGAGCCCCCGTGGGTGATGATCGGATGAACGCGGATCGTGTCCTCGTCCCTGAACGTCTCCCGAATCGCGTTGATCGCGGAGAGCCCGATCGTGGCGGCGTAGAGGGCGTTGACGCCGCGGTGGGGGGCGCCTCCCGCGTGGGCCGCGCGCCCGAGGTAGCGGACCGTCTTCACGATGCAGCCGTTGTTGGACACGCCGACGCCTGCCTTCCTGTCCTCGGGGCGCGCCGTCGTGTGAATCATCATGGCCAGGGCCACGTCGTCGAAGTGGCCCAGCCTTACCAGCTCCGGCTTGCCGCCGAGGAACTCCAGCTTCCCCCGCCGCGCCTGGTCCACCCGCCATTCGACGTCGCCGTACTCCTCGGCAGGGACGGCGAAGAAGACGACCCGGCCGGCCAGGGCCTCCATCGCCCGCGCCTCGAGGAGCCCCATGGCCGATCCCAGGAGCCCCGCGATCTGGGCATTGTGGCCGCACGCGTGGGCTGCCCCCATTGTAGGATCCGCCAGGGGGTGGCCGCTCACCACCAGCCCGTCGAGCTCGCCGAGGAGGGCGAGCGTCGGGCCGTCGCCGGCGCCGCTCACCTCCGCCCTCACCCCCGTCAGGGCCAGACCCGATTTCGGGACGAGCCCCAATTGCCTGAACGTCTCCTCCACCAGGCGCGCGGTCTTGACCTCCCTGAAGCCCAGCTCGGGGTTGCGCCGGATCTGCTCCCCGAGCCCGATGATCTGCTCGGCGCGCCGGTCAATGGCGGCGCAGATGTCCCGCTTGACCTGCATCGTGCTCTGCATCACAGGAGACCGAGGGCCTGCCGCAGAACGGTCTCGACTCGGGCCAGATCGGGCTGGGACAACCGCCCAAGGATCCGCTTCGTGATCTGCTTATCCACCGCAAGCAGGTTCGAAATCACCGTGCTGGGACGTCGGAGTCCGACAGCCCCCCAATCCCGGAGGGCACAGTCGCCTGGTCCTGGGCGGTGATAATACCGGGGCTGGCTGCTGATCGGGCAGACGATCACGTCGGGGAGGCCGCGACGGAACGCCTCGGCGCTGACAACCAACGCCGGCCGTGGCTTCACCCCCGAGTGATTCGAGAAGGGAAGGTTGACCACGACCACCTGCCCTCGTTTAAAGGTAGTCGTAGAGCGCATCGTCCTCCCCTTCCCACGCTTGCTGGAGGCGATTGGCCGTAAGCCGCTCCCACTCCAATCCTTCTGACCTGCGCCACGCTGGCAAATCGCATGAACTTCTCCCCTCACTTTTTATGGCCATACGTATAGCCATAATTACCGAATGGTCAAGGAGCCCCGCCCAGAAGGTTAATGGAGGAACCGGTCAGGGAGAAAGGGCGTGAGGTCGAAGGACGGGGCGTGGTCCACCAGCAGCTCGCGGATCAGGCGGGCGGTGACGGGGGCGAGGAGGATCCCGTTCCTGAAGTGCCCCGTCGCCGCGACGAGCCCGTCGAGGCCCGGCCAGGGGCCGATGACCGGTCGCTCGTCGGGAGCCCAGGGGCGGAAGCCGGCCCACGTAGCCTGGATGGGGACCCGGCCGAGAGCGGGCACGACGCGCATCGCAGCGTCGAGGAAGGCCCGGATCTGCTCGGCGGTCACCTGCTTCACGAATCCCACCCACTCCACCGAAGCGCCCACCAGAATCTGGCCGCTGACCCGCGGGACAAGATAGTGATCCTTGACGTGGAGCAGATGATGGTGCCGACGGGGCACCCCCTCAAGGCAGACGATCTGTCCTCTCACCGGTTGGATCGGGAGGGTCAGCCCGGCGGTCGCTGCCAACTGGCCGCTCCAGGCTCCGGCCGCCAGCACCACCGCCGCGCTCCTGACGGCCTCGTCCCCCACCCTGACGCCCGTGACGCGATCTCCCGTCCTCAGGATCGCCGTGACTTCCCCCGTGACGAACGCGGCTCGCTCCTGGGCGGCGGCATTGGCCAGGGCGGTCACCAGTCGCGGATTATTGACCCAGTGGTCATCAGGGAGGAACAAAGCTCCACGAACCTCGGCGGACAGATCGGGCTCGAGCGCCAGCGCGTCGGCGCGCCCCAGCAGTTCAGCCTTCAACCCCGCCTCGCGTTGCCAGGCGCAGGCCGCCCGGCCCACCGCTTCGTCTCCCTCGTCAAGGAAGCAGTGGAGGTTCCCCCCGGTCTCGTATTCGATGTCCAGGCCCGTCCTCTCGGAGAGCTCGAAAGCCAGATCCGGATAGAGCGCCTTGGAGGCGAGCTTGAGAGCCAGCAGCGGGCCAGGCGCTGAGCTTTCAGCCTGAGGGGCCAGCATCCCCGCCCCGGCGCTCGAGGCCTCGCAGCCCGGAGTGCCGCGCTCTACGAGCGTGACCCCCAGCCCGCCCTTGGCCAGCTCATAGGCGATGGCGCAGCCGATGACGCCGCCACCCACGACCACGACGTCGGCGGTGCGGGCCATCAGGCGCTCCCCAGAGCCTCGATGAACTGCTTCGTGCTCTCACTGGGACGCTCGGCCGCGAGGATCGCCGAGATCACGGCGACGCCATGGGCGCCGGTCGCCAGCACGGCAGCGACCCGATCAGGAATGATACCCCCGATCGCGAAGACCGGAACGCTCACGGCTTTGACGACGCTTGCGAGCGCGTCAATTCCCTGGGGCGGGCCGTACGGTCGCTTGGACGGGGTGTCGTACACGGGGCCGAAGACGATGAAGTTGGCGCCGTCACGCTCGGCGGCGCGCGCCTCGTCAACGCTGTGGACCGAGGCGCCGATCAGCATCCCCGGAGCCGCCTTCGACCTGAGGACCAGCGTCGGCAACGAGTCCTGGCCCCTCTGGAGGCCGTCCGCCCCCAGGGCGAGCGCCACCTCCCATCGGCCGTTGATGAAGAGCCGCGCGCCCACGCGTCGGGTCGCCTCGCGCAGCGAGCGCGCCAGGGCCGTGAACTCGGTATCGGGCAAGTCCTTTTCGCGCAGCTGAACCGCACGGAGCCCCGCCGACAGGCATTCGTCCACAACTTCCGTGAGCGGGCGTCTCCGGGTCTGCCGACGGTCGGTCACCAGATACAGCCTGAAATCCATCCTCTTCCGCACACCCCCTCACCTTAATCCTCTCCCCCCACGGGGGGCTAGCTCGTCCACTCCGGGAGGCCTTCGATCGGCGACGAAGCTGTCGCGTAAAGCTTTTTGGGGATGCGCCCGGCCTTGAAGGCGAGGCGGCCGGCCTCCACCGCCAGCCGCATCGCGGTGGCCATCGCCACCGGATCGCGCGCCCCCGCAATCGCGGTGTTCATGAGGACCCCGTCGCAGCCGAGCTCCATGGCGATCGCCGCGTCGGAAGCCGTGCCGACTCCGGCATCCACGATGACCGGTATGGCGATGTTTTCCAGAATGATCTTGACGTTGTAAGGGTTACGGAGCCCGAGACCCGAGCCGATGGGCGCCCCGAGCGGCATGACCGCCGCCGCGCCGGCCTCCTGGAGCTTTTGAGCGACGACCGGGTCGTCGTTGGTGTACGGAAGCACGGTGAACCCCTCGCGGGCGAGGATCTTGGTGGCTTCCAGGAGCCCCTGGACATCGGGGAACAGGGTGCGCGAGTCGCCGATCACCTCGAGTTTGATCAGCTCTCCCAGGCCGGCCTCCCGAGCCAGGTACGCGGTCCTCACCGCCTCATCCGCGGTGTAGCAGCCCGCGGTATTCGGCAAGAGCGTATAACGGGAGGTATCGATGTGATCGAGGAGCGATTCGCCGGTCCCGGGGAGGTTCACCCGGCGCACGGCGACCGTGACGAGCTGGGCCCCGGAAGCCTCGATGGCCTCCTTCATGATCTCGAAGGACGGGTACTTGCCCGTCCCCACGATCAGGCGCGACCTAAACTCCTTTCCTCCGAGCACCAGCGGTGTGTCCTGCATTGCCTATCCCCCTCCCATCGGGCGGACGATCTCCACGCGATCGCCCTCCCTGAGCACCGTCTCGGCGTACGCGGCCTTTGGCGCGACCTCGCGGTTGAGCGCGACGGCCGTGTACTCCCGCCGGACGTTCAGAAGACCGAGGAGTCCCTCGACGGTCAGCCCCTCGGCCACCTCCATGGCCTTACCGTTCACGCTGATCTTCATCACGAAAAAACCGCACCCGGTGGGTGCGGTCCGGAACTCTTACGGTCTCGCCGCGTTCCCTTCGCTGGGATTATCCAGAGCAGGTTCGAGGGGTCCCGGGCCGCACCCGGTTCTCAGGAAACCTCCCCCCGCGACGACCACTCGAATTATACCACCTCTTCTCCTCTCCCCCTCCCCCTCCCCCTC
>JACQWA010000083.1 GCA_016209425.1 Candidatus Rokuibacteriota bacterium
CTGCTGGGGCGGAGCGGCGAACTTTCGCACCTTCGAGTGGCTGAGGCCGAGCGCCACCAGGCTCTCCGCCACTTTCACCCCGACCGCCACCGGATCGAGCACCGGCACGCCGGCCAGGCGCGAGAGCTCGGCGTCGTAGCCGCAGAGTCCGGCGCACGCGAGGATCACGACCTCCGCCCGATCCTCGGCCACAATCTTCCGGATCTCCCCCTTGAGCTGCCGGAGCGTCTCCTCTCGGTTCGTGACGCACTCCTCGACGTTCACGTTGATGGACCGGACCGAGGCGCACTTGGCCTCGAACCCGTAGAGCCGAACCACGTCCTGCTGGTACGGGATGAACTGGTCGAGCATCGTGAGGGTCGTGAAGCGGTGGCCCAGGAGGGCCGCGACGGCCATGGAGGCCTCGGAGATGGAGACCACGGGGATGTCCAGGGCTTCCTTCAGCGCGTCGATCCCGACCCGGCCGAAGCCGGCGAGGACGACGGCGTCGGGGCGCTGGAGCCTCACGGCTTCGAGGCAGGTTCGAATCATGTACGCGCCCGAGAGGTAGTCGCCGAACGCGGAGTCTATGTTGCGGGTGCCCCCCTTGGTCGTGACCCCCACCAGTTCCGTTCCCGGCGCCGCGCCCCGCCGCGCCGACTCCAGGATCGCGGCCGTCACCGTCTCCGAGCTGTTCGGGTTGATGATGAGGAGCTTCATGACGTCCCCAGGATTGTGATCCTGGCCCTCGGCCACGTCAAGGCCCACGTTGTCAGGGCATGACTTCCCCGCCGTTCGGTCCCAGCGTCTGGCCGCAGAAGTAGCGCCCCTCGTCTGAGGCGAGGAAGACGAAGACCGGCGCCACGTCGTCGGGGCGCCCCAGGCGCTTGAGGGGGAGTGACTCGGCGATCTCGCGCTTGCGGCTCTCGGGCAGCGGGTCAAAGCCCGTATCGATCAGCCCGGGCGCCACCGCGTTGACCTGAATGGCCGGGGCAAGTTCCTGGGCGAGGGCCCGGGTGAAGGTCAGGAGGCCGCCCTTGGCCGCGGAGTAGGCCGTGTACCGCGCGCGACCGCTGTAGGCGAGCTGCGAGCAGGTGTTGATGATTTTCCCGCTCCCGCGCGCCTGCATGGGGGGGACCACCTCGCGGCAGCAGAGAAAGGCCCCCCGCAGGTGCACCGCCATCATCCGGTCCCAGTCCTCGACGGTCGTCTCCGTGATCGCCTGGGCTTTCTGGATCCCGGCGTTGTTGACCAAGATGTCGAGGCGGCCAAAGGCCAGGAGAACCCGCTGCACCATCGCCCGCACCTCGTCCTCGCGCGTCACGTCCGCCTTGACCGCCAGGGCGCGCCGGCCCCGCGCGTCGATCATTCGGACGAGGTTCTCCGCTTCCGGCTCCCGCACGATGTAGTTGACCGCGACGTCCGCCCCCTCACTGGCGAAGGCCAGGCACACCTCCCGCCCGATCCCCGTGTTTCCGCCGGTCACCAGCGCCGTTTTCCCGTCCAGCCGTCCCATGGCTTCCCCCTCGTTTCCGTCGGCAGGTCCTTCTCGACCACGGCTTCAACGCCACGGGTGCCCTCCCATCACCAGGGTCACGACGGTGGCGACGGGCACGTCCAGGCCGCGGGCGCGGCACAGGTTGCCGAACACCTGCTGGATCGCATACCCGAGCGAGCCCTGGGTCTCGGCCCCGCAGAGGTCGAGGGTGAGCGGCGGCACCGTCTTGCGCGCCAGTTCCATGCGGAGCAGTTCATCCCCGACCTGGGGACCGTTGCCGTGGGTCCGGACGAGCCGGAACCCGGTCGCGCGGCTCAGCCGTCATCGGCAGCCAGCGCCTCCAGCGCCGCCGTGAAGCACCCGAAGGGCGCGCGCACGACGCCCGCTCCCACCTGGCCGACGCCGGCTTTCCGCCCGGCGATCCCGGTGTTTATGAGAGGCGTGATCCCCGTGGTGACAACGCGGCGGACGTCAATCCCCACGGGCGCCCCGCGGTCTCCCTGCGCCGGGATCCGAAAATAGGGGTGTTCCCCGAGGGTGATCTCCCGCATCTCCTCGGTGATGCGCAGCGCCTCCGCGACGCCGCCCGCCCCCACGAACCGAGCCGCGCCGGGCGAAGCGGCCATAGCCATCCCGCCAAGCCCGAGGGTCTCCACGATGGCCGAGTCCCCCAGGTCCGGATTGGCATCTGTCGGTCCGAAGCCGGGGAAAAAGAACCCCTCGGGGGTGTTGACGGGCGCCGTGAACCACCGCGCGCCGCAGCCGGCCACGCGAATGCCGAACTCGGCACCGTTGCGCGCCATCGCGGCAACCACCGTGGACCCCGGAATCCCGAGGAGAGAGTCGGTCGCCGCCTTCGCCGCGGCCATCGCCAGGTTGAGAAAGAACTGATCGTTGCCGGCCAGGAAGTCGGTGAGGCGTTCGAGCGCGGCACCGGTCCCCTCACGGACGAGCGACGGCAGAAGCGCTCGAACGAAGAGGGAGGACGCTGCAACGTTCCGCTGGTGCATCTCGTCGCCCATCTGGAGGGCCTGGGCCATGAGAGTGCGGAGCTCGATCCCTCCCGAGCGCCGGAGGGCCTTCCCGAGGAGCGGACCAGCCTCGTCCCGGAGCCAGGCGAGGCGCGCCAGGACCGTCTCGTCGTTCGCGCCGAAGCGGAGGACGCGCCCGAGTCCCTCGTTGATCGTGGCACAGGCGCGGTTGCCGAATGCCCGGTTCTCGAGCACGAAGACCGGCATGGACCTCGTGATGATGCCGGCCATGGGCCCCACCGCGCCTCGGTGGTGGCAGGGCTCCAACCTCACCCCTCCACGCGCGACCAGCTCCAGGGCGTCGGCCTCGCTGGAAGCCCAGCCTTCGTACCGGAGCGCACCCACGATGGCGCCTTGAACGGGCGCGCACATGACCTGCCAGCCGATCGGCGGTCCCGCGTGGAGAACGACGCCGGGCTCAAGCCCGATCGCCTCAACGGCAGACACGCAGTCGGTGAGGACGGGTTCAGCGGCCAGCAGGCGGCGAAGCGCTTCGGCGTTGGCGGCCCTCACGGTCATTGGCGCGCCTCGAGCCTCATTCCTCGTCATCCCCCTCGAGGCGCTCCAGGAGCGCCAGCAGCCGTGGGTCGCCGGCGGCGGGCGGCCGCCAGTCCACGTGGATCACGGGGACGCCCGCGGCCTGGAGCTCGAGGGCAAAGACGTCAAGCCCGATATTGATCACCCGGGGCGGCTTGGAAAGGGCTGTCTCCAGACTCATGGAGATTCCCCGAGGAGCGACGGGGCGAGATCCGGCCGCACCACCAGCGCCGCGAAGCGGGCCGCCTGGGCGTTGGACGGCAGCACGTCGGCATCGGCCGCCTCGAGCGCGGCGATCTGGCGCGAAAGTCCCTGGGGATCCCCCGCCGTCCCGACGACGGAGGCGACGACCACCAGCGACCGGCCATCGGCAGCCGCTCGGACGCGGGCGTCGCGGATCGCGGCTGCTATGGGCCCGGCGGGGTTCGGATGCGCGGCCCGACCGAGGACGAGGTCCACGAGGACCACCCCGATCGCCGCCGAGCGGCCGGCCTCCCGCACGCGGGCCGCGCGCGCCTCGGGGTCGAGCATCGGGTGGGGGCGGCCCACCGTGAACTCATCGGCACCGAGGTCGAGGATCCAATGACCGCTCCCCTCCCCGCCGGGCCCGAGGTTGGACGCCACCGGGCCGACGAGCGGCTCCAAGAGGAGCCGGGCCTCGTGGGCGAGCGTGCCGCCGGTGAAGAGGCCAAACACTCCCGCTCCACGTCGGTCCGTTTCGGCGCGAACCCGGGCGAGGCGCGCCCCGATGGCTCTCGGATCGCTAAAGGCACGAGGAGTCCACGGCATTCCGCGGCGCGTCGCGACGGCGGCCTCCGCCGCATCCTCGAGCGTGGTGACCCAGCGGACAGGACCGCCAAGGCGAGGCGGCTCCCCCAGGCAGCAGGCGACGACGGGTTTCCCCACCTCCGCCAGAGCCGCTTCGAGCGGTCCGAGGACGCTCGGGGCCGGGGGCTTCGAGATCAGGACTACCACCAGGGTCTCTGAATCGGCAGCCAGGGCTTCGAGGGCGAGCCCCGTCATCACGCCACCCACCTCTGCCGAGAGATCCCGCCCCCCGACCCCGATCCCGTGGGAAATCCCCTCCTCCAGCGCCGCCACGTGCGAGACCACCGCCTGAAGACCTGTCCCGGAGGCGGCGACACAGCCCACCCGGCCGCGCGGCACCACGTTGGCGAAGCCGAGCCCCACGCCACCCAGGTATGCGGTGCCGCAGTCGGGTCCCATGCAGAGGAGCCGCCGGCTGACGGCCAGGCGCTTCAACTCCACCTCGTCGGCCAGTGGCACGTTGTCGCTGAAGAGAAAGACGTGGAGGCCACGTCGGAGGGCGCGCGCCGCCTCGAACTTCGCGTACGGCCCGGGGACGGAGATGGCCACGAGGTTGGCGTTGGGCAGATGCGCCAATGCGGAATCGAGCGTCCGCGGCAGGACCCGCACGGCCTGCTCGAGTTCGTGCCGGCGGGCGGCAAAGAGATCCTTGGCGGCCTCGAGCGCGGCCTCGGCGGCCCCTTCGCTTTCCGCCTCGACAGCGAGGATCAAGTCACCGACACCAGCCCGCTTGCTTTCGGGCGTCGCCAGACCGGCCGAGGCGAGGAGCTCGTGGTTGGCCGGTGTCCCCATCAGGGCCGCCGCCTCGCGGACGCGGGGGAGCTCCTTGAGGGCCTCCGCGACCCGCATCAGCGCGATGGAGTCCTGATAGAAGGAGGGCCAGACAACGCTCCTCAACGCCATGAGGCGTTCCTACGGAGCAAGCGCAGCACGCCCCAAGAGGTAGCCGCCGAGGAGGTCAGCCCCTGAGGTCGCGCCCAGCGAGAGGAGACGCGCGAGACTCGTCCAATTGGGGGCAGAGACGAAGCCGTAGAGCGGCTCGGCAGCCTGACCGCTCACCGCGGCTGCCAGGAACGCGCGGCTCAGCGGCCCCGTCAGCGTCCGCGCCGCCTCCGAGAGACCACCCGCCGTTGCCTCGACAAGACTTCTCCCGTCGGGGCCGGCCACCCAGACACCGGCGAGCCAGCCCACGAGACAGTCGTCGCCGGCCGGGGTGAGGCCCGGCCCAAGGCCCAGGAGCCACCGCGCTGCGCCCACGCAATCTGCCGCCTCACGTGCCCGTGTGGCGTCGTAGAGCGCCGCCAGCGCCGGGTACGCTTTGCGGGCAAGAGGATCCCGTGGCAAGGCGGCGTCGGCCAGAAGGTGGGCGATCACGGGCAAGAGGCCCCCCGTGATGGAGGAAAGCGCACGGGCGAGACAGCCGGCGATCGCCGGGAGTGGCGCGGGCGTCTGCAACGTCGTATCCCGCAGCCCGGCGGTCTCGAGTCTCACCAAGAGGCGGCCATCGAGGGCGATGGCGTTTGCCTCAATCCTCACCGAGGCCCCCTCGAGTCCGTCCGTCAGCTTCCAGGAGTCACAGGCGATCCCGAAGGCCGATGGAATCAGGCCGGGCCCGTGCAGGCTCAACCAGCCCAGGTCTTCCAGGCCGTCAAGCTCCAAGTTCACCGTCCGGGCGAACGCCGAGTGAACCCGGCCTGTCCCGCCGCACAACCGGAGCCGGCGGGCGGCCTCCGCGGTGAGCCCCGAGGCCCGGATCGTCTCCATCACGCTCGCGGCGCTGGGCCGTCGGCGAAGCCCCTAGCCAGCGGATCTCCTCCGCGTGTCAACGCGCCTCGGTCCCCATGACGACGCAGTCCTCGGGGTCGAACGCGCACCAGACCTCCTCGCCCTGCCGGGGGAGCTTCTCAACCTCGTCGCGCGTGACCCCGTGGACTTCCCCGAGGAGCATCACCGAGCCTGTCTGGGCGTAATACCCAATGGTTGGGCCCAGGAACTGGACCTGCCGGACGACCGCCCGAATGCTGTTCTCGCCGCGCGACACGCGCTCCAGCCTGACGTGCTCCGGCCGGACCGTGAACGCCACCGCCGCCCCCGGGGAGACGTCCCGCTCCGTCGGCAGCCTCACCCGAGCCCCCAGACAGTCCACCACGATCCAGCCCCCGGCACGCTCGACGCACCGGCCCCCGAGGAAGTTCGTCTGGCCGATGAAGCCGGCCACGAACTGGTTCCGCGGCGCGAAGTAGAGCTCCTGCGGCGTGCCGACCTGCTGCGCCTCGCCCTGGGACATGACGAGCACCCGGTCCGACAGGGCGAAGGACTCCTCCTGGTCGTGCGTCACGTAGACGGCCGTGATGCCGAGGTCTTTCTGGAGCCGCCGGATCTCCATCCGCATCTCCACCCGGAGCTTCGCGTCCAGGTTGCTCAGGGGCTCGTCGAGCAGCAGGATCCGCGGCCGGATGACGAGGGCCCGCGCCAGGGCCACGCGCTGCTGCTGGCCCCCGGAGAGCTGGCGCGGCTTGCGGTCGTCGAGCCCCTGGAGCCCGACCAGGCGGAGGACCTCCTGCACCCGCTGGTCGATCTCGGGCCCGGGGCGCTTGCGGACCTCGAGGCCGAACGCCACGTTTTCGGCCACGGTCATGGTGGGGAAGAGCGCGTAGCGCTGGAAGACGAAGCCGATGTCCCGCTTCTCCGGCTCGTCGTCCCGGACATCGCGACCGTCGATCAGGATCTCCCCCGCCTCGGCCCGCTCGAAGCCGGCGAGACAGCGGAGCAGGGTGGTCTTGCCGCACCCGGAGGGGCCGAGGAGCGTGAAGAACTCGCCGCGCTCGACCGAGAAGCTCACCCCAGCCAGGGCGACCACCGGCCCGAACGCCTTCCGAAGTTTTCGAACGACGAGGTACCCTTCCATCCGCTCAGACGTTCAGGTTCTCGTGCCAGCTCTGCCCCGTCAACCACCGGACCAGGCCCAGGGCCGAGAGGAGCACCGCCATGAGCACCAGGCTCACCGCGGCGCCCAGGTTGTAGTTCGAGTAGCTGCCGGTCTCCGCGAAGATGTACTCGAAGAGCTGGAGCGGGACGGTCTTGTACCGCTCCGGCGCGATCATGAACGACAGCGAGTAGTTCTGGAGCGAGGTGACGAAGGCCAGGAGGGAGGACGCGACGAGTCCCGGGCTGACCAGGGGGAGGATGACCCGCCGGACGGCCGTCCACTCGGAGGCGCCGAGGCCCCGCGCCGCCTCGACGAGCCCGATGTCGGCGGCCTCCAGGGTCGCCAGCGTCGTCCGGTAGCCCAGCGGCATCGCGATCATCAGGTGGCCGACCAGGAGCAGCCAGACCGTCCCGTGCAGGCGCAGGGGCGGCTCCTTGAAGGCCAGGATCAGGGCGAGCCCCAGCACGATGTAGGAGATCGTCAGCGGCGCCATCACGAGGGCGTCCACGACGATGCCCCCGCGGAACTTCCGCGTCAGCACGCCATAGGCCACCAGGGCCGAGAGGAGGAGCGTCGCCGCCATGGTGACGGATGCGACCGCCAGGCTGTGGAGGATGGAGGCGCCGAAGACGCGCGGCGCCTCAAGGAGCCACTGCACCGTGAGGCCCCCCCGGAAGCCCGTCCCCCACTCCTGCGTCACGCTCAGCAGGACCAGGATCGCCAGCGGGGCGACGACAAGAAAGCCCAGCCCGCCCAGCACCGCTGCGTCCAGGAGGTAGACCCAGCGCCAGCGACGCGCGCTCACGCCCCGCCCCTCCACCGGAACCAGTAGAGGTACGCGTACATGATCGCCATCGTCATCCCGGACAGGAAGACGGCCATGGCAGCGGCGTGTTCGTAGGTCAGGTAACCGAAGAAGCGGTTGACGACCTCCACGGCGAGTGTGGCGTACCGGTGGCCGCCCATGAGGGAGATGACCACATAGTCCACCATCACCCGGGAGAAGACGAGGACGGCGGCCCCGGTGATCGCGGGGAGCGCCATGGGGAGGATGACGCGCCGGAGGGCCGTCAGCGTCGAGGCCCCGAGGCTCCGCGCCGCCTCCTCGTAGTCGGTCTCGATCCCCGAGAGGAGCGCCAGCACCAGGAACACCACCAGCGACAGGCTGTGAAAGATGAACACGAGGAGGATGCCGTGGTAGGTGAAGAAGACGTCGAAGGGCAGGCGGAGGCCCGCGTCCCCCAGGAGCGCCCGCAGGAGGAACGCCAGGAGGCCGTTCTGGCCGAAGAGGAAGACGACGGCGAGGGCCAGGATGTAGTTGGGCGTCATGTAGGGGACCACCAGGAGGGTGACCAGGAGGCGCTTGCCGGGGAAGTTTCGCTTCCAGAGGTAGAAGCTCAGGGGGACTCCCAGGGCGAGGCTCACGCCCGTCGTCAGGAAGGCGATGGCCAGCGTGTTCCACGTCTTGTCGAGGTAGCGCGGGATGGTCAGGAGGTCCCGGTAGTAGCGCAGTGTGACCTCCCCCGTCTCGCTGCTGACCAGGCTCGTCTTGACGAGCACCCCCAGGGGATAGACGACGAAGAGGACGAACGGCAGGACCAGGAGGGCGAGCCAGAGGCCCGCCCGGGCCGCGGCCCGCCCCCCGCC
>JACQWA010000091.1 GCA_016209425.1 Candidatus Rokuibacteriota bacterium
CTTCCTGGGGGAACAGCTGGCGGCGCTAGAGGTGATCGGCCTGGTGGTCACCGTCCTGGGAGTCCTGCTGGTGCAGTGGAAATCCGCGCCACCTCCCTCGTCGTCACAGGCGGCGGACTGCTCCGCAAGCGGTCCCTCTGGCCGTATCTCGCCGACGGAATCGAGACCGTAGCAATCTCGCCGATGCGCCGGCATCGTGCGGCCCTTCGAGCGCCCCAAGCACATGCGGGTGGACCTCCCCGACGCGCTGCTGGGCCTCGGGCACGAGGTCCGGACTTTCGCCTACCGGCGCGACAGCCCGCTCTGGATGATCCCCTTCGAGTGCATCGCGGCCTACGACGTCTACGTCACCAAAGAGCGCCGCGCGTTGCGGGCCCTCGAGGCCGTGGCCCTCGCCCGCGTGAGGACCGGTATGAGCGTAGCCAGCCGTTCCTGCTCTGACACGGCGGCGCCGGCGAAAGGAGGAGCGACGGTGCGCTACGACCTCGGGGTGGATTGGGCCGATCAAGCGCATGTGGTATGGGTCGATGACGAGCAGGGGCAGCGCGTGAGCACGGGCAACAAAGTGCCGCACTCGGCCGCCGGGTTCAGTGACTGGGGACAAGAGCTGAACGCGTGGCGGGCCCAAGGCATCACTCTGTGGGCGGCGATCGAGCGGCCCGAAGGCCGCGTGGTGGACTTTTGCTGGACCACGGGGTGCGGGTCTACCCGGTCAATCCCAAGGCGCTGGACCGCGCCCGGGATCGGTTCCGCCAGAGCGGCGCCAAGGACGATCTGCTCGACGCGCGGGCGCTGGCCGGGTTCCTGCGCACCGATCATGGGCCCCTGACGGCGCTGGAGCCGAGTTCGGAGGCCGCCCAGGAACTCAACTTGCTGACGGAAGACTACCACCGCCAGCGCCGCGAGCAGACCCGCTTGATGAACCAACTGACGGCGACGTTGAAGGAGTACTATCCACGGGCCCTGGGGGTGGCGGAGCTGACCACGGCCCTGCTGCGCGAGTTTCTCCAGGCGTATCCCACCCCGGCGAGCCTGACCGCGCTCACCGAGCGGCAGTGGCAGCGGTGGGCGCGGGCGCACCGGCTGAGCGCCGCGCGCACCACCGAGCCGTGGACCGCGCTCAAGCCGCCGCAACTGCCCGTGCCCGCGCATGTCGTGCGCGCCAAGAGCCGGCTGATGCAGGCGCTCGTGGCGGAGCTGGCGGTGGTGGTGCAGATGGTGGCGCGGTAACGCCAGGCGGTCGACGATTTTTTTCGCGGGCATGCCGGCGGCGAGAGGGGCCCGGACGCTGCCGGTCGGCGAGCACGGAATCACGGGGCCCACCATGTGGGCGCGGATGGGGGATGCGCCGAGCCGATGCGACTCCGCCGCGCATCTGCAGGCGCAGGCGGGCATGGTCCCGGTCACCGTCCGCGGTGGTAGACAGCTCGTCGTGCTGTTCCGGTTCGCCTGCGCCAAGCAATTGCGCTACGCCGTCGACCAGCTGGCCTGGCTGTCGTTGTCGCGCAGCGACTGGGCGCGGGCATACTACGATCAGCAGCGCGAGCGAGGCCACCGTCATCGGCGCGCCCTGCGGGCTTTGGGCGCCAAGTGGCTGAGACGCTACCACCGGCCTTCCGGATGCTACACTGACGCCGTGAGCTCGTCGCAACTGATCGAGATCCCGGCCGTCGACCGTCTGGTGGCCGAGTTCGCGCGCCACCCGGAGGTCGTGCGGGTGTGGCTCTTCGGGTCGAGAGCCCGAGGTGACCACCGCGCGCGATCGGACATCGATCTCGCCGTGGAGGCACCAGGGGCGAGCCGGCGCGCGTGGCTCGATCTGTGCCGTCTTGTCGAAGAGGCTACCACACTGCTCCGCATCGACCTCGTCTTGATCGAGGACGCGCCGTCGGCGCTGGCGCAGCAGATCCGCCGAGAAGGTCGGGTACTCTACGAGCGCTGAGATCAGCCGCAGCCTCGACCAGCTCGGACGCGCCCTCGATCGTCTCCGGGAGGCGCTCGCCGAGCCACCCACGAATCCGCTCGCCATCGACGGCACCATCCAGCGTTTCGAATTCACGATCGAGCTGTTCTGGAAGGTCATGAGACGGCTGCTGGCCCGGGAAGGACTCGACGCGCGAACGCCTCGAGAGACCTTGCAGGGCTCCTATCAGGCCGGCTGGATCGCGGACGAAACCGCGTGGCTCGACATGCTGCGCGCCCGCAACGAGACGTCTCACGCCTACGACGAAGCCCTCGCGCGCGCCATCTGCGAGAGGGTCCGCCGCTACCTTCCGGAGATGGCGACTGCGTTCGAGGTTCTGCGACGCCGGGCCGGAGCCGCGTAGGCCTAGAGCCTCAACGTCTTGCGACATCACCGCTTCTGGTACTCGGGGCGCCAGCGGGGCAGGCGGGTCTCGATCTGCCGGATGCCGCTTCTCCGGCGTACCGACCGTGTCATCACCTCCCTGGGCGCTGATCCCCGCCCTCGGGGCTCCATCAAGCTTGGCGGGATGGCCGACCTGTTCCGGGGCGGCGTGGGTCTTCGTGACCGCCTCCGTCGGCATGTACGCGCTGGCCGCGCACATGCAGGGCTACCTGATC
>JACQWA010000092.1 GCA_016209425.1 Candidatus Rokuibacteriota bacterium
AACTTGAGGCGGGTCTCCAGATACTGAGGGGAGAAGCGGCTCCCGTCGGCGAGCGTCATGACGTCCTTGCGCCGGTCGAAGACCACCAGGTGAGTCTGATCATCGATGAAGCCGATGTCCCCCGAGTGGAGCCACCCGTCCCTCAGCGTCTCCGCGGTCGCTTCCGGATTCTTGTAATACCCCTTGAAGACGCAGGGGCTCTTCGAGAGGATCTCGCCGTCCGGGGCGATCCGGACCTCGGTCTCGGGAATCGGCTTCCCCACTGTGTCGTAGCGGACGTCGCCATCCCGGTGGACCACCGAGATGCCCGCGATCTCGGTCTGGCCGTAGATCTGCTTCAGGTTGACCCCGATGGAATGGAAGAAGCGGAGGTGGTCAGGCCCCAGCGCGGCGCCGCCGGTATACGCATGGCGAACCCGGGCCAGTCCGAGGTGGTCGCGGAGTTTCTTGAGCACCAGGAGGTCGGCCAGCTTGTGCTTCAGCCTCAGGAGCCCCGGAGTCGGCTGCTTGGTGAACACCCGATCTGTCACGTGGCCGCCGATCCGCAGCGCCCAGGTATAGGCCGCCCGTTTCACCTTCGGAGCGTCCAGGATCTTCACCTGCACGGTCCGGACCATCTGCTCGTATATGCGGGGCGGGGAGAAGAGCACCTGGGGGGCGATCTCGCGGATGTCACGCTGGACGGTCTCCGGGTCCTCCGGAAAGTTGAGCGTGAACCCCGCCATCAATCCGCACGAGATCGACATCATCTGCTCGCCGATCCACGAAAAGGGCAGGAACGACACGAAATCGTCACTCTCCCCGCAGGGATCCACGGCCAGCATGTTCTGCCCCATCTTGAGCATGTTCCGGTGGCTCAGGAGGGCTCCCTTGGGCTGGGCTGTGGTGCCGGAGGTGTAGAACAAGAGCGCCACGTCGTCGCCCCGGCCCTGAGCCACCAGCCGCTCGAAGGCCTCCGGGTCCCGGGGGTCCAGCTCCTCCCCCCGGCGGCGAACCTCCGCGAGGCTCAGAAGGCAGGGATCGTCGTAGCCGCGCATCCCTTTCGGATCGTCCCAGATGATCCGCTCCAGCGTCGGGCAGCGCGCCTTGATCGCGAGCCCCTTGTCGACCTCCTGCTGCCCCTCACCCACCAGGAACCGGGCGTCGGAGTGCTCCACCACGTACTGGACCTCGTCGATCAACGCGTCCTGGTAGAGCCACACGACGATCCCGCCGATGGCCAGCGTCGCCATCTCGGCCCAGAGCCCCTCGGGCCGGTTGTGGCCGATGAGGGCTACCTTGTCGCCGCGGCTGAGCCCCAGCGCCGTGAACCCCAGCGCAAGCAGCCGGACCTCGGTCAGATACTGCCGCCAGGTGATGGGCCGCCAGATGCCGAATTCTTTTTCGCGCATGGCGACCTTGCGGTCGCCGTAATGGCGCGCCGCCTCCAGGAGGAGCTTGGGGAGCGTCAGCGCCGCCGTGATCTCCACCGGCCGGGAGGGGTTACCGCCGGGACGTGAAGACATCCTCCTCCTCTCCCAGGTACGCCTGGTGTACCAGCGGGTCGGCCTGGACGTGCTCGGGAGTTCCCTCGGCGATCTTTTCCCCGAAATTCAGCACGGCCACGCGGTGGGAGATGTCCATGACCACCCCCATGTCGTGCTCCACCAGGAGGCAGGTCACCCGCCAGCGCTCTTCCTCGTTGATGTCGATGATGAAACGGGCCATGTCTTCCACTTCCTCCAGGTTGAGGCCCGCCATGGGCTCGTCCAGGAGGATCAGCCGGGGACCCAGGGCGAGCGCGCGGCCCAGCTCCACCCGCTTCTGCAAGCCGTAGGGAAGCATGCCGACCACCTTGTCGCGGAGATGGGTCATTTCCAAAAAGTCGACGATCTCCCGCTCGATGAACTCGCGGTGCTCAATCTCCTCCCGGGCGACCTTGCCGAGGTAGACCGCGCCCGTCAGCAGGCCGGCCTTCATGTGGATGTGCCGGCCGAGCCGGATATTGTCCAGAACCGTCATGCCGCTGAACAGCTCGATCTTCTGGAACGTGCGGGAGATCCCGAGCGCCGCTCGCCGATAGGGCGTGAGCCCGCCGATGTCCCGGCCCTCGAAGCGGATGCGGCCCTGCTGGGGGCGGTAGAGCCCGTTGATGCAGTTGAGGCACACGGTCTTGCCGGCGCCGTTCGGGCCGATGATGGAGAAGATCTCTCCGCGCCGGACTTCGACGCTGACGCCCCGCAAGGCCTTCACCCCCCCGAAGGCCAGATGGATATCCTCGACTTGGAGAATGGTTTCGGCCATCACGCCTTGGCGGTTCTCCCGATGATGGTCCGGGCGGGGTCGATCTCCTCCCGGAGAATCCGGAGCTCTTGCTCGGTCGGCGGCGGCAGCTCCTCCACCCGACGGGCCACCAACGGCTTGAAGTCCATCTCCGCGACCACCTGTTCGGGCGCGAGCCCCCGGAGCACGCCGAGGAGGGTCATCTTCTTCGAGTCCTCATCGAAGCCGAAGAGGGCCTTGGAGGTGACGACGCGCCACGGCCCGGTGTCGGCCGGGAGCCCCGCCCGTTCCCGCGCGCCCGGCATGCCGTCCAGGTACCCCGGAGACGTGACGAAGTCCACGCGGGGCACGAAGCGGCGCTTCTCGTGCATCATGATGATCACGGTCTTCCAGCAGTAGGAGGCCACCTCGTTCGCCCCCCCCGAGCCCGGGAATCGCTTCTTGGGCCGCTGGTAGTCCTCCCCCAGCATCGTCGAGTTGACGTTCCCGTAGATGTCGATCTGCGTCGCGCCAAGGACCCCGTAGTCCATGAGCCCGATCTGGGCCTGGGCGAAGATCTGGTTCATGCTCGTCCACGCGATGGAGCGGTAGCAGTTGGAGGGGCCCCCCATGGTGTTCCGCACGAACGGGGTGAGCGGCGTCGGGCCGATGGCCCCGAACTCGAAGACCTGCACGAGCTGGGGCGCCTGGATCCGCTGCGCGAGGATCGCGGCCACCTGGGGCATCCCGAACCCGATGAAGGCGGTCTTCTGATCCTCCAGCAGCCGGGCGCACAGCGCGATCATGACTTCCGCTTCGGTGTCATCCTTCGTCATTGCTCCTCCCCCCGATTCCCGACGGGTCACCGATACCCCTCTTTGACGGTGGCGCGGCGGCGCAGGTCGTTGAGCCGGGCCAGCCCGACGCGCTGCTCGAGCATCTCCAGGTGCGACCCCACGCTGTAGACGTACTTGTCCAGATACGCTTTCAGGTTTCCCTGGCGCTCCTGCGCGTAGTACCCTGCGAAGTGCTCAAAGTCCATCTCGTACACCCCGGGGAGACCACCCGGATAGGCGCCAAACGGGGCGTACACGACCGCGTCAACCATGTAGTACGGGATCGTGGTCTTGGCGGGGTCCTTTCGGATGTCGTCGTGATCGATGATCTCGTCCGTGGAGATGATGACCTTCTTGGAGGCTGCGGCGGTTTCGAGCGGGGAAACGCCGGGCCCGAAGCACCGGGCGTTGCCGTAGACGTCGGCCTGGTGGACGTGGATCAACCCTACGTCCGGGTTCACCGCAGGGACCAGCGCGATGGGCTTGCCGCCGAACGGATCCTTCACCACCTTGGCGCCGGAATACTTCAACGTGTCGGTGCCGAGCAGCGCCCGCGTGGGGAGAAACGGCACGCCCATGGCACCCGCCAGGTGCCGGAGTGTCAGCGTGCCGTTCGTCCACTCGCTGACCTTGATCTTCCCCTCCTCGACGGCCCGGTTCAGCGTGTCGCCGAGCCCCATGAACCCCACGTCGATGCGCGAGCAGGCGCCGGCGGCCGCCAGGAGCGTGGACTCCATCAGCGTGAACTTGGCGCAGTACCAGAGGTCGCGCCGGCCCTGGCGGATAATCTCCCGGATCAGCACCAACGGACCGCGGGTGAACGAGGAGAAATCGAAGGAGACGTAGTCGCCGTCGGCCACGAAGCGGCCCACCGCCTCAGCCTCGGAGACCGTCTTGTCCACGAACTCCCGCCCCTTGTGGGTCCGCATCCAGCTGCGGACCTCGTCGGGATCGGTGAAGCGGAACTCCCCCACGCCCGACTCGAGCACGTCCATGGGGCCTCCTCAGATCGCCCAGAACGCGGGCAGCAGCAGGAACGCCGCGGAGATGATCACCATGTACAGCACGAAATAGAGAATGCAATAGCCCATGATGTCCCGGAACTCCAGCTTGGCATCAGGAACCCAGCGCGTGCTCCAACGAGTCAGTGCGGTCGCCAACCCCTGCAGCATGGTCGTCCTCCTCCCCTTTGACGAGTGAGGCACCAGGTGCCCTGACACGATTGCGGCGGGGGACCTCCCCGCCGTCTCGATCCACCACCCGGGCGGGACGGGACGCTTGCACCACTCCCCTCAACGAGAGCCTGAGAGGAACTCACACTAAGGGTGGAGAAATTCTGCGGCAATTCGCGGCAAAACTCTAACAACGGAGCGACCCCTTGTCAAGGGTAACGCCTTTTCCTTCAAGGTTTTTCGCCCCCTCCGGTCTGACCGGATTGGCCCGCGAAGAAGCGGGCCTCCCGGCGTTCATCCCAGGCCCGATTGGCCTCCTCGAGTTCCCACGAGGCCAGGCACTCGTTTTGAGCTTTGAGGACTTCCGCGATCACGCTCCGGGGATTCACGTGGAAGGATTCGTGGAGGAGGCGCTTGGTGTGCCGGAGGGCGGTGGGCGCAGCCTGGAAACACTTCTCGACGACCCGATCCAGGGCGGCCTCGAACTCCCCGGGGGGAACCACCCAATTCACGAGGCCGATGGCGCGGGCCTCCTCGGCCGAGATCTGGTCGTTGAGCAGGGCCAGTTCCTTGGCGCGCCCGATGCCCACCACCCGGGCGAGGCGCAGGACGGCCCCGTCGGGGATGAGGCCGTGGCGGGTGGCGCCCAGGCCCAGCACAGCGTCATGAGTGGCGAGACGGAAGTCGCATGCCAGGGCCAGCTGCAGCCCACCCCCGATGCAGTAGCCCTGGATGGCGGCCAGCACGGGCTTCGGCATGTCTTCGAGGCCGTTGAGCGCCCGGATCCAGTGGCGAAAGAACGGTTCCCCGATCTGCCCCGCCGAGAGCGCCTTCCGGTCCATCCCCGACGAGAAGGAGCTCCCCTCCCCCCTGACCACGACGACGGTCACGTTCGGATCCCGTGTGGCGCGTTCCACAGCATCGGCCAGGGCGGCGGCGAGCGGCGTGTTCAGGGCGTTCAGGACCTCCGGACGGGCGAGAAGGATCCGGGTGACCCCGCCCCGGGAATCGTATCGGACCATCTCCTGGCCCACGTTCAGGCCAGCTGGAGAATCTCGCGGGCGATGACCATCCGCTGGATCTCCGAAGTCCCCTCGCCGATCTCGCAGAGCTTGACGTCCCGGAACATGCGCTCGACGGGGAACTCGGTGATGTAACCGGCGCCGCCGTGGAGCTGCACCGCCCGGGTCGCGGCCCGCATGCCGACCTCAGAGGCAAAGACCTTCGCCATGGACGCCGCGCCGCGCGCGGGCTTTCCCTGATCCTTCAGGTACGCGGCGCGGAGGGTGAGAAGACGCGCAGCCTCGATCTCGGTCGCCATCTCTCCCAGCATGCCCTGGATCCCGTTGAACTCAGCCAGGGTTCGCCCGAAGGCAGTGCGCTGCTTCACGTAAGCGAGCGAGGCGTCCAACGCCCCCTGGGCGAGCCCCACGGCCATCGCGGCCATCGCGATGCGCCCGCCCTCCAACACCTGAAGCGTGTTCACAAACCCCATGTGGAGGTCGCCGAGCAGATTGTCCTGGGGGACGCGGACGCCGTCAAACACCAGCTCGGAGGTGTCCGAGGCGCGGAGCCCCAGCTTCTTGTAGCGCTGGCCCGGGCTGAAGCCCGGCATCCCCTTTTCCAGAATGAAGGCCGAGATCCCTTTGTTGCCGCGAGTGGGGTCGGTGATGGCCATGACCACCGCCACCCGCCCCACGCTGCCGTTGGTGATGAAGGCTTTGGTGCCGTTCAGGATGAAGTGGTCCCCCTCGGGGACGGCCGTGGACTTCATCGCCGCGGCGTCGGAGCCGGAGCCGGGTTCCGTGAGGCCCCACGCGCCGATCGCCTCACCCCTCGCCAGAGGCACCAGGTACTTTCCCTTTTGGGCCTTGGTCCCGAACAGGTTGATGTGGTTCGTGCAGAGGGAGTTGTGGGCCCACAGGGTGATCCCGACCGAAGCGTCCACCCGGTTGAGCTCCTCGACGATCAGGGCATACGAGACATAATCCAGACCCACCCCCCCGTCTTCGGGTGGGACGAGGACCCCCATGAACCCGAGCTCCCCCAGCTTCTGGATGATCGCGTGCGGGAAGAGGCATGTCTCGTCGTGCCTGGCGGCCACAGGGGCGACCTCCGCCTCGGCGAACTCCCGCGCCACCTTCCGGATCTCCCGCTGCTCGGGGGTCAGATCGAAGTCCATGGGCTAGTAATCATCCATCCTCAACATGCCCAAGGCATGTTGACCGTGGGCCAAGCAGGTGAGGGCAAATCCGCTTCGGACCATCACACGGCCGCCCGGATGTTCTCCCGGACGAACCGGATGATGTCGTGGGTGGACGTGCCCGGGGTGAAGAGCTCCTTGACACCCATGGCCTTGAGCGCGGCAATGTCCTCGGGGGGGATGATTCCGCCGCCGAACACCACGATGTCGCCGGCGCCCTTCTCCTTCAGCAGCTCCAAAACCCGCTTGAAGAGATGGTTGTGGGCCCCGGAGAGGACGCTGAGCCCGACGGCGTCCACGTCCTCCTGGATTGCCGCGGCCACCACCTGCTCCGGCGTCTGGTGGAGGCCCGTGTAGATCACCTCGAACCCCGCGTCCCGGAGCGCCCGGGCCACGATCTTGGCCCCCCGGTCATGCCCGTCCAGCCCCGGCTTGGCGATGAGCACACGAATCTTACGCTCCGTCATCGCGTTCACCTTAGAACGGCGCGGATCCGCTCCCCGTTCATCCCGATCTGCTGCTTGTCGCCGGGGACCAGCTTCCAGTCGAAGCCCTTGCCGTCGTTGTTGAAGCGCGGGATGACGTGGAAGTGGAAGTGGGACACGGACTGGAAGGCCGCCGCGCCGTTGGCCTGAAGGATGTTCACCCCGTCGGCCTGCACCGCCCCCTTGACGGCGGTCGCCACCTTCTTCGCCGTCGCGATAGCAGCCTGAAGGTCAAGGACATCGGCCTCGAAGATTGTGGCGGCGTGGTTCTTGGTCACCACGAGGCAGTGGCCCGGGTTCAGGGGGTTGATGTCCATGAAGGCCAGGGTCTTCGAGTCCTCATAGATCTTGAACGAGGGGATTTGCCCGTCCCGGATCTTGCAGAAGACGCAGTCCAGCATACCCACCTCCTACAGTACTATCCGTCTCAGGGGCCGCCCGGAAGCGCGCGCCATGCCTTCTCCGTCCTCGACTTTCTGCGCGAACACCACGAAACCCGGACATCTAGCCGAGATTGTTGCCAAGTTCAAATTTTCTGCTGCCTTCGACGCTATCCGCCGTGTGTAAGTTATGTTCCTGGCTCCCAATCGCCTGCTTAGGTACTCCTTTGGATCTACCAAGTCTTCCTCTACGTTCCCGCCCGGAAAAGGAATCTCAACACCCGTCTCCAACGTGATGCTATGCGGCTCAGCAACCCACCAAGTCTCGAGCTCTCTCTTGATCACATGAAACATTAACGGAAACGGCAAACTCTGAAGCTTTTCCTCGGCCCGCCTTGTCAAGAACGCTTCAAGCTCGTTCGCCGGTTCATCGTCAGCATCACAAACCGCGAGCACCTTATGCATGCCAGGGTATCGATACTGAAACTCCTTCACTGCCTCCCAAAAATTTGCAATAAAATCCGCTTTCCCGTTCATCAACCGGCATTCAGGAACGTCACTCACAACATTCACCAACCGAGATACCAATATCGGTATTGCACTTAGGATATACGTATCCTCCGCAACCACTCCATAACGCATCACACTTGACCGAGAGAGCCGCTGAACCACAGACGACCAAGCGTTGTTTCAGTTTCCCGAAGCAGCTTTCTCAACTCGTCCGCGGACGATGGCCGTCCACATACAGTCTCTCCCCCCTGCTTATAAACGAGCACAATATCCTCCGGATCCAGCAAGTCCACGAGATAGGGAGAGTGCGTCGCTACGATCACTTGAGACGCCCGCCCCTGCAATTCCTGTCTACGTTGGTTTGCAAGCTCGACCAACATAGACAAGAGTCTGGGATGCAAGTGGTTTTCCGGCTCCTCGATGCAGATAAAACCTACTCCGAAGGGAGAGTATAGGAGAGAGACAAGCATCAAAAATTTCAGTTCACCATCCGACGCCTGAAAAATAGGCACAGCGGACTGCAGATCCTTTTCCCTCAATGTCAGGAAAGTTGTCCCTGCCTGCGTAACTAATGTCCCTAAGGACTCGATCTCGGGAAAAGCATCAGCCGCGACCTTGGCAATCCGCTGAAACTCATCGGGGAAATTCGATTGAAGCGTATGCAGCCAAGAGGAGAGGTTGCTTCCATGTATGTCCAGCGAACCAACGGCCGCAGACGTATTTGACATAGTCTTGGCCAGCTGGGGGATAAAGTTGAAGAAGTGCCAGCCTACGACAAACTGCTTAACGATTCCCGCCTCCCAACCAGGGATATCATAGGAAAGTGCGGGCTTCGTCCTGCTCCCCGGATTCGCGAACAGCTGTGTTCCATCTAACCTTCTTGCCACGCCAGCACCGTTTTCGATACGAATTAACTCTCTCCTCGTGTCATCCACGGTCGCAGATAGTACTTCTTGCTTGATAAAGACGCGCCCGCTGAGATCCCCGGAGAAGGACAAACCGTATGCAAATCCGAACGGTGACGATCCCTCCCTTTCGACTTCCCCTGACATCTCAAACTCAATAAAATCGCTTTCCCGCAACTTAGTAAATTGCTTTCCCCTCCAAAAGACACTTGCAAAACCACCCCGGTCATCCAGTGGCTTGGCAATATCGCCCAACGTGATCGCATGGCAAATGAACTGAAGGGCGTCCAAAAAAGAACTTTTCCCACTCTTGTTCGGACCGATCAGCACATTACGATTCTGTAGCTCTAGCTTCAGATCCCTTAGACACTTAAAGTTACGGATTCTAATTTCTCTTATCATCCGCTAATCCGCAGTGGTTCCAGATAACGTGCCCCCGAAGTTAAAAAATGATGGGTTCCCGGTAGAGGCCGAACATTTGGCGGTACACGTCGGAGATCTCTCCGAGGCTCACGTAGTCCTTCACCGCATCAATGAGGACCGGCATGAGGTTCTGACCGTTCCGGCACGCCTCTGCCAGCTGCTTCAAGCGGCGCTCGACTTTCGACGCATCGCGGGAGGCCTTGAGGCGCTTCACCTTTTCGATCTGCTCGAGTTCCACGGTCTCGTCGATCTTGAGGTACGCGATAGGCTTCTCATTCGCCATCACGTACTTGTTGACCCCGACCACGGTCTTCTCGCCCCGGTCCTCCATGAGCTGGGAGCGGTAAGCGGCGTCGGCAATCTCTTTCTGGGGGTACCCGAGGTCGATGGCGCGGACGATGCCGCCCAGTTCGTCGATCTTTCGGATGTACGTCCAGGCGGCCTGCTCCATTTGATCGGTCAGCGTTTCCAGGTAGTACGAGCCTCCCAGGGGGTCGATGGTCAGCGGCACGCCGGTCTCCTCGGCGATGGTCTGCTGGGTGCGGAGCGCGACTGTCACCGCCTCCTCCGTGGGCAGCGCCCACGTCTCGTCGTAGGAATTCGTGTGGAGGGACTGCGCGCCGCCCAGTACCGCGGCGAGAGCTTGCAGGGTCACGCGGGCGATGTTGTTCAGGGGCTGCTGGGCCGTGGCCGAGACCCCGGCCGTCTGGGTGTGGGTGCGAAGCCGCATGGATTCCCCTCGCGTCGCGCCGAAGCGCTCGCGCATCACGGTGGCCCAGACGCGGCGCGCCGCCCGGAGCTTGGCGATCTCCTCGAAGAAGTCGTTGTGAATGTCGAAGAAGAAGGAGAGGCGGGGGGCGAAGGTGTCCACGTCGAGACCACGATTCACCGCCGCCTGAACATAGCCAATGCCATCGGCGAGCGTGAACGCCAGCTCCTGGATCGCGGTGCTGCCGGCCTCCCGGATGTGGTAGCCGGAGATGGAGACAGGGTTGAACTTCGGCACGTGCCTGGAGGTGAACTCGATCATGTCCACCACGATGCGGACCGCAGGCGACGGTGGGCAGATCCACTCCTTCTGAGCGATGAACTCCTTCAGCATGTCGTTCTGCATCGTGCCCCCGACGCGATCCCAGCCGACGCCCTGCTTGTCAGCCACGGCGAGGTACATCGCCAGCGCGACGGAGGCGGTGCAGTTGATGGTCATTGAGGTCGTGACGTCGCCGAGCGGAATCCCGTCAAAGAGCGTTTCCATGTCGGCGAGAGTGGAGACGGAGACGCCCTCCTTGCCGACCTCGCCCCGGGCGCGCGGATGGTCAGCGTCGTACCCCATGAGGGCCGGCATGTCAAAGGCGGTCGAGAGCCCGGTCTGCCCCTGCTCGAGAAGGTACTTGAAGCGGCCGTTGGTGTCCTCGGGACGCCCGAAGCCCGCGAACATGCGCATGGTCCACAGTCGCCCCCGGTACATCGTCGGATAGACCCCCCGGGTAAAGGGGTACTCGCCGGGGAAGCCCAGTTTCTGCGCATAGTCGAACGCCCCGAGGTCCGCCGGAGTGTAGAGCGGCTTGATGGGAATGCCCGAGAGAGACTCGTAGCGGACCGGCCGCTCCGGCGAGCCTGTCACGAACGGGTGGTAGGTCTCGACCTCCCACCGCTCCCTCTCACGCTCGATCCTCTCGCGCTCATCCATGATCGCTTCCCTCACCGATTCCCGAGCACATGCCGGGCGATGACCAGCTTCTGA
>JACQWA010000020.1 GCA_016209425.1 Candidatus Rokuibacteriota bacterium
AACCGGACCTCCTGCGACCCGGGTCACCCCCACCGTCCGAAGAGATCCCGGCGCAGCACCCAGGCACAGTCCGCTAGATCCGGGCCGTCGGGGAACGGGACCGGTGGCGGCAGCTCCGCTACGCGCGCCATGAGGGTCATAACGAGCTCGATCGGGACGCCAAACGTGTCGGCCAGCCGCTTGAGCCTGAGGTAGCGGAGGGTGGGGTCCGGAAAGCAGACGCGGAGCGCGGAGAGTTCCCGCTTATCGTCGGCTGCAGCGTCCATCGCCCGGCTGACCGTCTCGCAATCCGTCAGCTGGGACCAGAGCGATGGGGGTCGGCGGGTGACTCGGATGAGCAGGCAAACCAGGGAGCTGTCGGGGGTCCGTTCGTCTGTGGCCACAGGCAGGTCCTCCGTCGGACGGGAAGGAGGGGGCCCGACCGAGCGGGGCGCTCGGTCGGGCTGGGTGGGGCGGCAGAGGAGGCTCAGGTGGGAGCCGGGAGGGGCGGCGGAGCCTCCGGCGGGAGGGCTAGAAGGGGACCTCCTCAGGAGGCGCGTCGGCAGGCGTCGGCACCGGAGGCCTCGGGCTTCCGGCCAAGGAACTGGAGCCGCTCGGCCACGACCTCGAAGGTCGTCCGCTTGTCGCCGTCCTTGGTCTCCCAGGAGCGCGACTGAAGTCGCCCCTCCACGTGCACCGGCGAGCCTTTGCCGAGATACTGGGCGGCCGCTTCGCCCTGCTTGCCCCAGGCCACAACGGTGATGAAGAGCACGTCCTCCTTCAGCTCCCCGCCGCCGTTCGTCCAGCGCCGGTTCACGGCGAGCGAATCGCCCGGGCGAGACCCAATGGCTCGCTCCCGGGGCTTACGGCGCCAGCGGCTCGCTCCGCCGGAGATCCAAGCTGAAGGCGAGCGCCTCGTCCGCTTCGCGGATGGCCTCGTGAGGCAACGCCCCCAGGCGCCTCAGGATCCCCCGCTTCGGGAGCGTCACGATCGTCTCCATCTTGACCACCGACGCCGTCTTCAGGCCCGCCGCCTGGGCGACCGGCGACGGGTAGGCGATCGGGAAGTGCATCGGATAGCGCCGGCTCGGCACCGACGAAGAAATGAGCGCCACGATCACGGTGCTCCCGAAGCGGTTGCCGACGTCGTTCTGGACCACCAGAGCCGGCCGCGTTTTCGCCTTGCTGAAGTCGGTCACGAAGGGAAACGGGACCAGGACCACGTCGCCGCGACGGACCTCCGGGACGCGGTCCACCTACTCCCCTCCCAGCTCATCGAGCACCGCCAGATAGGCCTCCGCATCGGCCAGGTCTTCCGGTGCCATCTCCTGGTAGCCCTCCCGCGCCAACGCCGCCACTCGGCTCCGCTCCCAGACGCGGATCGCTTCTTCCACGACCCGGCTCTTCGTGACCTTGGCGCGCTTGGCGTGCCGCTGGACAGCCTGGTACACCCGCGGGTCGATCGTCACGCTCAGCTTCTCCCGATGTCCCTGCTTCATCCTCGCCACCGTCCCTCCATCGGATATTTTGTCTTCCATAATATCCGACGGTCTCTCGCCGGTCAAAAGCCCCACCCGGCAGAGCTGTCACCCCCCCGGTCCCCCCGCCTCGGCGGCGTCCACGGGCACGAGGCTCCCCCGGTGGGCGGGCCCGTCCCGAACCTAGGCCGCGTAGGCCGGCGCCAGCCGCTGGTAGAGGGCCTGGATCGCCTCGACCCGGGCCTCAGCGAGCGCGGTGGCCTGGGCCAAGTTCGCCAGCCAGGAGGTGGTCCCGAATCGCCGCAGCGGTATCGCGCTCCCAGGGCCCGGCCACCCCGTACTGGCTCGCCCAGAGCTCCAGGCTGAACTCCTGGGTGCGGTTCCAGGAGCACAACGGCAAGATCCACGTGGGTGTCCAGGCGGTCACGGCCGAGCGGCATGGGCGTCGCCTGGCGTGACCCCCAGGCGCCTCGAGCGCCGGAGCAGCCACGCGCCGCCGAACGAGGTTCCGCCGCGGGAGACCGAGGTGCTGACTGACGGAGTCGTCTGGGCGCTCGTCGGGATGGCAGAGGGGCGCCGTGCGCGTCGCGCTTGTTCTCGGTCTGAGGGAGCGGCCAGATCAGTCTACGGTCAGCACGCGGAACCCCTCGCGCTCGGCCGCGGCGGCTTGTCGTGGATCGAAGGTCACGAACTCGAGACTCGTCGCATCGTCTTCAGCGGCCACGAGCGCCGCGCCGATCTGGAGGGCGTTGTGGTGGCAATTGGCCACCCTTTATGGAACCCCTCGCTGCATACTTGACTCCGCGGCTGGACCCGGGCTCGGCCGTAGATTTGGCGCGGCTGGCTGAGTCTAGGGGCTACGAGTGCCTTTGGGTGACGCATGGCACGTCGTGGGACTCGCTTATGCTTATTTCGGCATATGCTCATGCGACGCGAACGATTGGGCTCGGAAGTGGCGTTCTGCCCATCTACCTGCGTCATCCGGTGGTGCTGGCTCAGGAGGCGTTGACTCTGACTGCGCTCTCCGGGGGTCGGTTTCGTCTAGGTATCGGCATCGGCCACCGGACGACCATGACGGATGCTCTTGGGCTGGACATGGGGAACCCGATCCAGGTGATGCGTGAGTATGTGGCAATCCTGCGGTCGGCCCTCTCGGGGCAGGCGGAGGAGGCGGGGATTCGCTACCGGGTGAGGTGGAAGAGCGCGTTGCCCAGGCTGCCGCGGCCCCCATCCGTATTTATGGCGGGGCTTTCCGCGAGAATGCTTGAGCTGGCCGGGGAGATTGCCGACGGAGTCATCCTCTGGCTGTGCTGCCCCGCATACGTCCGGGAGATCGCCCTTCCGGCTGCTGCTCGAGGACGCGCAAAGCATGGAAAATCCCTCGATGGATTCGAGGTCGTCGCGGCCGTTCCTGTCGCCTTTACCGATGACCCCGAGGCCGCTATTGCTCTGTTCAAGCAGGATCTGACGCGATATTTGGGCCTACCTTTTTATCGCGCCATGCTGGCGGCCAGCGGGTTCCGCGAAGATATGGCTGCGTTCGACCGCCATGGTGTGGTTTCAGATCGATTAGCCGCCTCGCTTGGAGCTGTTGGAGACCAGAAGATGCTTGGAGATTATGTGACCGCCTACCGCCAGGCCGGGGTAACCCTCCCGGCGGTTCGACCCATCGGTCTTCCTGACGCGGTTCATTATCGTTCCACCCTCGAAGCGTGCGCTCCGAGAAGAGGGTAAGGTGTTAATCCTTCCGACATTCTTTCGTATTTAGGGATGAGGTGGTGGCGTTGACCGAGCAGATGGATCAACAGTCTGTTGGTCGAATCCCGTTGGGACCACTCGAAAATCGCTGCGACCGTAGAGTCGCCGGCCACACAGCGCCCGTGACGTCGGGTCCGTTGCCGCCGTCTGTGTTCGCGCTCAGGCTGACCACGAGCGAGGGTGAGTGCGATCGAGCGCGCCGTGAAACCGTTAGCCTGCCGGTCGCCCCGCGGGTGGTCCACACGAGATCCCGGTCAGGCCGAGCATAGTCGGCCTGGGCTGGGAGGCGACGTCGCTGTGAGAGCCGGGGCCGAGCCAACGTGGGCGGATGGCAGCGGGCCGCGGTGAGCAACAGCGTCCACGTCGACCCGGTCCTCCGCCTCCCAGCTCCTGCGCTTGCAGCCGGCCAGCTTGGCCCGGCCTGGCCATCATGGCTCCGATCGCGCCAACCAGTGGCCCCGCGCTCGCTCGAGGAACGACGGCGCGTCGCTCGGGCCGTGGCCAGCGGCGAGCCGCTCGAAGTCGGCCATGAAGCCGGCCTTTCGATGGTGTGCCCGACGCACATCCGCGACAAGGGCCGCCCACTCGCGATGGAAGCCGGAGCGCTCGTAGCAGCGCTTGGCGTTCTTGAAGTGCGCCAGTGCCGCATCGTAGTACTTGCTCTTCTTCGCGTTGAGGATGCGCAGGCCCAGCGCCCGGTAGATCTTGGCCGCCACGTCCGGGTGCGACTTCGCGAGGCGCCTGGCGGCCGGCTCTGTCCGGTAGTGGCTGAGATCCTCGATCTCCGCGTCAGTCGCCATGCCAAGCCGTCTCACGAGACGCTCGATCTCCCGGGTCTCGAGCCAGAGCTCGATGAGCGACCCGAGGTCCGCGCGCTCCGCCGCGTCCATGGCTTTCGCGTGCCACGCTCGGCGCCCGGCTTTGGGCACGAAGCGCATGAGCTCCTCGTAGCTGAACGTGCTCGGGTCCGCGCGGAACTCGGCCCAGGCCTCCTCGAGCGCGTCGCGGTGCCGGCCGACCTTCGTGAGCAGCTCACGCTTCAGCTTCGAGAGGTCATGGCCGGCGATCGAGCCGTGTGGGTGCTTCTTCTCCACCGCGAGACCGCGATCCAGCCAGGCGAGCGCCTCGTCCCGCCTGCGCTGCGCCTTGAGCATGGTGGCGACCGCGAGGCAGTCCTGGGCCGAGAGCTCGCTCTGCTCGCAGAGCGCGACGTAGGCCCGCACATCGCGCTGCTGGGTGTAGA
>JACQWA010000090.1 GCA_016209425.1 Candidatus Rokuibacteriota bacterium
ATCCTGCTCGACTCGATCACCCGATTCTCGCGGGCCCACAACGCCATCATCCCGTCGTCGGGCAAGGTGCTCTCGGGCGGCCTGGACGCCAACGCGCTCCAGCGCCCCCGGCGCTTCTTCGCCACCGCCCGCAACATCGAGGAGGGCGGGTCGCTGACGATTATGGCCACCGCCATCGTCGATACCGGCAGCCGGATGGACGACGTGATCTTCGAGGAGTTCAAGGGCACCGGCAACATGGAGGTCCACCTGGACCGACGCCTGATGGACAAGCGGATCTTTCCCTCCATCAACATCGAGCAGTCGGGGACCCGCAAGGAGGAGCTCCTCCTGGAGAAGGATGAGCTGCCGAAGGTCTGGCTCCTCCGCAAGGTCCTCTCTCAGCTGAACCCGGTGGAGGCCATGGAGCTCCTGTTGGACAAGCTCAAGCTGACGAAGACCAACAAGGAGTTCCTGAACGCCATGAACCAGCTGGGGTAGGTGGCTGCTGGGTCCCGGTCCCGGTAAATTCCTTGTCTTTTTGTCATCTTACTGGTAGTCTTATGTTTTCACGGGGAGGTTCGGCGTGAAGGTGGGCATTCATCCTGAATATGTCGAGGCAACGATCACCTGTGCGTGCGGGGAGGTCATCCACACCCGTTCCACCCGTCCCCAGATCCGGGTGGAGGTGTGCTCCAAGTGCCACCCCTTCTTTACCGGGAAACAAAAGCTGGTGGACACGGCCGGCCGGGTCGAGCGCTTCCAGCGGAAGTACAAGAGGAAAACCGGGACAGAGGGGTAACATCCGGTCCGGCGGGCAGCCGCTTGCCGGGTCGGGGAGGGTGTCGGTCCTGGGGCTCTGTCCCCCGGCGTTTCTCCCGAACGATTGCTCCTGTTTCCCCCCTTCGCGTTCCCTGCCCGCGGTCCCCCGGCTCAGCGGTTGTTCTCCCGAGGTAAGGGTCCAGCATGTTTGACCGGCTACGCCAGATCGAAGAACGGTACGCGGAACTCTCTCGCCTGCTTGCCGACCCGCAGGTGATCGGGCAGCCGTCGGAGTATGCTCGCCTCGCCAAGGCCCACAGCGAGCTCAGCGAGGTGGTCCGGCGCTTCGACGAATACAAGGCCGTGCTCGCCCGGATCAGCGAGGCGCGTCACATCCTGGCCGAAGAGACGGATCGGGAGCTCCGCGAGCTGGCTCAATCCGAGCTGGACGAGCTCGTGGGCCGTCAGGCCGCCCTGGAGGATGAATTGAGACGGCTCCTGACGCCCCGCGACCCCAATGACGAGCGGAACGTGTTCGTCGAGCTCCGCGCGGGCGCGGGGGGCGACGAGGCCGGGCTCTTCGCCGCTGACCTGGCTCGCATGTACTGGAAGTACGCCGAACGCCGCGGGTGGAAGGTGGAGACGGTGGATCGCCACCCGACGGGCGTGGGCGGGTTCAAGGAGGTGATCCTGTTCATTCAGGGGAAGGGTGCCTGGAGCCGGCTCAAGTTCGAAAGGGGGGTACACCGCGTCCAACGCGTGCCGGTAACCGAGTCAGCGGGTCGGATCCACACCTCGACGGTGACCGTGGCCGTCCTGCCCGAGGCCGAAGACGTTGAGGTCAAGGTGAGCGAGCAGGACATCCGGGTGGACGTCTTCCGATCCTCCGGGCCCGGCGGGCAGGGGGTGAACACCACCGATTCAGCGGTGAGGATTACCCATATCCCCACGGGGCTCGTGGTGACCTGTCAGGACGAGCGCTCTCAGATCAAGAACCGGGCCAAGGCCATGCGGGTGCTCAAGGCTCGGCTCCTCGAGCACGCTCAGGAGGACCAGCGCGCCCAGATCGCCGCCGACCGGCGCAGTCAGGTCGGAACCGGGGAACGGAGCGAGAGAATCCGCACCTATAACTTCCCCCAGGGGCGGGTCACTGATCACCGGATCGGACTCACCCTGCACAAGCTGCCGGCCGTGCTGGAAGGGGAGATGGACGAGCTGATCGAGGCACTCACCGCTTCCGACCAGGCCGAGCGCGTGGCGCAGATCACGACGTGAAGACGCTTGCGGTGGAGCCGACCGTCGGGGGGTTGCTTGCCGAAGGCGCTGCCGAGCTCGAGAGCGTCGGGCTGGCCACCGCCCGCCAGGACTCGGAGTGGCTGCTGGCTGAAGCCCTGGGCGTTGACCGTTTGGCGCTCTGGGTAGAGCCAGGGCGCCCTGTCTCGCGGCAGGTTGCCACGGGCTTCAGAGGTCGGATCAGGCGCCGGATGCGGCATGAGCCGCTCCAGTACATTCTGGGGTTCGAAGAGTTTCGGGGTCTGCGCCTCAGGATGACGCCCGCCGCGTTGATCCCGCGCCCCGAGACCGAGCTTCTTGTCGAGTGGGCGCTGGAGCTGGAGGACGGGCATGGCCCGTGGAGCCTTGCCGTGGACATTGGCACCGGGTCGGGCGCCATTGCCTGCGCCCTCGCCGCCGGGGCTCCGCACCTCCACGTGCTGGCGGTGGAGTCCTCCATGGCAGCCCTGGCCGTGGCAGCGGCGAACATCTCGACCCTGGGACTCGCGCCGCGGGTTCGCCTGGTCGCGGGCGATCTCTTCGAGCCGCTGGCCGGCCTCGCCAACGCGGTCGACGTGGTGATCTCCAACCCTCCCTATATCCGCACCAGCGACCTCGCGGCGCTGCCCATCGAGATCCGCGACTGGGAGCCGCACGCGGCGCTGGACGGTGGGGCGGATGGGACGGCGGTCCATCGGCGCCTCATCGGTCAATCCCCGGGATTTCTGGCGCCCGGAGGGTGGCTCCTCATGGAAGTGGGAGAGGGGCAAGCTGAAACGCTCCGCCAGGCCATGGCGGCTCATGGGTTTGAGAGGATCGAGGTGCGAAAGGATTTGCGGGGCATCGAGCGGATGATCGGCGGGAGGCGGGGCTGAGGGGGAGGCGGGGCTGAGGGGGAGGAGGAGCTGATGCCGGTCCGCCTCGAGATCGAAGGGGGGAGTCGTCTGGAGGGGCACGTGGCGGTCGGCGGCGCCAAGAATGCGGCGCTCCCGGCCCTCGCCGCCTCGCTGCTCACGGCCGAGCCGGTTGTGCTGGAAAATTTGCCCCGGCTGGCCGACGTCACCACCATCAGCCGGCTGCTTGAGCTGCTGGGGGGCGAATTCTCGCGGGAGCCGGACGGAGCGACGCGGGTCCAGGTTCCTCGGCTCAGGAGCCACGAGGCGCCGTACGAGCTGGTCTCGACCATGCGCGCGTCGGTGCTCGTTCTGGGCCCCTTGCTGGCGCGGACGGGGGTAGCCCGCGTCGCTCTCCCCGGAGGGTGCGCCATCGGGCTGCGCCCCATCGATCAGCACTTGAAGGGGCTCCAGCGACTCGGGGCCGACATCGGAATCGAAAACGGGTTTGTGGAGGCGCGCGCCAGCCGCCTCAAGGGCTGCCGGGTCACGCTGGATCTGGTGACAGTGACCGGAACCGAAAACCTGATAATGGCCGCGGTCCTCGCGGAGGGAACCACGGTGATCGAGAACGCCGCGCGGGAACCAGAGGTCGTCGACCTCGCCCGGCTTCTCCAAGCCATGGGAGCTCGGATCGACGGAGCGGGGACCGAGCGAATGGAGATCCTGGGGGTTTCCGAGCTCGGCGGGTGCCGCCACCGGGTCATCCCGGATCGAATCGAGGCGGGGACGCTTCTCGTTGCCGGTGCCATCACCGGCGGCGACGTGACGGTCACGAACGCGGTGCCCCGGCACCTCTCGGCCCTCCTGGCCAAGCTCGAGGAAGCGGGCGTGCTCCTGGAGGTGGCGGAGGACCGGATTCGCTGCCGTGGTCCCGAACGGCTGCGCCCGGCCGACCTGATTACCAGCCCCTTTCCGGGCTTCCCGACGGACATGCAGGCGCAGATGATGTCGCTCCTGGGGCTGGCCGACGGCCTGTCGCGGATCACCGAGACGATCTTCGAGAACCGGTTCATGCACGCGGCGGAGCTGAACCGGATGGGGGCCCGGATCGAGACCGACGGGGCGACGGCCCTCGTGCGTGGTGTCATGCACTACCAGGGGGCCCCCGTGATGGCGACGGACCTGCGCGCGTCCGCTTCACTGGTTCTCGCCGGCCTGGCAGCACGGGGAAGGACCGAGGTCTCCCGCGTCTATCACCTGGACCGCGGATACGAGGCGCTGGAGGCCAAGCTCCAGGGGCTGGGCGCCCAGATCTGGCGAATTCCGTGAACAAGCCACTCACGCTCGCGTTGCCGAAGGGCCGGCTGCTCGCGCCCGCGCTGAAGATGCTGCGGAGCATGGGGCTGGACGGGGTGGAGGCGGACTCGCGGAAGCTGATCTTCTCGGACGAGCGCCGCGGCCTCCGGTTCCTGATCCTGAAACCCGCCGACGTCCCGACCTACGTGGCGTACGGGGCCGCGGACCTGGGGATCGTGGGCAAGGACATTCTCCTGGAGCAGGAGCCTGACGTCTACGAGCCGCTCGACCTCGCTTTCGGCTTCTGCCGGCTGGTCGTGGCGGAGCCCATGGCGCTCTGGGAGCGGGACGATCCGTCCAAATGGTCGTGGGTGCGCGTGGCCACCAAGTACCCCAACCTCACCGAGCGCTACTTCTCCGAGCGGGGGATCCAGGTGGAGATGGTCCGGCTGGATGGTTCCATCGAGCTGGCGCCGCTGGTCGGTCTGGCGGACCGGATTGTCGATCTTGTCCAGTCCGGAGAAACCCTCCGGGCCAACGGCCTTGTGGAGGTTGCCGAGATCACGCGTTCGACGGCGCGTCTGATCGTGAATCGCGCCTCCCTTAAGACCGAGTACTCCCCGGTCAGCCGCCTCATCGATCAGATGAAGAAACAGGTGACCCGGCCGTGATGTGCCTGCGGCTGGAGACTCGCGCTCTAGGGGTCGCCGGGGTGATTCGGGCCCTGGACCGGCCGGCGGCGGGCGTGGATCCCGAGATCCATCGCCAGGTCGAGGCGATCATCTCCGCCGTGAGGGCGCGCGGGGATGCCGCCCTCCTGGAGTTTACCGAGCGCTTCGACGGGGTGTGCGTGGCGCCGCACGAGCTCCGCGTCGCCGCCGGCGAGTACGAGTCCGCCGAGCGAGGGGTCGGGGAAAACACCGTGCAGGCCCTTCGGTATGCGGCGAGTCGGATCGAGCACTTTCACCGTCACGGGCTTCCCCGCTCTTGGTGGGTCGAGGATGACAACGGCTCGCTGCTCGGGCAGCAGGTTCGTCCGCTGGATCGCGTCGGCATCTACGTGCCCGGCGGCCGCGCGGCCTATCCCTCGACGGTTCTGATGACGGCGATGCCGGCGCGCGTGGCGGGGGTATCCGAGGTCGTCCTTGTCTCTCCCCCGGCGTCGGACAAGTCGCTGAACGCCGCCGTGCTCGCGGCGGCACGGGTCGCGGGGGTCACGGAGGCCTACCGCGTCGGCGGAGCCCAGGCTGTTGCCGCGCTGGCCTATGGGACGGAAACGATCCGCCGGGTGGACAAGATCGTGGGCCCCGGGAACATCTACGTGGCCTTGGCCAAGAGCAAGGTGTTCAGCCAGGTTGGCATCGACATGGTCGCCGGTCCGAGCGAAGTCGTGGTGGTGGCCGACGAGGGCGCAGATCCGGAATGGGTCGCCGCCGATCTCCTCGCCCAGGCTGAGCACGACCCGATGGCGCGCGCCGTGCTCCTGACGCCGGCTGCCGGGCTTCTCGAGAACGTGGCCCAGGCGCTGGAGGGACAGTTGGCAGGGCTCACGCGCGGCGCCATTGCGCGGAAGTCCCTCGAGAACAACGGGGCACTGGTCCTGACCCGGGATCTCGTGGAGGCCCTCGTCATCGCGAACGCGCTGGCTCCCGAGCACCTCGAGCTCCAGGTTGGCGACCCGTTCTCGCTGCTCCCCCGGGTCCGTCACGCGGGGGCGATTTTCCTCGGTCGCCATACCCCCGAGGTGATCGGCGACTACGTCGCGGGGCCGAGTCACGTGCTGCCCACGGGGGGCACGGCTCGATTCTCCTCGCCACTCGGCGTGGAAGACTTTGTGAAGCGCTCCAGCGTTATTTCCTACTCTGCGAAGGGGCTCAGAGAGGCCTGGCCGCATGTCGCGGAGCTCGCTCGGGTCGAGGGGCTCCAGGCTCACGGCGCTGCGGCGCAGGCCCGTCTCCCCGAGCGAGGACACCCATCATGAGCCGAATCACACGACCGGGGCAACCGGATGTTCCGCGCCAGGCTCGCATCGAGCGGAAGACCCGGGAGACCGAGGTGCTGCTCCAGCTGAACTTGGACGGGAGTGGAGCCTTCAAGGTGGAAACCACGATCCCGTTCTTCAACCACATGCTGGAGGCGTGGGCCAAGCACAGCCTGATGGACCTCACCGTGGATGCCCGGGGCGACACGGAGGTGGATCTGCATCACACGGTGGAGGATGTCGGGATCTGCTTGGGCAAGGCGTTCAAGGAGGCGCTCGGAGACAAAAAGGGGATCGTCCGCTACGGGACCGCCTCCGTCCCCATGGATGAGGCCCTGATCTCGGCCTCCCTGGACATCTCGGGGCGGCCCTTCCTGGTGTTCAACGTCCCGCTCATGCGGACGCGGGTGGCGAACTTCGACTTGGACCTCCTCAAGGATTTCTTCCGGGCATTCGCCTTCAACGCTGAGGTCACCGTGCACGTGAACCTCCATTACGGGGAAAACCTCCATCACATCGCCGAGGCCGTCTTCAAGGCCGTGGGGCGCGCCCTGGCTGAGGCCACCCGTCTCAACCCCCGGATTGAAGGCGTGCTCTCCACCAAGGGAAACTTGTAGGCCCGATGATTGCGATCGTCGATTACGGCAGAGGCAACCTGGGGAGCGTCGAGAAGGCGTTTGCGCGCGTCGGCATGGATGCGGTGGTGACCCAGAGCCCGCAGATGCTCGAGGGGGCAGAGGCGGTGGTGCTGCCCGGCGACGGCGCATTCCACGATGCCATGTTGAGCCTCGAGGGCCTGGGGCTGCTGTCACCCCTGCGCAGAGCGCTGGAAGCGGGCCGGCCCTTCCTCGGCATCTGCCTCGGCTACCAGCTCCTGTTTTCCGAGAGCGAGGAATTTGGCCAGGGAAAGGGGCTTGACCTCATCCCGGGGGTGGTTCGCCGCTTCCCGAAGGGCCTCAAGGTGCCCCACATGGGGTGGAACGAGGTCCATCACGGGGGCGACCTCGCGATCTTCGACGGCGTCCCGAGCGGCGCCTACTTCTACTTCGTCCACTCCTATTACCCGGAGCCGCTGGACGGGACCCTCAAGGTCGCGACGTGCACGTACGGGGTGACCTTCCCAGCAGCCATCGGAAAGGGCAATCTCTTCGCGACCCAGTTCCATCCAGAGAAGAGCCAGCGGTGGGGATTGCGACTGATCGAAAATTTCGCCGCCTTTGTGAAGGATCAACAGGGATGATGGTCATCCCCGCAGTGGACCTGCGCGGCGGGCGATGTGTTCGGCTGGTCCAGGGGCGTCAGGAGTCGGAGACCGTGTTCGCCGAGGACCCGGTCGGCGTTGCGCGTAGGTGGGTCGAAAGGGGCGCCCCCAGGCTGCACGTCGTGGACCTTGACGGCGCCTTCGCGGGATCGCCCAAGCAAACCGGTCTCATCGGAGCGATCGCCCAGCAGAGTCGGGTCCCCGTGGAGGCGGGGGGCGGACTGAGGAGTCTGGAGTCCATCGAGAGGCTGTTGGCGTCCGGGGCTCGGTGGGCGCTGCTCGGGACCCGCGCGGCCCTCGACCCCGTGTTCCTTGCGGAGGCCTGCCGCCGCTTTCCCGGGCGGATCATCGTGGCCGTGGACGCCGCGGACGGAAAGATCGCCGTGGATGGCTGGACGCGTCGGCTCGAACTTGCGGCAACGGAATTGGCGCGGCAGGCTCGCGAGGCCGGTGCCGCGGAGATCCTGTACACGGACATTGCGCGCGACGGCACCCAGGCGGGCCCTAATCTCGCCAGCACCGAGGCCGTGGCGCGGGTCGCGGGGCTGCCGGTGCTCGCCTCCGGCGGGGTGGGAAGCCTGGAGGATCTCAAGCGGCTGGCGGGGATTCCGGGGGTCATCGGGGCCGTCGTGGGCCGGGCGCTCTATACGGGAGCTGTCGACTTGCCCCAGGCGCTTGCGGAGCTGGCGGCATGCTAGCGAAGCGCATCATCCCTTGCCTGGACGTCAGGGACGGGCGAGTGGTCAAGGGGGTTCGGTTTCTCAATCTCCGCGACGCCGGCGATCCGGTGGTGGCGGCCCAGGCGTACGACGCTCAGGGGGCGGACGAACTGGTATTCCTGGACATCACGGCCTCCCACGAGGGGCGTGCCATTATGCTGGACGTGGCCCGGCGCACCGCCGAAGCGATCTACATGCCGCTGACGGTCGGGGGGGGGATCCGCGGGGTTGACGATATCCGGATGCTTCTCCGCGCGGGAGCGGACAAGGTCTCGCTGAACACGGCGGCCTTGGAGCGGCCGGCGGTGATCCGCGAGGCGGCTGAGCGCTTCGGAAGCCAGTGCATCGTGGTGGCGATCGACGCCAGGAGGGAGGAAGCAGCGCGGGGGGATGACGGCCGGTGGAACGTGTATAGCCACGGGGGGCGGCGTCCGGCGAACCGAGACGCCCTGGCCTGGGCCCAGGAGGCTGAACGCCTCGGAGCGGGGGAGATCCTGCTGACCAGCATGGATAGGGACGGGACCCAAGACGGCTACGACCTTTCCCTGACCCGAACGGTGGCCGAGGCCGTGTCGGTTCCCGTGATTGCCTCGGGGGGGGTGGGGAGCCTCGAGCATCTCCGGGAAGGGCTCGTCGAGGGGAAGGCCGACGCCGCCTTAGCCGCATCGATATTTCATTTCGGCACGTTCACGGTGAGGGACGCCAAAGTGTACCTTCGGGAGCGGGGTGTGCCGGTGAGGCTTGAAGAGTGAGCGTCGCTGACGAGCTGAAGTGGGATCCGCAAGGTCTCATCCCGGCCCTGGTTCAGGAGGCTGAGACCGGCGAACTCCTGATGATGGCCTGGATGGACCGCCAAGCGCTCACGAGCACTCTCGAAACCGGCCTGGCACACTACTGGTCTCGCTCCCGGCAGGCGCTCTGGCGAAAGGGCGACACTTCAGGCCACCGCCAGCACGTGGAGGCGATCTACGCCGACTGCGACCGCGACGCGTTGCTGCTCCTCGTTCACCAAGAGGGCGTCGCCTGCCATACCGGAAGCCGGACGTGCTTTTTTAATGAGTTAGCCGTCGGGGCGCCGCCGGTGGGGAAACGTCCCACGAGGGCCCCGAGTTTCCCGGGTTCCCGGATCCTGGACGTCGTGGAACGCGTGATCCAGTCCCGGAAAGCCGAACCGACGCCCGCGTCCTACGTGGCCCGTCTCCTCCAAAAGGGGGAAGCGCAGATCTGTCGGAAGATCGGGGAGGAAGCATCGGAAGTGGTGACCGCGGCCCTGGGAGGCGAGGGGGATACCCGCCTCGTGGAAGAGGTTGCGGACCTCTGGTTTCATACGATGGTGCTGCTGGGCAGTCGGGGGATCCCCCTTCGCCGGATCTTTGAGGAGCTGTCGCGGCGCCATGCGCAGAAGACGTCGGGGGCTCAAGGGAGCTGAGGCTGCATACGACCCTTGGCCGGCACGAGCCGCTGATTCTGTGGGGACTCCTGCTCCTCCTGGGAGGCTCGGCCTGCGGCGGCAGTCGCATCGAGGGGGGCGTGTTCTACTCCCCCAGGGGCTATCGTGTGACGCTTCCCGTGGCGCAGGGATGGGAGGTGGCGGCCGATGGCCGCGCCGACCTGGAGCTGCGTCGGCCCGCCTCACAGGCGGGAATCTTGCTCAACGCGACGTGCGAAGGCAAGGCACAGACTCGGCCGCTCACCGTCCTGGCGCGCCACCTGACCTTCGGGATCCAGGGCAAGGAAGTCTTGGAGCAGGCGGAGCTCACCGTCGCGGGGCATCGCGCGTTCCGGGTGCTCCTGCAGGGGCGTCTGGACGATGCCCCGGTCCGGGTGGAGGCCTACGTCGTGAAGGGGCAGCGCTGCGTCTACGACCTTGCGTATGTGGCGCCGCCGGCAGAGTTCGTTGGCGGCGTGGAGGATTTTCGGGCGTTCGTCCGGAGCTTTGTCGGACCATGAGGCGGAGGATTCCGTGACGACGGCAACGTATCTGAGGGTCCACGGGCGGCAAGCGGCGATCTGGTCCGGCGGGCTCGGACTGCTCACCGGGCAGGTGATGCGGAACCTGGCCCTCCCCCCCTCCTACTGGCGACTGGTGATGCAGGAGGTCGACGCCATGGGGGTCCGCTCCGTGGTCGTTGCCCTGACCGCGGCGATCTTCACGGGGATGGTGCTCGCCCTGCAGAGCGCGGTGAACATGGCCCGCTTCGGCGCCGAGAACTATGTGGGGCCGGTGGTCGCGCTCTCCATGCTCCGAGAGCTGGGCCCGGTGCTCACCGCGATCCTGGTCGGCGGCAAGGTCGCGTCGGGGATCACCGCCGAGCTGGGCTCGATGAAGGTGACCGAGCAAATCGACGCTCTCCGGGCCATCGGCGTCAACTACGTCAAGAAGCTGATTGTTCCCCGGCTGCTGGCGGCCCTCCTGATCTTCCCGCTGTTGACCATCCTCGCCGACTTCATCGGGCTCCTGGGGGGGATGCTGATTGCGGTCTTGGAACGCCACGTGGATGCATACGTATACTGGAACAACATCTTCTACTGGGTGACCGTCCGCGACTTCCTCACCGGGGTCGGCAAGAGCTTTTTCTTCGCCGCGATCATCACGCTCATCGGGTGCTACAACGGCCTCAGCACCGAGGGCGGCACGGAGGGGTTGGGCCGCGCCACGACCGCCACGGTGGTGCAGGTGGCGATGGGGGTCATCCTTGCCGATTTCTTCCTGACCAAGCTCTTCCTCTTTCTGTTCTGGTGAGCCGTCGAGACATGATGAAGGAGCAGCCCGTGGTCGAACTCAGAGGAGTGTGGAAGGCCTTCGATCATCACGAGGTCCTCCGCGGAATCAGCCTGGTCCTGTCCAAGGGGACCACTCTGGCCGTGATGGGCGGCAGCGGCGTCGGGAAGACCGTGCTCCTGCGGCTGATCGCCGGCCTGGCCCGGCCGGATACGGGCGAGATCAGGCTGTTCGGGCGCAACATCGAGCGCCTCCGGGAGGAGCACATGCTCGCGCTTCGGCGCCGGACGGGGTTCGTCTTCCAGGGGGCGGCGCTCTTCGACTCGCTCTCGGTGTTCGAGAACGTGGCCTATCCGCTCCGCGAGCACACCTCCTGGAGTGAAGGGGAGATCACGGACCGGGTCCACCGGTTCCTGTCGCTGGTGGGATTGCCCGGCACCGACTCCCTCCTGCCGGCCGAGCTTTCGGGCGGGATGAAGAAGCGGGTCGGGATCGCGCGAGCCCTGGTGCTGGAGCCGGAGGTCGTGTTTTTCGACGAGCCGACGGCGGGCCTCGACCCTACCAACGCGCGCGTTGTGGGCGAGCTCATCGCCGAGCTGAGGAGCGGGGTGTGTGACACCGCCATCGTGGTCACGCACGACATCGAGTTCGCCGGGATGGTGGCGGATCAGATGGCGATTCTCCATGAGGGGCAGTTCGCGGCGATGGGGACTCCGGGGGAGATCCACAGCTCGAACGTTCCGGCGGTCCAAGCCTTTCTGGCCGGCGAACTCCTGGAGAACTGAGGTGTCCAAGGGAGGGGAGCCGGAGGCGGGGCGGGAGATGGTCAACGGGGAGCCGGAGGCGGGGCGGGAG
>JACQWA010000084.1 GCA_016209425.1 Candidatus Rokuibacteriota bacterium
GGAAGTCCCGAAGTACGTGGGCGGCGTGTACTACAGCCGGGGGGTCCTGATCGGGGCTATCCTGGCGGAAGGCGTCCGGCTCGGGCTCCAGAATTTCGGCGAGCCGCTGACGGGGGAGAAGGTGAAGAAGGGCTACGAATCAATCAAGAACTTCACCCTCGGCGGGTTCCTGCCGCCCATGACGGTGACGCCCCAGGACCACGAGGGGGGTGGCTGGGTGAGGATCTATCACGTCAAAGGCAAGGAGTGGGTCCCGGCGACGGACTGGATTCGCGGCTATCGCGACGAAGTGTTCAAGCTCGTCAATGAGGCCAACAAGAAGAAGTAAGAGATGCTGAAGCTCAATAGCATCGAGGTGGTCTACGACCGCGCCGTCCTGGTGCTCAGGGGGATCTCCCTGGAGGTGCCGGAACAGCGGATCGTCACGCTGCTGGGGTCCAACGGGGCGGGGAAGAGCACAACGCTCAAGGCCGTCTCGGGGCTCCTAAAGCCCGAAAGGGGCGAGATCATCACCGGTTCCGTCGAGTTCGCCGGGGAGCGGATCGACCACCGTGGGCCCGAGGAGATCGTGAAGCTGGGGGTCACCCTGGTCATGGAGGGCCGCCGGGTGTTCCAGGACCTGACCGCCGAAGAAAATCTGCGCGCCGGCGCTCACACCCGGCGCAACGGCGCCGAGATCAAGCGCGACCTGGAGCTCGTCTACGAGTATTTTCCCAAGCTGGGGGAGCGAAGGACTCTTAAGGCCGGGTATCTTTCTGGCGGCGAGCAGCAGATGCTGGCCATCGGGCGGGCCCTCATGGCCCGCCCCCGGCTCATACTCCTGGACGAGCCCTCCCTGGGGCTGGCCCCCCTCCTGGTGGAGGAGATCTTCCAGATCATCCAGCGGCTCAACCAGGAGGAAAAGCTCACGGTGCTCCTGGTGGAGCAGAACGCGGCGATGGCGCTCGCCGTCGCCCAGTACGGCTACGTCATGGAGAACGGCCGGATCGTGCTCGACGGCGAGACCACCAGCCTCCGGGCCAACGCCGATGTGAAGGAGTTCTACCTGGGGCTCACGGAGGTGGGCAAGCGCAAGAGCTACCGGGACATCAAGCATTACCGCCGGCGGAAGCGCTGGCTGAGCTAGGAGGGAGAGCTATGAAAGCGCGCGGAGCAGTTTTCCTCGGGATCGTTGTGTTGACGGGAGCGCTGGCCGGCTGCGCGACGATGATGGGAGAGCAGCCCACGCTGTACGAGCGGCTCGCGGCACGCGACTTTCTCCCCGGGGGTGCCGAGCGTACGGTCGCGGGTCGAGACGCCATCGCGCTCGTGGTAGACGACTTCGTGGCCAACGTCGTCGCCGACAATCGGATCAACACGCGGTTCAAGGCCCTGAAGCCGGCCGATGTGAACAAGGTGAAGTCGAACCTCTCCGATCAGATCTGCCAGGCGGCCGGCGGGCCGTGTTCCTATATGGGGCGGGACATGAAGACGACGCACAAGGGGATGAAGATCAGCGACGCCGAGTGGAACGCCACGGTGGAAGCGCTGGTCAAAGCGCTCGCCCGGCGGAAGGTGCCGGAAGCGGAGCAGAAAGAGCTGCTCGGGCTCCTGGGCCCGATGAAGGGTGAGATCGTCGGGCAATAGACTCGGAGGGGGGTTTCACCCCCCTTCCGATGCCTCCCCCCCGGGGTCGCGCGGGCGAAGCCCGCGCTCGGACCGCGTGGGCAGGAGCGAGGAGCTCGTGAAGAACGTGGATCGGCGAACCGGGTATTACGACAAAGCCAAGGAGACGATGGCGCCGGCGGCGCGGCGGCGGTATCAGGAGAGCTGGCTCCGCGCGCTGGTGGCGATGGCCTGGGAACGGGCGCCGGGCGTCCGGCGGCGGATGGAGGCCGCCGGGCTCGGGCCGAAGGGTCTCTCAAGCCTCGAGGGACTCACCCGTCTCCCCGTCATCAAGAAGAGCGCCATGCCCGATCTCCAGCGGGCCGACCCGCCGTTCGGCGGCTTCTGCACCGTCCCCATGAAGCAGGTGCGCCGGATCTTCGTCTCTCCCGGCCCCATCTTCGAGCCGCTGGGCCCCGAGGTCGGCAGCTGGCACATGGAGACCGGTCTGTACGCCGGCGGCTTCCGCCCGGGCGACGTCGTCCTCAATACCTTCGCGTACCACCTGACGCCCGCGGCCCACATGCTCGACGAGGCCCTCAATCTCCTCGGCTGCACGGTCATCCCCACCGGCGTCGGCAACACGGACTACCAGGTCCAGATCGCGAAGGCGGTGAGGGCCGCGGGCTTCGTGGGGACGCCGAGCTTTCTCATGACGGTCCTTAAGCGCGCGGAGGAGATGGGTGTCGGGGGGCTCCCCTTCCAGGTCGCGCAGGTGGGCGCCGAAGCGCTTCCGGAGTCGCTCCGCCGCACCTTCGAGGAGCAGTACGGAATCATGACCCGCCAGGGGTTCGGCACGGCGGACATCGGCATGGTGGCGTACGAGTGCCCCGAGAAGAGCGGCATGCACCTGGTGGACGAAGCCATCGTCCGGGTCTGCGACCCACAGAGCGGCGAACCACTGCCGAACGGCCAGATCGGGGAGCTGGTTGCAACCGTGAACCATCACACGTACCCGATGCTCAGGTTCGGCACCGGAGACCTGACCGTCATCGACGATTCCAAGTGCCCCTGCGGGCGCACGTCGGCGCGGATGCTTGGCTGGCGGGGGCGCGCCGACGAGGTCACCAAGGTGCGCGGGATGTTCATCCACCCGCGGCAGGCCGACGAGGTGGCGGCCAGGGTGCAGGGGGTCCTTCGGCATCAGGTGGTCGTCACGCGCAAGGAGCACCAGGACCTCATGACGTTCAAGGTGGAGCTGGCCGAGGGCATGGAGGCCGGTCCCGCGAAGTCCGTCCTGGAGGCCGCCGTGCGCGACGTCATGAAGCTGCGCGGGGAGGTCGAGGTGGTTCCCAAGGGCACGATCCCCGAGGGGGCGAAGAAGATCGACGACCAGCGGAAGTGGGACTAAGCGTTCGGAGGGGGCCTCGACGGCCCCCCTCCGATGCCTCCCCCAGGAAGGGGTTGCGCGGGCCAAGCCCGCGCTCGAACAAGGGCGAGAGGGGGGGGTCCCCACCCCCCTCAGTTCTCCCCCCGGCGGAACAAGAGAAACCGGGGAGGGGTTGCGCTGGCGCTCGAACCGGCGAGGCAAAAGCGTGAGGATATTTAGCGAAGAGCATGAGATGTTCCGGGCCGCGGTCCGGAGCTTCGCGGACAAGGAGGTGGCCCCCCACATCGAGGAGTGGGAGGCGGCCGGGCAGATCCCGAAGTCCCTCTGGCCGCGGATGGGGGCGCTCGGCTTCCTCGGGGTGGAGTACGACGAGAAGTACGGGGGGGCTGGCGCCGACTTCCTGACCACGGCGGTGCTCTGCGAAGAGCTCGGACGCTCCCGCTGTGCCTCGCTGGCTATGGCGGTCGGGGTCCACACCGACATGGGCTCGCCCCACCTCTACTACACGGGCAGCGAGACGCTGAAGGAGAAGTATCTGCCCGCCATCTGCCGGGGCGAAAAGCTCTGCGCCATCGCGGTGACCGAGCCGGGCGGGGGCTCCGACGTGGCGGCGATCCGCACCCGCGCCCGGCGGGAGGGCAACGACTACGTCCTCAACGGCTCCAAGATGTTCATCACCAACGGGGTCACGGCCGACCTGTACTTCGTGGCGGCCCGGCTCGAGACGGGAGAGGCCGACAAGCGCCACCGGGGGATCTCCATGTTCCTGGTGGAGCGGGAGAGCCCTGGGTTCGTCGTCAGCCGAAAGCTCGACAAGATGGGGATGCGGGCCTCGGACACCGCCGAGCTGGCATTCCAGGACATGCGCGTGCCTGCGGAGAACCTCCTGGGGCAGGAGGGGAAGGGCTTTTACGAAGTCATGCGCATTTTCCAGCGCGAGCGGTTGGTGGGCGGTCTCCACGCTGTGGCCGCGTGCGAGCGGGCCCTGGAGGACACGATCGCCTACGCGCGGCAGCGGACCGCGTTCGGAGGGCCGCTGACGGGCAAGCAGGTGATCCGCCACAAGCTCGCCGACATGGCCACGCTGGTCGAGGCCGGACGCTGGCTCACCTATGCCGCCTCGCTCAAGTTTCAGGCCCGCGAGGAAGCGGTGAAGGAGATCTCGATGGTGAAGCTCTTCACCGGGGAGATGGCCAACCGCGTGGCTTACGAGTGCGTGCAGATCCACGGCGGCTACGGGTACATGCGCGAGTACCCGGTGGAGCGCTTCGCGCGCGACGCGCGGCTGTACACGATCGGGGGCGGGACGTCCGAAATCATGAAAGAGATTATCGCCAAAGAAATGGAGCTCTAGCCATGAAACTCAAGGATCGGGTGGCCATCGTAACGGGTTCGGGCAGCGGGATCGGGCGGGCGATCGCGCTCGGGATGGCGCGCGAGGGCGCCCGCGTCGCGGTGGTGGATCTCAATGAGGCGGGCGCGCAGGAGACCGTGAAGGAAATCCAGAAGGAGGGCGGCCAGGCTCACCCCTACAGGGCCGACGTCACGCAGAAGGCCCAGATCGATGCGATGGTCGCCGACGTGATCAAGCGCTGGGGGACCGTCCACATCCTGGTCAACAATGCCGGGTGGGACAAGGCCGAACCATTCATCCAATCCGCGGAGGAGACCTGGGACAAAGTGCTGGCGATCAACCTCAAGGGCCCGATCATCTGCACCCGCGCGGTGCTGGACGAGATGATCAAGAACGGCTACGGGAAGATCGTCAGCATCGCCTCCGACGCGGGTCGCGTGGGCTCGACGGGCGAAGCCGTCTATTCGGCGGCCAAGGGGGGGATCATCGCGTTCACGAAGACGATCGCCCGGGAGATGGCGCGCCACCGGATCAACGTCAACTGCGTCTGCCCGGGCCCCACCGACACCCCGCTCTTCGCCACCGTGACGGCGGAAAACCCCAAGCTCGCCGAGAGCCTCAAGCGCGTGATCCCTTTCGGCCGCCTCGGCCTGCCCGAGGACCTGGCCCCGGCGGTGATCTTTTTCGCCTCCGACGACGCCGGCTTCATCACCGGCCAGACCCTCTCCGTTTCCGGCGGCTTGACGATGATGTGAGGGGCCCGCTCCCATGGACTTCGCCCCGACCGCGAAGGTCAACGCGCTCCGCCAGAGGCTCGTGGAGTTCATGGAGCGGCTCGTCTACCCGGGCGAGCGGACGTACTACGACCAGATCGAGGCCTCGGGCGATCCCCACCATCGGCCGAAGATCGTGGAGGAGCTGAAGGCCAAGGCGAAAGAGGCCGGGCTGTGGAACCTCTTCCTCCCAGACCCCCGGTACGGGGCGGGGCTGACAACCCTGGAGTACGCGCCGCTCGCCGAGGTGATGGGGCGCGTCCTCTGGGCGTCGGAGGTGTTCAACTGCTCGGCCCCCGACACCGGGAACATGGAGATCCTGGCCCAGTTCGGGACCGACGCGCAGAAGAAGGAGTGGCTGGAGCCCATGCTCGACGGCCGGATACGGAGCGGGTTTTCGATGACGGAGCCGTCGGCGGCCGGCTCGGATCCGACCCAGTTGCAGACCTCCGCCACTCGGGACGGCCCCTCCTTCGTGATCACCGGCCGGAAATGGTTCACGACCGGCGCGATGCACGCCGTCGTGCTCATCGTCGCCGCGGTCACCGACGCGGGCGCGCTCCGGCATCGCCGCGTCAGCCTGTTCCTCGTCCCGCGGGATTCCCCGGGCGTCACGGTCGTGCGCGCGGTGCCGGTCTACGGCGCCCTCAGCAGCTCCGGCGAATGCGAGGTGACATTCACCAGCGTCCGGGTGCCGGCGAGCAACCTCCTCGGGGCGGAGGGGGAGGGCTTCGCGGTCGCCCAGGCGCGTCTGGGGCCGGGGCGCATCCATCACTGTATGCGGGCCGTCGGCATGTCCGATCGCGCCGTCGAGCTGATGGCCCGCCGCGCGAAGGCGCGACTGGTCGTCGGCGGGCCGCTCGGCGAGAAGCAGATGGTCCAGGATTTCATCGCCAAGTCCCGAATCGAGGTCAACGCCGCGCGCCTGGTGGTGCTGGAGGCGGCGTGGAAGATGGATACCGCCGGGAAGAAGGAAGCGTGGCCCGAGATCTCGATGGCCAAGGTGCTCTGCGCCCAGACGGCCTGCCGAGTCCTCGATCGCGCGATCCAGGTTCACGGTGCCCTGGGTGTGACGGACGACGTGCCGCTCGCGGCGATGTGGCGGTACGCGCGCATCTTGCGCCTCGGGGACGGAGCCGACGAGATCCACAAGGTCAAGATCGCCGAGCACGAGATGAAACGCTGGCCATGACCCTGGAGGCTTCAGGCCGACGCTGGCGGCGATGGTGGTGTTTCGGGCGTCCGACGCGTCGAGCTACATGACCGGCTCCGTCATCGTGGTCGATGGGGGACAGACCCTCGTCTGAGTTCGCCCGCCTGGACGACCTCAGGGCCGGGCTTCAAGGCCTCCTCGGGTGCGGCGCCGGGTCGGCCGTCTCGATCGTTGCCCTCTCGCCGTTGCCCGGCGGTACCATGCGTCATGCCTGGGCGGTGGACCTGGACGTCGCGTCCGGCCCGCTGGCCGGGTTCCATCGGCTGATCTACCTCGAGGACCGGCGTGGCGTTCCCCTCCCGAGCCGCCTCTCCCGCGACGCCGAGTTTCAGGTGCTCTCGGTGATGCACGGCGCCGGCGTCCGCGTCCCCCGGCCCTACTGGCGGATTGGGATGGGAGACGCGCCCGACCTCGGGCCGGGTCTGATCGTCCAGCGCCTCGAGGGCGAAACGCTGACGCGCCGTCTCATGCAGGATGCTGCCTTCGAGCGGGTCCGCCCCCGACTGCTGGAGCAGATCGGCGAGGAGCTCGCCCGGATTCACGCCGTCCCGACCGGCGCTCTCGGGTGCCTGTCCCGCCCGCCGGCCGGTCCGACGCCGGCCGAATCGCAGCTGGCCGAGCTCGACCGCGCGCTGGGCGCGATAGGGGAGCCCCATCCGGCCCTCGAGCTCGGGCTCCGCTGGCTCGGCCGGCAGACTCCGGGCTGCGAGGGCCTGGTGGCCGTGCACGGCGACTATCGCCTCGGGAACTTCGTCGTCGATCCGACCCACGGCCTCGTGGCGGTGCTGGACTGGGAGCTCTGCCATCTGGGGGACCCCGGCGAGGACCTCGGCTGGGTCTGCATGCGCTACTGGCGGTGCGTCGATCGGCCCGGGGCGCGGGGACTCGGGCCGAAGCAGCGGCTGCTCGATGCCTACGCCGGCGTCAGCGGCCGCCGGCTCGCCCCCGAGCGGGCGCTCTACTGGGAGGTGTTCGCCAACCTCCGCTGGGCGATCGTGACGCTGAGGCAGGCCCAGCGCCACCTCTCGGGGGACGAGCGGAGCCTCGAGCTGGCCAGCATCGGGCGCCACTGCGCCGAGGTGGAGTGGGAGCTGCTGCGCCTCCTGAGGCGGCTCTGACCCCCATGCAAGATCGACCGACCGCGCTCGAGCTGCTCCAGGCGGTCCGCGACCTGCTCGAGAAGGAGATCCTCCCGACGCTCACGGACCTGCGCCTCCGGTACCACACGCGGATCGCGATGAATGTCCTGAGGATCCTCGAACGCGAGATTCCGGACGAAGAGGAGCGCCTGCGGGCGGAGCTCCGCGCCCTCGGCGAGCTTCTGGACCTTCCCCCGACCGCTCCGCCGCGCGACCCCGCGCTGCTGCGCCAGCGCGTCCTCGAGGCCAATCGCGAGCTGTGCGGGCGGATCCGGCAGGGCCTGGCCGACTCCGGGCCCTGGCGCGAGGGCGTCCTTGCCCACGTCCGAGGCGCCGTGGAGGAAAAGCTCAGGATCAACAACCCCGCGGAGCTGGCGACCTTTCTCGCCGAACCGGAGGACGAATGACCGACGAGCCAGGCCGGTCCCCCGAGTTCGTCGCCGTCGGGCACGTGACGCTCGATCACATCGGCCGCGACGTCCGACCCGGCGGCGCGGCGCTCTACGCGGCGCTCACCGCCCGCCGCCTCGGCTGCTCCACCGGTCTGCTCACCAGCTTCGGCCCCGATTTTCCCTGCGACCTCTTTCCCCCCGACCTGCGGGTGATCCATGTGCCTGCTCCGGGGACCACCGCGTTCAGGCACGAGATGAGCCCGCACGGACGCACGCTGGCCATCGTGAATCGCGCCGCCGACCTCGAGACGGGGGATCTGCCCCCCCCGTGGAAGGAGGCCGACCTCGCCCTCCTCTGCCCGGTCGCCAACGAGGTGGACCCGTACCTCGCCGCCGAATTCTCCGAAGGAGCCGTGGGGGCTGCGGCGCAGGGATGGCTGCGCGCGCGCGAAGCCGGCGGCCAGGTCACCCCCGCGCGGTGGGAGGACGCGCCGCTGGTGCTCCCGCACGTGCAGGCGCTCTTCCTGAGCCAGGAAGATGTGGGTCCCTTCGAGGAAGAGGTCGTGGGGTGGTTTCAGCGAATCCCCTTCGGGGTCATCACCCTCGGGAGCCGCGGCGCCCACCTCTTCGTGAGCGGAGAGCGCTACTTCATCGAAGCGGATCCGGCCGACGAGATGGACGCGACCGGCGCGGGGGATGTCTTCGCGGCCGCGTTCCTCATCCAGTATCAGCGGGAGGGGAACCCCTGGGAGGCTGCCCAATTCGCCGCCTGCGCGGCCGCGCTCCGCGTGGAGGGCGCCGGACTCTCCGCCATCCCGTCACGAGCCGCGGTGGAGGAGCGCCTCGCGGCCTACCGACGCCGCGTCGGGCGGTGATTTCTTGACACGCCCGGCCGCTCCGGCTACGCTGGCACCGGCATGGCTGAGCGGAAGATCCGGATCACAGCAGGGTCGGTCTCGACCGAGGCGAAGCTGGACGGATCGAAGACCGCGCAGGCCATCTGGGATGTCCTGCCGCTCACGGCGAAGGCTGAAACGTGGGGAGAGGAGATCTACTTCGCCATCCCCGTCCATCTCAAGGAGGAGATCCCGAAGGATGTGGTTGAGATGGGAGATCTGGGGTACTGGCCTTCCGGAAACGGGTTCTGTATCTTCTTCGGTCCCACGCCGGCCAGCCGGGGGCAGGAGATCCGTCCTGCCAGCCCCGTAAACGTCTTCGGCCGGCTCGTCGGCGACCCGAAGGTTTTCAAGAAGGTCCGATCGGGCGCGACGGTGAGCATCGAACGCGCCTGAGGAGGCATAGGATGAAGATTTTCCTGGACACGGCGAACCTCGACGAGCTCAAAGAAGGGGTGGCCATGGGGATCCTGGACGGGTGTAC
>JACQWA010000087.1 GCA_016209425.1 Candidatus Rokuibacteriota bacterium
GGACTCGGCTTGGCGTTCACCGATGTGCTGACCGATGCCATGATGGTGGAGAACGGACAGCGGCTCGGGCTCACCGGGCCGTTCCAGGCGGTCCAGTGGGCTGCCATCTCGGTCGCCTCCATGCTGGTGGGAGTGGGGGGCGGCTGGCTCGCTCAGCGTGCACCCCTCTCCGTCACCTTCTTCCTTTCCGGAGTCTTTCCCTTGGTCTCGTTCGCGATGGCGCTCTGGGCGATCCGCGAGCCGCGGGTGAAGGCGGGAGAGCGGCAGTTTCGCGAGACGTGGCTGGCCATCCGGGGGGCCATCGGATCGCGCCATCTCTGGATTGTCGCCGGGTTCATCTTCCTCTACAACTTCAGCCCGTCCTTCGGCCCCGCGCTGGTCTACTACTCGACCGACAAGCTCCACTTCTCCAAGATGTTTCTCGGCAGCCTCGAATCCCTCGGGTACGCCTCCGGAATCGGGGGCGCGGCCCTGTACTTCGCCTTTTCCAAATCCTTTCCGTTCCGCCGGCTGATCCACTTCGCCATCGCGGCCGGAGTGAGTGCCACGCTGGCCTACCTGGGCTACACGGGCCCGGGGTCCGCCCTGGCGATCGCCCTGGCCTTCGGAGGCGTCGGGATGATCATCCAGCTCACCTTCCTGGATCTGGCGGCCAAGGCCTGCCCGAAGCAGGCCGAGGGGACGTTCTTCGCGTTGCTGATGTCCGTGTTCAACGGGGGAGTTCAGGTCTCCCAGATCGTCGGTGGTTGGCTGTACGACCGAGTCGGCTTTACCAACCTCATCCTGATCAGCGCGGCCTTCACCGCCCTCTGCTGGCTCCTGGTCCCGTTTGTGAAGGTGGAGGAGATCGAGGCGAGCGTCAAACCGGAGGGCTTGGTCAGTCCCGCTCCGGCTGGGTCCTGATGAATTCGTAGCTCCGACGGAGCCACGCGAGCGCCCGGGGCAGCGCCTCGCGGGAGTCGACCTGGCACTCGACCCAGCCGCGGCGGGCAAAACGCCGGTGCGGGGTGATGCCGGGCGTCTTCAGCGCGCGAGCCTGGTCCTCGAGGGTGAGCAGGATCCACAGGTCGTGCTCCTTGGGGCGCAGCGGAAAGCAGGCAAACAGTCTGTTGCCCACGAAGTACCCCCACCGCCCGAACATCGGCGTAATCCTCACCCCGGGCCAGCCGCCCACGGCGTCGTTGAGCGGCTCCGCCACGCCCGCGCCGCCCCGGGCGATGGTCCGCCGGACCGTTCGCGCCCGCCCGGTCCCCCGCACGCGCTTTGGATGCATCGCCTACCCGCGTCCTTCTCCTTCCCCCGCCTCTCCCCCAGGGGAGAGGAGAAGAGGCGAGAAGCGCGCCCTCAAGGCCAGACCTGGACGTAGGCGGAGCGGACGCGCTCCGACACCGTGCCGAACGTGGCATCATACTCCTTCTTGAGGTTCGCCAGATGGTCGGACCCCAGGAACCGCCGGAACGTCTCCTCGCTCTCGAACTCGTACACCGCCATGTACTGGTAGCGGTCCTCCCCCATGATGGCCTTGTAGCGGCGGGCGCTCACCGCGCCCTTGAACTGGAGGAGCTCGGGGCAGTGCTCGGTGTTGTACCAGCGGTTGAAGGCCGCCTCCTGGTCGGGCGTGATGGAGGCTTTGACGACGAAGAGTACGGTGGCCATGACTGTCCTCCTTGTCCCCCTCACCCTCCCTCTCCCCAGTGGGGAGAGGAGAAGAGGTGAGGGGCATTTATTTCCGGCGGACGCGCAGGTCGCGCTTCCAGGTCTCGACGTCCAGCTGCTGGCCCGTGAGCCCGGCCGACGCGTCCGAGGCGAGGTACACCAAGAGGTCCACGACGTTCTCGGGCTTGCTGCCCCGGTAGTCCGTCATCCGGGTCGCCACGTAGCCGGGGCTCACCGAGTTCACGCGGACCCTGGCGCTCTTCAGCTCCAGCGCGAGGTAGCGGGTGAGCCCCTCGAGCCCCCACTTGGAGACGCCGTAGGCGCCGTAGCCGACGAGGGCGTCCCGGCCAAGCCACGAGGAAACGTTGATGACGCTCCCGCGCCGCTGCCGGACCATGTGCGGGATCACCGCGCGCGCCACGAGCCAGGCGCCCCGAAGGTTCGTGGCGAGCACGCGGTCCCACTCCTCCGGGGCAAGCTCCACCAACGCCACGGGACGATGGGCCACGCCGGCGTTGTTCACGAGTACGTCGATCCGCCCGAATGTCTCGATGGCGCGGCCGACGAAGCGCTCGACGTCCTTCTCCCGGCTCACGTCGCAGGTCTGCATCAATGAGGCCGCCCCCAGCTCGGCCACCGCCTTTTCCGTTGCCGCCAGCTCTTTCTTCGTCCGGGAGCAGAGCGCCAGGCTTGCGCCCTCCCGCGCGTAACCCAGGGCCACGGCCCGCCCGATCCCCCGCCCCGCGCCGGTGATGAGCGCCACCTTTCCTTCGAGGACGCGCTCCGTCATGCGGTGAAGTCTCTCACCCCTCACCCTGCCCTCTGCCCCCACTACCGCTTGCCGGCTGCCATCCGCCGGCTCTCGGGCAATGCCCTGAGCCACGCGGTGGACGCCAACCCGAACACGGCGCCGAACCCCAGCACGCTGAACGCCCATCCCCAGACCGGATAGCGCGGGGCACTCCCCGCTGGATTGGTGAGATCCAGGATACCGCCGAAGGTCAGCGAGGCCAAAGCGCCGGCCCCGAAACCCGCCAGCGAGCGAACCGCCAGGGCCGACCCGAGGATGCGTCCATCCACGACCTCGGTAAAACCGGTGGAGAAGACGGGTGAATCCCCGATCGCTGAGAAGGCATAGATGACACCCACCGCCAGGATGACGACCAGCGGCGCGCTGACCAGCCAGCCGAAGGTGAACGAACAGAGGCCCGAGATCGTCAGCATCGCCAGGATCACCGCGGTACGCCCCCACCGGTCGGAGAGCCACCCACCGGCCCCCGTCGCGACAAGCCCCATCACGTGAAAGACGGCGGTGAGGGTGGCGCCGAGGCCCGTGGCCCTCACCAACTCTCGTCCCTGGAGAGCCAGGGCGGCGGCCAGGTAGGCAGGCGTCCAGGCCCACATCCCGAGCACCTCCCAAGAGTGGAAGGTATAGCCGGTCATCATGAGGAGCGCTGCGCGATTCTTGAAGAAGCCCTCGGCGAGGGACAGCCCACCGATTCCCGAGCCGACGGCGCCTTCCCGTGTGCCCCTGAGCGCCCAGGCCGAGACCAGCGTGGCCATCACCGGGCCGAGGGTCAGCACCCAGAACGCCCCCCGCCAGCCAGCCACCCTCACCAGGAGACCGGTCACGGCCAGCGAGACTGCGTAGCCGAGCGAGGCCGCCGCCAGGAACCATCCGATCGCATTTCCCCGGCGCTCGGGAGGAAACCGTTCCGCCAGCAGCATGAGGCCGGGAGTGTAGGTCCCGCCGTTGACCAGGGCCACGAGGGTGAAAAGCACCAGGCCGGAGGAATAACTCCTGGCGAGAAGGGGGATGAGGGCAGTGGTTGCGGCCGTCGCCGCGGTGGACCAGAGGAAGATCCGGCGCGCGCCGACTCGATCCGCCAGCGCCGAGAGGACCACCAGCGAGGCCGCATAGCCGAGCTGGAAGGCGGAGGAAATGGAGCCGGCCGCGGTGGCGGACATCGCCCATTCCACCTGGAGGAGGGGGAGCACGGCCGCGTAGGCCAGATAGGGGCTCGACGCTCCCAGGCGGGCCGCGCAGATCCCGGCAAGCCACAGCGTATCTTTGCGGAGGGCCGAACGGCGCACGATGCGCGTGAGCCTCAGGGCCCCACGACGCGGTTGGCCAGCACACCGATGCGCTCGACCTCGGCCTCGACACGGTCTCCGACCCGGAGGAAGCGGCCCGTCGCGGCCCCGACCCCCCCGGGCGTCCCCGTCGAGATCACGTCGCCAGGCAGAAGCGTCATGCCAATCGACAGCAGTTCGATGCACCGGGCCACCGGGAAGATCATCTTCGAGGTGTGGCTCGACTGCCGGGTCTCGCCGTTCACGCGCAGCGGGATCGCCAGCGCCTGCGGGTCGGGAATCTCGTCGGCCGTCACCAGCACCGGACCCGTCGGGCAGAAGGTGTCGAGCGACTTGCCCTTGAACCAC
>JACQWA010000097.1 GCA_016209425.1 Candidatus Rokuibacteriota bacterium
GATCAAGCGGGGGGTGGTGACCCGGATTCGCGGGGAGTCGGTCTGCTTTGCGCCGCCCCTGGTGGTGACCGAGGCCCAGGTGGACCGGCTGATCGCCGTCACCCGGGACGCGACGAAGGCCGTTCTCGGCGTCTAGGACATCGGAGGGGGCCTGGACGGCCCCCTCCGAGGCCTCCCCCACGAAGAGGGTTGCGCCGGCGGAGCCGGCGCTCGAACCGAGGTTAGTCCGACAGGCGTCTAGGATTTGGCGGTACACTAAGGGGGACCATGGCAGTGACGGTCACGCTGGAGCAGGTCCTCTCCCGGCTCGCCCGGGAAGGCGAGCTCTACGAGCGGCTTCCCGAGGGGCGGGTCCGCTGCTACGCCTGTGGCCACCGGTGCCTGATCCTCCCCGGCCAGAAGGGAATCTGCAAGGTCCGCTGGAACGAGGGCGGCCGCCTCCTGGTCCCCGCCGGCTACGTGGCCGGGCTTCAACTGGATCCCATCGAGAAGAAACCGTTCTTCCACGCGTACCCTGGGGCCCGCGCGCTGTCGTTCGGGATGCTCGGTTGCGACCTTCACTGCCCCAATTGTCAGAACTTTTTGACATCTCAGGCGCTAAGAGATCGCGACACAGGCGTGCCGCCCGAGGAGGTCACGCCGAGCCAGATTGTGAATCTGGCGTTCCGGCAGCGCGCGCGTGTGCTGACGTCCACGTACAACGAGCCGCTGATCACGAGCGAGTGGGCCGTCGAGGTCTTTAAGGAAGGGAAGGCGCGGGGGCTCACCTGCTCGTATGTTTCAAACGGCAACGCCACCGCGGAGGTGCTGGACTACATCCGGCCGTACGTGGACCTTTACAAAGTGGATCTGAAATCTTTCGACGACAAGGACTACCGCCGGTTGGGAGGCGTTTTGAAGACCATCCTTGACGGAACTCGGATGGTGTACAAGCGGGGGTTCTGGCTGGAGGTCGTCACGCTGGTGATTCCGGGGTTCAACGACTCAGATGCCGAACTACGAGACATTGCTCAGTTCTTGATCTCACTCTCCGCAGACATTCCCTGGCACGTGACGGCGTTCCACAAGGATTACAAGATGACCGATCCGCCGAACACCACGGCGGAGACGCTGATTCGGGCTGCTGAGATCGGCGTCGCCGAGGGGCTCCGCTACGTCTACGCGGGAAATCTTCCGGGCAGAGTCGGGCGGTTCGAAAACACCTACTGTCCCTCCTGCAAGGCCCTTCTGATCGAGCGGGTCGGCTACACCATTTTGAAGGACCTCCTGACTCCGAGGCGGGGCGTCTGCCCCTCCTGTTCGTCCAAGATCCCAGGGGTTTGGGGCTAAAAAATTTTTGATCTGACCTACTCATCTTGTGTATAGTATCCCACCCAGGAGGGTCTCTCCATGGACCGACACCAGCGACTTACCATCCTTGCCGAGGCCGCGACGGCCGACCGGGAACGCGGGCTTCCAAAGGGGCCCGCCGGCCCCGGGGACCCCATCGGCATCACCAGGGTGCGCCTGCCGGGCGGCGGCTCAACCCGGATCATGCGCGTCATGCAGACGAACGCGTGCTCCCTCTCCTGCGGCTACTGTCCGACCTTTTGCGGCGGCAAGGTGAAGCGCACCGCGCTCGCCCCTGAGGAGGTGGCGACCACCTTCATGGAGGCTCACCGGGCGGGGCTGGCCCAGGGGCTCTTCCTCACCTCCGGAGTTCCCGGCAAGCCGGTGCGCGCCATGGATCGGATGCTCGCGGCGGTCGAAGTCCTGCGTTGCAAGGAGGGCTATCGGGGCTACGTCCATATCAAGCTCCTCCCCGGGGCTGATTCGGCTCAGGTTGAACAGGCGGCCCGACTGGCCAACCGGGTCTCGATCAACCTCGAGGCGCCGGGGGACGGCTTTGTCCGGGGCCTGGCCAAGGAAAAAGATTTCAGCGGAGACCTGCTCCCGAAGCTCGAGCTGGCCGGCCGGCTCCTCCGCGACGCCCGCTGGAACGGCTCACCGGGAGGCCTGAGGGCAGCGGGGACGACCACCCAGTTCGTCGTCGGCCCATCGGGGGAGACGGACCGGGAGATCCTTAGCCTCGTGGCCCGGCTCGAACGCGAGGAGCTTCTCCACCACGCCCATTTCAGCGCGTTCCAGCCGGTGGTGGGAACGCCGATGGAAGGCGGAACGGCGACGCCCGCGATGCGCGAGTTCAGGCTCTACCAGGCCGAGCACCTGCTTCGCCAGTACGGCTTTCGCTTCGACGAGCTGCCGTTCGACGCGGACGGCAACCTGCCCCTGGACGTTGATCCGAAGACCGCCTGGGCCCTCCGCCAGGCCGGGCAGTTTCCGCTCGAGGTCCGCGCCGCGCCGTACGAGCTCCTGCTTCGGGTGCCGGGGGTCGGGCCGAAAGCGGCCCTGACGCTGGTCCAGCAGCGACGGCGAAGCATCATCCGAGGGGCGGAGGATCTCCGGCGTGTCGGCGTGGACACCGTTCGCGCGGGGTACTTCCTGGCTCTCCACGGCCGGCGGCTCGCCCCGGGGCTCCCCGCCCACCAGTTCCGCCTCTTCCCCCATGGCCAGCACCTCACGCAGGCGCCCTGGAAAACCGTCGTCCCCCCGTGCGCCTTCCGGTGACGGGCCGGGCCCATCGCCTTGACATTGTGTCCACAAGATATAACAATGTGGCCACATCGACCAGGTCGCGATGGGAGGGACGAATGGCGGCGGTGGGAATCAGGGAACTGAAGAACCGGCTCAGCCAGTACCTCAAACGGGTGAGGGCTGGAGAACGCCTCGTGGTGACCGAGCGGGGAAAGCCGGTTGCCATTATCACTCCCCCGTCCGTGACCCGTGCGGACCGACGCATAGAAGCCATGCTTCGTGAGGGGATCGTTCGGTGGGAAGGAGGGAAGCCGCACGGCGCCCGCCGTCCGCCCCGGATCAAAGGCCCCTCGGTAGCCCGGGCGGTCATCGAGGACCGGCGATGAGGCTCTATCTGGACACCAGCGCCCTCGTCAAGCTCTATGTAGACGAAGAGGGGTCGCCGATGATCAGGAGCGCGATCGAACAGGCGGGACTGATCGCCACCTCAGCAATCGCGTACATCGAGGCCCGAGCGGCCTTCGCCAGACGGCGCCACGAGGGAGGACTGTCAGCTGGAGATTACCGGAGAATCATCCGAGATCTTGACGCCGATTGGTCTCACTGCCTGATCGTGGAAGTTACGGATCCTCTCATTCGGGAGGGCGCCCGTCTCGTCGAGGCTCATCGGCTGAGAGCCTACGATGCGATCCACTTGGCTTCGGCGGTCACCGTCCATCGCCGGCTCGCCGAGCCGGTAGTCTTTGCCTCCTGGGATCTTGACCTCGAAAAAGTGGCAAGGAGAGAAGGGTTTGAGCCGCTTCGGCTGGGCCGACCTCCATGAAAAGAGGTATGCCTGCGGCGCACGTATGGAAAGGCCTATCGCGAGTATGCGCTAACGTAGGGCGATTTCTGCCCGGATTGGGAAGGCTCGGTGATGGTTGAGCGCGACCAGCGGGCCGGTGCCCATAGAGCATGAGTCGGTTCACTGACGTCCTCGTGGTATCCCCCCTTGCCGACGGCAAGACGTGGGTGATCGTGCGCGATTTTGGGTACGACGTCGGCGCCGAAGGCGGCGGCGATCACATCGACGTCGCGATCGGGTTTCAAACCGACTTCGCCACCATTCCCCGACCCTTCTGGGTCATTCTCCCGAAGTGGGGGCGCTACGGGAATGCCAGCGTCATTCACGACTGGCTTTACTGGGCGCAGACCTGTCCGCGCCGGGAGGCCGATGCGATCTTCCTGGAGGCGATGGGCGTTCTTGGCGTGGCGCCTCCGGTGAAGCACGCCATGTACTGGGCCGTGCGTCTGTTCGGGGGTCTGGCGTGGTATCGCAACCTCGCCGACAGGGCGGGCGGCTTTGACCGAGTCCTCCCGGACGTGCATCTCAAGTCTGTCGTTCGGTCTCAGCGAAGGGGCGCGTTGCGCCAGTTGGCGAGCCACGCGTGGCGCCGCTTTCGCCAGAGTCCGGGGCCGCTTGTCTTCTGAGTCATGGCCCAGTAAGATCTACCGACGTGGCGCACAAGTTTGATCCGGCCAACCTGACCAGGCTGGAGAGCCCCGAGCGGCTCGAGCTCCTGCCGATCGACAAGGTCATTGCCCTCCTCGAGGTCAGGACAGGCGAGCGCGTCCTGGACGCCGGCTGCGGGACGGGGATCTTCGCGGTTCCCCTGGCCCGGACCGTGGGGGAATCCGGCCGCGTCTTCGCCGTTGACCTCAGCGTCGAGATGGTCGAAGCCTGCCGGCAGCGCGTCGCGCGTGAAGGTGTCTCGAATGTCGAGGTGATCCAGTCGGAGGAGAACTCGATCCCCGTTCCCTCGGCCAGCGTGGACCTGGCCTTCGCCTGTCATCTCCTTCACGAGCTGGAGGACCCGGCCAAGTTTCTCGCCGAGGTCCGGCGGGTGCTGGTGCCGACCGGGAGGCTGGCGGCCATCGAGTGGGAGAAGGTGGAGACCGGGGTCGGGCCGCCCCTTGAGCATCGCCTCACCCCCGGCGACTCCCGCGCCATTCTGGAAAAGAGCAACTTCACCGTCACCGACGCCCGCAGGGTGACCTGGGCCAACTACCTCCTGCTGGCACGTCCCGCGTGAAATGCCCGCCGCGGTCGTGATCTACGACGGGGAGTGCCCGATCTGCCTGGGCGGGATCCGCTGGGTCCAGCGCCGGGCCCGGCCCGCTGAGTTCGAATATCTGCCCTGCCGGTCGCCGGAGCGCCGAGCACGGTTTCCGTGGATGGCCGAGCAGACGTGTCTCGAGGCGCTGCAGCTTGTCCTGCCTGACGGCGGCGTGCTCGCCGGCGATGCCGCCATTCGGGAGATTCTCCGGCGACTCCGGGGGTGGGGCTGGTTGGCCCGCCTCTTCGGGCTTCCCGGCGCACGGCTGTTCGCCCCGCGCCTCTACGCGTGGGTGGCGCGTCATCGTCATGCGATTTCGGACGCGGTCGGAAGGCGCTGATGCCCGATCTCGCCGGGAAGGTGGCCCTGGTGACCGGAGCCTCGAGCGGGATCGGGGAGGCGACCGCTCGGGAACTCGCCAGGCAGTGGGCGCGCGTCGCCCTGTTTGCCCGGCGTGAGAACCGGCTGGAGGAAGTCGCGGACGGCATCCGCCGCGGCGGAGGGAAGGTGATGGTCCTCACGGGGGACGTCACCGATCCCGCCGCCGTCCTGTCGGCCGTGCAGCGGCTCCTGGCGGACTGGAAGCGCGTGGACGTGCTCGTGAACAACGCGGGGCGGGGGATGGCGGCGCCCTTCGAGGCCGTGACCGCGCAGGAGCTCCGCGATCTCCTGGAGGTGAACCTGATCGGAGTACTGACGGCGACGCAGGCCGTGCTCCCGGCGATGCGTCAGCAGGGCTCCGGCCACATCATCAACGTCAGCTCGGTGGCGGGCCGCCGGGGACTTCCGCTGCGGTCCGCGTACAACGCCACCAAGTTCGCCCTGGTGGGCCTGACCGAAGCGCTGCGTCAGGAGCTTCGCGGGACCGGCATCCGCGTGAGCCTGGTCTATCCGATCTCCACGGTGACGGAGTTCCACGACGCGGAGGTGAAGAAGGCCGAGCCACGGCGCTACGGCCCCGTCCAGTCCGCCGAGCAGGTGGCCGGGGCCATCGTGCGTTGCGTCCAGCGTCCTCGCCCGGAGGTCTACCCGTACCCGCCTGCCCGGATCCTGGCCGTGCTCAGCGCCCTTGCCCCGGGCTTCGTGGATTGGATGATGGAGCGACTCCGGAGCCGCTGAACTCACTCCGCGTCGGGTCTTTCACCGCCACGAGGAAGAGGACGGCCATCGCCGCCATGAGGGCGGCGATCAGGCCGAAGGCGGGCGGGTACGAGAGCGACGCGATCAGGACCCCCGCCAGAATCGGCCCGGCTGCCTCGCCGCTGTCCCAGATGGTCCCGAACACGCCCATCGCTGATCCCATCCGGCCGGCCGTGACGAGGTCCGCCACGAGGGCGGTGGTGGATGGGGTCACGATGGCCACGCCCAGCCCGAACAGCGCCGAAACGAACAGCAGCGACGCGAGCGAGGACAGCCTGGGGATCAGCGGGAGCGTCGCCGCGCAGAGGAAGAGGCCGGCCAGGATCATGGGCTTCCGGCCGAGGCGGTCGGAGAGCCGTCCCGTGAGTGGCTTGGCGAGCATCGTCGTGGCGAGCTGGCCTCCCATCACGAGGGCGATCTGGGCGTCGTCGAGGCCGATCCCCTTGCCGTAGATGGGGAAGAAGCCGAGGAACGCGCCGTAGCCGACGTAGAGGGCCGCTTCCAGCGTGGAGGCGATCAGCACGGCGCGGCTCCTGAGGACCTCTCCGATGCCCCTCCAGAATTGCCGCGAACGTTCGCCGAGGGTGGAGCCCGTGGAGGGAGGCTGCTCGTCCGGGAGGCGGAGGACTATCACGAGGGGGAGCAGGCCCAGCATCCCGACGGCGAGGTAGGTCGTCGGGTAGCTCGCCGTGTAGAAGAGGAGCAATCCCCCGAGGAGCGGACCCAGTGTGGCGCCGATGTCCCCCGCCGCAGCGAACCAGCCGAGGTTCTCTCCGCGTCCACGCTGGGAGAGGTCGGCCACGGAGGCTGAGGCCACCGGGGAGAAGATCGCGGTGGCGAAACCGTGAACGAAGCGGAGCGTCAGAAGGGCGCCGGGAGAGTGAACAAAGGGATAGAGGAACGGCGGCCCGGCAAAGAAGGCGCACCCCAAGAGCATCATGCGTTTCCGCCCCAGGAGATCGGAGAGCGCGCCCGCCGGGAGCTTGATGACCACTCCGGTGAGGGTCGAGGCGGCCACGATCACGCCGATCAGCTCAGGGGCCGCCCCCAAGTCCTGGGCGAAGCGGGGGAGGACCGGGCTCCGGGCCATCTGGTAGCCGAAGCGCGCGAGGAACCCCGCCAGCAGAAGCGCGAGGAACGGGCTCAAAAGATCACGATCCCCAGGGCGCCTGCCGCGATGATCACCACAGGTTCCGGGATCTTGAGGCGGGTGAGGATCGCAAGCGTGGCGAGCCCCAGGAGCAGGGTCGGGAGATCAAAGATCGCCCGGCGCGCCAGGACGAAGCAGGCCCCGGCGATGGCGCCGGCCGCGGCCGCCGTGACGCCCTTGACGAAGGCCTTCACCTGGGGGTTCGCGCTGAAGCGATCGAACCACGGGTAGGGGATCACCACGAAGAAGTACACGGGGAGGAAGACCCCGATGGCGGCCATCAGCGCGCCGACCTGTCCCCCGACGAGATAGCCGATGAAGGCGACCGTGATCACGACGGGGCCCGGCGTGATCATCGCGACGGCCACGGCGTCCAGGAACTGCTTGTCGTTCAGCCAGCGGTACTCCTGGACAACGCCGCCGTAGAGGAACGGCACGATGGCCAGCCCGCTTCCGAAGACGAACGCCCCCGCCTTCATGAAAAACCAGAGGATCTGCCCGAGGGTCCCCAGGGAGGCCGGCGCTGCCATGCCCGAGATCAAGGAGGCTGGCAAGGGAATCGCCGCCCAGAGAGACGTCCGGGCGCCCAGAAGGCCGCGGAGCCATCCAGGCGGGGCTTCGATCAGGAGGACCGCCACGCCGCAGAGGATGAACAGCGTCGCGATCTCCGATTCCGTCCAGGCCGTGACGAGCGCCATCACGGCGAAGACCAGCCACAGGAGCCGATCGGAGCCGAGGGTGAGCCGAGTGAGCTTGTACGCGGCGCGCACGATGATGCCGATGACGCCGGCGCCGACGCCGTAGAACGCCGCCTGCATCCACGCGAGCCCGCCGTACCGGACGTAGAGCATGCTGAGGCCCACGGTCATCAGGTAGGAGGGGAGGATGAAGGCGAGCGCGACGAGCGTGGCGCCCCAGACCTTCGAGTGGACGTACCCCAGGCAGATGGCGAGCTGGGCGGCCAGCGGGCCCGGGGCCAGCTGCGACAGGGCGAGGCCCTTCATGTAGTCTTCCTTCGAAAACCATTGCCGCTGCTCGACCAGGTCGCGCTGCATGTAGCCCACGAGGGCCACTGGGCCCCCGAAGCCGAGGCTCCCCAGGTAGAGGAAGTACCGGACGAGCTCCCAGAGGCTGGGCATCGGCGCTATTTCCGTTCTCCGATGGCGGCGTAGAGGCCGTCGAAGAGCGTCATGCCGTGGGCGAGGACCTCGTGGTCGTCCTTCAGCGCCGCGAGGAGGCCCCGGATCGCCAGATCGATCCCCCGCGCTTCGTCCCGGTGGAACTTCTGGTCTCGCAGATCCACCTCGTGAACGATTTCGGCCAGCTGGGCGAGCCGGCGCTGGAGGAGACCAAACCGCTTGAGGAGCGTCTCGAACGTGCAGTCCTCCCCCTCGTGGCCGAACTCGGCGCCCAGGGCATCAAAGGGAATCGCGTCGGCAGGGAACTCTTCGGGAGGCGCGAAGAGGACCTGGGCCTCCCCGTCGATGAAGCGCTTGATCAGCCAGGCCGACGCGATCCTGTCAACGTGAGGTCGGGGTCGGGTGACCCACCGCCGCCCGCGTAGCGAGTCGAGCGGCATTTCGGCGTGGCCCGCGGCCGGGGCACCGGCGGGCGGGTGAAGCCGCATCTCGACGATCTCTCTGAGCCGTTGAACCTCTTGGGAGCCGGGCGTGTCGAAAAAGTCGATCTCCCGGATTCGTTCAAGCTCCCGGGCGAAACGGGCAAGCTCTTCGTCGCGCCGCGCGGCCCTCGTCGGGGGCGCCTTTCGGTCCAGGCTGCGGAGGAGCTTCCGGTAGCGCTCGGTCAGCTGTCGGTAGTCGCGCTCACGCGCGTCTTGGAAGAGCCGGACGACCTCCGCCGGCTTCATGTTCTCGATCCGGTCGACCTTGAGGAGTGTCGCCTCGCCGCCGTCCTTCTGGACCTCTTGGGTCAGCCACTGGAACTGCTCGTAGTTCTCCGGGGTGAAGGGGAGCAGGTAGACGGAGTTCTTGAGGGCCACGGCTCCGAGGGCTTGGAGCTTTCTCCAGGTCCTCACCCTGAGGCTCGACGGCTGAGGAGGGACGCTCACGATCAGGAGCAGCCAGGCTGGCATCGCTGTATCAACTGTTGCAATCATAGATTTTTTGTTTCACGCGCACAAGTGTTCTCCCGTAGGAGCGGCTTGACTTTAAGGCTCATCAGGTGTTGAGTTAGAAATGGGAGGTGCCTGAGATGAGTCCGCTGGATGGGTTGCTCAGAGAAGATGTATCGCGTTGCCTGGAGTGGATCGCCGGCTCGTCCCCCGAAGGGACCTTGGCCTTCTTGACCGCTCATCATCCCGGCCTCCGCGGTCGACTGGAGGAGGCCGAGGCGCGGCTGGCTGCCCTACGGGCTCAGCTCCTCGATGACTACGCCGCCTGGCAGGCCACGCTGGGGGAGATGGAAAACCTGTGGGCTCTGGCGGCGTTGAAGACGGCTGAGCCCGGCGCCCCCGACGCGTTCAAGAGCGCGGCGTGACCGTTATTCCGGTCTGGCACGGCGGAAGAGGCGGTCCAGCAGGCTCGGCCGGGGCGGGGGGGGGCTGAGCCGTGCGCGCGTGAAGGCCGTTTTGAGCGTCTCGAAGCGCTGCCAGTAGTCGGGAAGCATGCGGGCCAGCGCCGTTTGGCCGGCCAGGAGTCGAGGGAGCTCCTGGCCACCCTGGGCGTCCTCGGCTTGGCTGATCTTCTGGAGATCTTCCGGCGTGAGGCCCTCCCGCAGCTCTCCCCGCAGGTAGATCAGGAGCTCCCGCACGAGCGCCTGGAATTCCTGCCGGTCCTTCTCGCTATTCTTCTCGGGCGCGGGGCGGCGGTGGACGCGACGGGACTGGACCAGGAGATCCAGACAGCCGAACTCAACGGCCTCCTCCAGGCGCTCCTTCACCAGCGCGTCGATCTGTTCGACAAGCCCACGGGGATCGCCGGGGTGGCGTCGGAGCGACGTGTTGAAGGGCGTGCTCACCGGCCGAACATCCGTTCGAGCCCGCGGGGAAACTCGACGGGCGCGAGGTCGAAGGCCCGGAAAAAGGGCGCCGGATCGCAGACGTTGTCCTCCTGGAGCATCGTGAGCTGGTCCGAGCTAAGCGGGAAGAAGGAGAGCGGCTCCAGGAGCCGGACCAGCGGCCGGATGAGGTGGATCGGGTGGTACACCTTCCTCACCCTGGTCTTGCCGAGCGCTTTTCCGATCAGGTCGAGGATCTCCGTGAACGCGTAAGCGCGCGGGCCACCCACCTCGTAGATGTGGCCCTTGGTGTCCGGGCGCAGCAGCGCCCGCGCGAACCCCTCTGCCACGTGGTCCACGGGCACCGGCTGGAGCCGATAGGTCCCGTCTCCGATCACCGGCGCCGCCGGCAGCCACTTGATCAGCCGGGCCAGCATCGACACGAAGCCATCCCCGATGCCGTAGATCACGGAGGGGCGGAAGATTGTCCACTCGAGCCGGCTCTTCCGAACCGTCTCCTCGGCTTCCCACTTAGTCCGGTGGTAGCGCGACGGGGCGTCAGGGCGGGTGCCGAGGGCGCTCATCTGGAGAAAACGCCGAACCTCGGCCGCTTCGGCGGCCTTCACCATGTTCGCGGTGGCCACGGAGTGACACCGCTCGAAGGTCACGCCGCGTCCAGGATGCTCGCGGATGATCCCGACGAGATGAATGAGGGCGCCACACCCCTCGATTGAGGCCTCGAGCCCCCTCGGCCGCAGCACATCGCCGGGGACCCGGTCGATCCCTTCGAAGCCCTTGAGGTCGGCCTCCGAGCCAGGGCGGACGAGGCAGCGGACGGTGAATCCGTGGGCTTGGAGGGCGCGGATCACGGCCTTGCCCACGAAGCCGGTGCCGCCAGTGATGAAGACCCGTTGTGCCACGGAGAAATCCTGTCGAGATCGTATCACCTGGGTCGAGGCCGGGCAACGCGCCGCCATTTTTTCTCTCGCCGACGGGGCGTGGTCGCTATCATAGGAGCATGGCCCGGCGGGCAATTGCCTTGGGTCTCGTCCTTTCTCTGGTCGTCGCGCCGGTACCGGCCCGGGGGGATCAGCCGGATCTGAGCGCCGTGGACGAGGCGATCCGGTCCGTCGTCAGCGGCGGTGAGGTTCCGGGTGCCGTCGTGATCGTGGGGCAGGGTGAGCGCATCCTCTACCGGAAGGCGTTCGGCTCGAGAAGCCTCGTCCCCCGCCAGGAGCCCATGACCGAGGACACCGTGTTCGACGTGGCCTCGCTCACAAAGGTCGTGGCGACCACCCCCGCCGTGCTGCTTCTCTGGCAGCAAGGGCGGCTGGATCTCGACGCCCCGCTCGGGAGGTACCTCTCGGAGTTTACCGGACGCGCCTACCGACAGGTCACGGTGCGTCGAATCCTCACTCACACGGCAGGGTTTCCCGATCTGCCGCCCGTTGAGGCGATGAGGCAAGGGTTCCCCAAGGCTGCGGCGATCCTGGCGGGCGGGGCGCTCCAGTTTTCTCCGGGGGCGGGCTTCCGTTACAGTGACACGGGCTTCATCCTCCTCGGCGAACTGGTACGGCGGGTCAGCGGCCAGCCGTTGGACCGGTTTGTCGCCAAGCATCTCTTCCTCCCCCTCGGGATGCGCGACACGAGCTTCCGTCCTCCCCCGACCCAGCTGCCGCGCGTCGCCCCCACGGAGGCGTTGAGCGGGCAGATGCTTCTCGGCACCGTCCACGATGGGAACGCCCGGCTCCTGGGCGGCGTCGCGGGCCACGCGGGACTCTTCTCCACGGCCGACGACCTTGCGCGGTTCTGCCGCATGCTCGTCACGGAAGGGCGAGGTCCCAGCGGGCAGATCCTCACGTCAGCCACGCTCAAGGCGATGTGGAGCCCGATGGAGGTCGGTGAGGTAGCCCGGGGCCTGGGCTGGGATATCGCCTCTCCTTTTTCCCGCGTCATCGCTCCCTTTTTCCCCCGCGGGTCGGTGGGGCACACGGGCTTTACCGGGACCGCCCTCTGGCTCGATCCCGGGAGTGGGACCTGTCTGATCCTGCTCACCAATCGCGTTCACCCGTACGGTAAGGGTCGGGTGAACGGCCTGCGATCAAAGGTTGCAGCCGAGGTGGGGGCGGCCCTCTTCACTCCGCCTCTCCCGACCGCGCCGGCGTCGCCCGCCCGCGCCGCGACTGCTGACGAGGTGCCGGCCTCGCCTGGCGGCGCGGTGCTGAGCGGGCTCGATGTCCTGGCGGCGGAGCAGTTCGCACTTCTGGCAGGCCGCAGGGTGGGCCTCGTCACCAATCAGACCGGTCTAGACGCCCGGGGCCGGCGTGGCATCGATCTGCTTGCCGCCGCTCCGCGGGTTCGGCTGAAGGCGATCTTTTCTCCCGAGCACGGGCTGACGGGCCAGGGCATCGGCAACGTCCCCCACGGCAGCGACGCGGCGACGGGGATCCCCGTCTGGAGCCTCTACGGCGCCGAGCGGCGGCCGACGAGAGCCATGGTCAGCGGCGTCGACGCCCTGGTGGTGGACCTCCAGGACGTCGGGGTGCGCTATTACACGTACCTGGCGACGCTGCTTTACGTGCTGGAGGAGGCGGCCCGCTTCCGGATTCCCGTCGTGGTACTGGACCGACCGAATCCCATCACGGGCAAAATCGTCGAAGGACCGGTGATGGATCCGGACTTGCGCTCGTTTACCGCCTCTCACCCGATCGCCGTGAGGTCCGGCCTCACCATCGGCGAGTTCGCGCGGATGGTCGTCGCTGAGCGGAAGATCCCGGCGGCGCTTACGGTCGTCCCGCTCGCCGGGTGGCATCGCGCGCTCTGGTATGACGAGACCGGCCTGCCCTGGGTGAATCCCTCTCCCAACATCCGCACCCTGACTCAGGCCTTGCTCTACGCGGGAGTGGGGCTGCTGGAGGGGACGAACCTCTCCGTGGGGCGGGGAACTGAGGCGCCTTTCGAGATGGTCGGCGCGCCGTGGATCGAACCCGTTCCGCTGGCGGAGGCGATGAATCAGAAGGGGCTGCCCGGGGTGAGCTTCCAGCCGGTGGTCTTCACGTCCTCAGCCGACCCCTACGCGGGAAAGCAAGTGGCCGGGGTGCGGCTTCAGGTGACCGACCGCGGCGCGATCCGGCCTGTGGCCGTGGCGCTGGCCCTGGCGGCCGAGATCAGGGCACGATATCGCCACCAGTTCAGCGCCGAGGCCACCCAGAATCTCCTCGTGAACCGGTCCACGATGTGGGCGCTCCTGCGGGGGGAGCCGCTGTCGCGACTCATGGCCTGGACCGAGGCCGAGCGGGCAGATTTTTTACACCGCCGCGCGTCGTACCTCATCTACCGGTAGTGCCTTCGGAGGGGGCCTCGACGGCCCCCTCCGATACCTCCCCCCCGGACGAGGATTGCGCCGGCAAAGCCGGCGCTCGATCGGCAGTTCCGGTAGCGCGAAGCGTGAAGGGACTAGTCGCGCTCAACAATGCGAAGACTCGGCGGCAGGGCGTTCCTCACCGCCTCCCGCTGGCCCTTCGGCACCGTCACGGTCAGCGGGTCGCCGTCGCTGACGAACCGCTCGGAGAGGTTCCGGTCGAAGTAACCCAGCCAGTAGGAAATTTCGGACTCCAGCGCCTGCATGCGCGGGAGTCGAAGGGGGTCGAAGCCCCCGGAGAACGGGGACGGCGCGGCCCCGCCCGAGACCCGGAGGATCGCGTGGTGCTCGTAGGAGAGCCCGTTCACGCTTCCCCGGACCGCCCAGCCGATCTCCCGCGGGTAATTCCCCATGGGGAGCGCCAGGGTCCGCGGCCGGTATCCCGGCAGATGTCGCTGAATCCATTCCTGAGCCGTCGCCAGCTGGCGGCGAACCGTCTCCTCCCCGTATCGGGCGAGGTCGGCGTGCCAGAGGGTGTGGTTGCCGATCTCGAAGCCGCGCGAGACCAGGTACCGCAGTTTGCGTCCCGCGTGAGCCGGCTGGTTGAAGAGCCGGTTCGGCGGGTCGGCGCCCGGCAGCACGTAAAACGTCGCCTTCAGGCCGAAGTCGGGATGCTCCCGCGCGAACCTTTCCAAAATTCCGACCGCCGACTCGGGGTCGATCTCGACGGTGCCGGTCTTCTCGATGTAGCGGAACTGCCCCGGCGAGGAATCGTCGAACGTGAGGACGACCGGCGTGGCGCCGGCCGGCACGTCGATCCTGCCGTCGAGGAGGTCGTTGAGCGCGACCAGCCGGTACCCCTTCTCCCACAGGCGCTCGAGGTCGCGGCGGAAGTTGGCCGGCGTACGGCTCCAGCGTCCCTCGGGATGGTCGATCTTGTGGTACTCGAGGATCATGATGCGTCCCAGCTCGTTGGCCGGACGCTGAGCGGCGGAGGGGGTCGGGGCGAACAGCAGGGCGCAGGCGGCGAGGATCGGGGGGTGGAGGGATCTCACCAGAATGAAGACGGTTCCCCGTCGGGCGCGGGCTTTGGCCGAAGCGCCTCCGCGGTGTAGTGGTTGCGGGGGTTCCAGAGCATCCACCCCACGGCCCCGGCGTCGGCGGCCCCGCGGGCCTGGGCCTGGACCTCCTTCACGCCGAACGGCCGCCGGTCGAAGGCGTAGTCGCGGAAGTCCTGGATCCAGGGGCGCACCTTGACCGGCAGGTGCGCCGAGCGCTTCCGAATGAGCTTCACGCTCTCGAAGACCACCTTGTAGGGATGCTCCACGGGGTTGGGGTAGCCGGGAATCCCCCGGTGATAGCCCGACGGGTAGACCATCGGGGAGAGGTAGTCGACGTGGACCGCCAGCTCCTCGATTCGCTGGCCGATGTCCGTGTCGTTTTCGTTGAACGCCGTGTAACCGAAGACGTCGGCGGCCAGGAAGATGCCGGCGGGCGCCAGCTCCTTCCGGGCCCGGGCCAGGAAGTCCGCGATGGCCGGCAGCCGGGTTTCCCGCGTGTTCGGCCGCGAGTAGCGGGCCGCGGCCAGCTTGCCGTCGGTGGGGAAGCGGACGTAGTCGAACTGGATCTCGTCGAAGCCTTTCTCCGCCGCTTCCCTGGCGATCGCGATCGCGTACTCCCAGACCTCTTCGCGGAAGGGGTCCACCCAGGCGAGCCGCTCGTTGTCGAGCCAGGGCTGGCCGGTCCGCGTATCGATCACCGCCCAGTCCGGCCGGTGATGAGCCAGGACGCTGTCCTTGAAGACCACGATGCGGGCGATGGTGTAGACGCCTTTGGCCTTGAGCTCGGCCAGCATCTGGTCGAACTCTCTGACGAGGCCCGGACCCTGGGCCCCGGCTTCCAGGGCCAGCGGGACCTGGGTCCGGTAGGGGATCAGTCCGCGGTCGCCCTTGACGTCGATCACCACGGCGTTGAGCTCGGTTCGACCGAGGAGCTCGAACACCCGGCTCCTGATCCCGCGGTCGCCGACCCCGAAGTAGGTCAGGTAGGCGGCCTTGATGGCCTGGGGGCGAAGCAGCATCGTGAGGGGGGAGGTCACGGGCTCAAGGGGTCTGCGCTCATAGCCCGGAGCCTTGACGATGAGCGGGAAGGCCGGGCGCTCGACCGTGAATCGCCCCTCGGCATCCGTCCGGATCTCCTCCGGCCCCGAGTGAATGGAGGCGCCGGCGATCGGGTTCCTGGTCTCGGCGTCGATCACCTGCCCCTCGATGGGCCCCGCGGCAGTCGAGAGCTGGAAGGCCACCGGAAGGTCGGCGAGCCGAGGGTTGGCGGGCACTCGCCCGGCGGGGATGACTCGGGCCCCCGTGAGGAGGCTGAGGGCCAGGGCCAGGAGGGCGAGGCCGCCGACCACGAAGAGGCGGCGGCGCCCGGCGGGCGCTTCCGGCAGATCTTCCATCGCTAAAGTCAGAATACGCCCGCGCCCGGAGACCCTCAAAATTTTTTGCGCCGTCTCGGCTGGGTGAGGCTAGGGGGGATGGGAGCGGGGAGTTGCCGGAGCGGCCGGGTCCCCACAGGGAGGGAGCGGGGACTCCCGGGAGCGCGAGATCTAGTGTTATGGGGTACAATCGGGAGCGTGATGCACCCTGAACGCTTCGGCTGCGAGCTGGGCCGGCAACGCGTCCTGACCGTCAACTCCCTGCGCCTGCACTGCCTCGAGTGGGGGCAGCCCGGCGGCGCTGGCCTCTGCTTCCTCCATGGCGGCTCGGCCCATGCCCACTGGTTCGACGCCGCGGCGCCCGTGTTCGCGGATCGGTTTCACGTCGTCTCCCTGGACCAGCGGGGGCACGGGGAGAGCCAGTGGCCCGAGCCGCCTGCCTACCGGACCCAGGACTTCGCGGAAGATCTGCTGGGGGTGATGGACGCCCTGGGCTGGAAGCGGATGGTCCTCGTCGGCCATTCCATGGGGGGGCACAACGCCCTGTGCTTCGCCGCGTGGCATCCGTCGCGCGTCGAGCGGCTGGTGATCGTGGACAGCCGCCCGTCCATTCCCGTGGACCGGCTTTGGGACATGCACCGCCGTGGATACCGGCCGCTCCGCCGTTACGAAAGCGCGGAAGCCGCCGTGGCGCGCTTCCGCCTCCTTCCGCGGGAGACCACGGCGTCCTCGGAACTGCTGGCTCATCTGGCGCGGGCTGGCCTCATCGAGCGCGATGGCAAGTGGACCTACCGCTTTGATCCGGCCTGCAACGGCGCCCGCCGGCCCGTGGACGCCTGGCCGCTCCTCCCGCGGATCGAGTGCCCGACCCTGATCGTTCGCGGGGAGAAGAGCCCCATTCTGCCGAGCCAGATGGGAATGGAGATGGCGAAGAAAATCCCCCGTGCCGTTCTCCACGAGATCCCGGGCGTCTACCACCACCTGATGCTGGACGCGCCGGGCGTTTTCGCGACGCTCCTCGATCGTTTTCTGACGGGATGAGCGGGCCCAGGGGGTCCGCCTAGTCTCGGAGGCTCGCCTGCTCCACGCGCACCGCGCAGTATTTGAACTCCGGGATCTTGCCGAAGGGGTCGAGCTGGTCGTTGGTGAGGGCGTTGGCGGCGGCCTCGCGGAAGTGGAAGGGGATGAAGATCGTGCCCGGGGCGATGCGCCGGGAGGCGTGGGCGCGGAGGGTGATGGAGCCCCGGCGGGAGGAGACGGTCACGTCGGCGCCCGGGGGGATCCCCGCGGCGGCCAGGTCGTCGGGGTTCAGCTCGCAGAAGGCCTCGGGCCGGATGCGGTCGAGGGCCCGCGCCCGGCGCGTCATGACGCCTGTGTGCCAGTGCTCGAGAAGCCGCCCGGTGTTGAGGACGTAGGGGTAGTCGGCGTCGGGCACCTCGGCGGCGGGCCGGTAGTCGGCGGGGACGAACTTCCCGCGCCCGCTGGGCGTGGGGAAACCATCCCCGAAGAGGAGTTGGATCCCCTCGCTCCGCTCCGGGTCGGGGCACGGCCAGAGTTTCCCATGGGGCTCCAGGTTCGGATAGGTGAGGCCCTGGTAGCTCGGGGCGAGCGCGGTGAACTCCCCGAAGATCTCCTCGGGGCTCCGGTAGTTCATCGGATAGCCCATCCGGCGCGCGATCTCTGAGACGATCTCCCAGTCCAGGCGCGCCTGGCCTGGCGGGTCGACGGCTTTCTTTCCGATCTGCACGCGGCGATCGGTGTTCGTGTAGGTCCCCGTCTTCTCGAAGAACGAGGTGGCCGGGAGGATCACGTCGGCGAACTCCGCCGTCTCGGTGAGGAAGATGTCCTGGACGCAGAGGAAGTCGAGCGCGGCAAGGGCCTTGCGCACCTTGTTGATGTTGGGGTCCGAGAGGAAGGGATTCTCCCCCATCATATACATCCCTCGGATCCGCTTCTCGAGGGCGCCGGTCATGATCTCCACGACGGTGAGCCCACGCGTGGGGTCGAGCGGGACTCCCCAGGCTGCCTCAAACCTCTTGCGGATCCCAGCGTCTTCGACAGTTTGATAGTCGGGGTACATCATCGGGATGAGCCCGGCGTCGGAGGCGCCCTGGACGTTGTTCTGGCCGCGGAGGGGATGGAGCCCGGTCCCGGGCCGCCCCACGTTGCCGGTCAGGAGCGCGAGCGAGATCAGGCAGCGCGCGTTGTCGGTGCCGTGGGTGTGCTGGGAGATCCCCATCCCCCAAAAGATGATGGCCGCCCTGGCGCTGCCGAAGATACGCGCAGCCTCCCGAATGTTGTCCGCGGACACCCCGCAGATCTCGGCGGCGCGCTCCGGCGGATAGCGCTTCACGGTTTCCCTGAGCGCCTCGAACCCTTCCGTGTATTTGCCGATGTAGTCGTGATTGACCAGGCCCTCGTCGATCATCACGTGCATCCAGGCGTTGTAGAGCGCCACGTCGGTCCCCGGGTTGATCCTGAGGAAGTGCTGCGCGTGGCGGGCGATCCCCGTTTCGCGCTGGTCCACGACGATGAGCGTGGTGCCCTGGCGGGCCGCGTCCTTGATGAAGGTGGCGGCCACCGGGTGGTTGTCGGTGGTGCTGCTGCCCGCGACCAGCGCCACCTCCGCGTTCCTCACGTCGCCGAAGACGTTCGTGACGGCGCCCGAGCCGATGGTCTCGAGGAGCGCCGCCACCGACGAGGCGTGGCAGAGGCGCGTGCAGTGGTCCACGTTGTTGGTCCCGAAGACGGCGCGGACGAGCTTCTGAAAGACGTAGGCTTCCTCGTTGCTGCACTTGGCCGACCCGAACCCCGCCAGGGCTCCCGGGCCGTGGGCCGCCTTGATGGCCTTGAGGCGGCCGGCCACGAGGTCGAGGGCCTCGTCCCAGGAGGCCTCGCGGAAGGCGGGGAGCACCTCCTTGTAATCCACGATTCCTCCCGGCTTGAGCCTCCGGCCGTCGCCCTTGACGTCGCTCGAGAGCGGCCCCTTGGGATAGAACTCGGGCCGGCGGATGAGGGGAACCGTCAGCCGCTGCGGATGGAGCGCGTAATCGAAGCCGTAGCGGCCCTTGACGCAGAGACGCGCCTGGTTTCCCGGATTCTGCCGGCCGTCAACCAGGACGACGGCGTTCTTCTGGGGATCGACGTGGGCTGTAATGGCGCAGCCGACGCCGCAGTAGGGGCAGAGGGAGTCCACGCTCTTCAACTCCGCACGCGGCCGGATCGGCGCCGTCAGGGGCTTGTGGGTCAGGGCGCCGGTGGGGCACACGGCCGCGCACTCGCCGCACGAGACGCAGCTGCTCTGCCCCATCGGGCTGTCGAGGTCGAAGGCGATCCGGGCGGTATACCCCTTCCCCGTCCGGCCGATCACGTCGTTCCCCTGGATCTCGTCGCAGGCGCGGATGCAGCGGTCGCAGAGGATGCACGCGGCATGATCCACGGCGATGACGGCGGAGGAGAGGTCCTGTGGCCGGCCGTCGCCGCGAGGGAGCGCGGGAGCGTCCGGCTGGAGGCCGTACCGCCGCGCAAGGGCGAGAAGCAGGTCGTCGCCGGTCGTCTTCTCTCGAAGCGATTCGCGGGGATAGTCGGACAGGAGCAGCTCGGTGAGGGTCTTCCGGCAGCGCTCGACCTTCTCCGAGCCTGTGCTGACCGTCATGCCGTCGGCGGCCGCCCGGACGCAGGAGGCGGCGAGGACGCGCTCCCCCACATCCACGACGCAGACGCGGCAGACGCCGACCGGCCTCAAGCGCGGGTCGTGGC
>JACQWA010000098.1 GCA_016209425.1 Candidatus Rokuibacteriota bacterium
ACCCCGGGCCATCCCCAGGCCGATCCCGCCGTTGCCGCCCGTCACGACGGCCACCCTGCCTTTGAGGTCGAACGGGCTCATGCCTCCCCCTCCCTACGCCTACGCCCCCTCACCTTTATCCTCTCCCCCGGGCCTAATGCATGACCGTGCCGCCGTCCACGTTCAGCGCCTGGCCGGTGATGTTGTGCGCCTGGTCGGACGCCAGGAAAACCGCCGCCCACCCGATATCCTCGGGGGTCTGCTCCCGCCGCATCGGGACCAGGTCGCTCACGCGCTTGTCGAACACCTGCCGGGGGGTCATCCCTTTGAAGGCGGGATTGGTCTCGGCCATGAAGTGGGGCGTCAGGGCCTTGGCGAGGAGGAAGGTGGATTTCACGTTGACCGCGAAGACGCGGTCCCAGTCCTCCTCGGTGTTGTTCGTGAAGGGCATCCCCGGCCGGGAGGCCACGCCGGCGTTGTTCACCAGGATGTCGAGCCGGCCGAAGCGCTCCAGGACGTGGGAGAGGAGGCGGTCGATGTCGGCCTGGCTGGTCACGTCCGTCCCCAGGGCGACGGCGCGACGGCCCACCCCCTTTACTTCTTCGGCCACGTGGGCCGCGTTGGTCGCCTGGATGTCAGGGATGACGAGGTCGGCCCCCTCCTGGGCCATGCAATGGACGATCCCCCGGCCGATCCCGCTCCCCCCACCGGTCACCATCGCGACCTTCCCCTCCAGCCGCATGAGACACGCCTCCTTCGGGATGGTGCTCAGGGGGGAGCATAAACGAAAAGGCGCCGCGGGGGAATTATTCCTTCATCTGCTTTTGCCGCCTCTGCAAATACCCGTTTCGGACGGCGCTGTACAGGTCAACGGCGCCCTCCTCCACGCTCTGAAAGAGATCGAGCGTGAGCGAGCGCTCGTTCACGCCCTTGCCCCCCGCCATCCCCGCGAGTGCGGCGAACGGGAGGACATAGCTCAGCGGATCAAGCGCAAGGTCGATGGCGGTTCCGATCCCGTCCCGGACCGTGAGCGGGGGCAGAATGGGAAGGATCAGATACGGGCCGGGCCTGAACCCCCACACGCCAAGGGTCTGGCCCGCGTCTTCGTCGCCCGGCTGGAGTCCGAACGCGGATTTCGCAACGTCGAACAGGCCGGCCACGCCGACAGTGCTGTTGATGAGGAATCGACCGACCTCCCGGACGGCTCCCGCTCCCTTGCCCTGGAGAAGATTGTTCGCGACCCGCCGCGGCATCCCGAGGTTGTCCAAAGCGTTCTTGAGACTCCGCTGCACCGGGTCGGGCAAGACCCTGTCCCACACCGTCGCCACCGGCTTCAGGAGAATCCGGTCGAACTGGCGATTGAACGCGAAGACCCCTTCGTTGAACGGCATCCACGGGTCGTATTCTTCGATGACTGGGTCGGCCTCAAGGGTGAGGGACAGCTCCAGGGGAATGGGTTCGGAGCCCTCCTCACTGCTCGCCTGCACGATCTCCCCGGGATCGCCGGAGTCGACAGGATCCGCCTCGTCCGACGCCCTCACGGCGCCGATCAAGGGGTGGGAGGCCTCCCTCGATCCCGCGAGGCCAGAGGAGGCGCAGCCGATGCTCACCAGACCGCCTCCCACGATCAGCAGCACCAGCAGAACCCAGGATCGGCTGGATTTCCCCATCATTGCCGGCGTCCTCCTCATCCCAAGTGTCGAACGTCCTGAGAACGGCGCCTGCTTTGACGAGCAAACGTCGTACCAAGCCGGCCGGCAATCTCTCCCGCGCCACAACAGCTGAAATTGCCACTCATTTTCCTCGACCCCCGATGGCTCTACCCTGCACCCAGGCAGGCAGGACACCATCGCTCTTCGCCAATCCGTCATGGGAGTGCCAAGGGTCGTCACACCGGGCCCCCTCGCTGGTAAGATGGGGGCGGCATGGCGACCCATGTGCTCGTGGTCGAGGACGAGCCCGACATCCGCGACCTGGTCGTCTTCCACTTGGAGCGCGAGGGGTTCACAGCCCGGAGCGCCCGGAGCGGACCGGACGCGCTGAGGCAGGTCAAGACCTCGCCGCCGGACCTGATCCTCCTGGACCTGATGCTTCCCGAGCTGGACGGCCTCGAGGTCTGCCGTCGCCTGCGCGGTGATCCCGCCACGGCGTCCATCCCCGTCATCATGCTCACGGCCCGGGGAGAGGAGGTGGACCGGGGGGCGCCGACCGGCTTCAGCGTGGGAAAGCTCCGCGTGGACCTCGCCCGGCACCTCCTCACCGTCGCCGGCCGGGAGGTCGCGCTCACGCCGAAGGAGTTCGACCTGCTCCGGGCCCTTCTGGAGGCGCGCGGGCGGGTCCTGACGCGCGAGGTGCTGCTGGATCGCGTGTGGGGCTACGCGCGGGCGGAGGAGATCGAATCGCGGACCGTGGACGTCCATATCCGCCGCCTCAGGGAGAAGCTCGGCGCCGAGGGGCGCCGGATCCTGACCGTGAAGGGCGCGGGCTACCGCTTCGAGGAGTCCGGCTGATGCTCAAGCGGATCCTCTTCCTCCTCCGCCGGAGCATCGCCCTCAAGCTGACGCTCACGCTGGTGGGCTTCGTCGCTGTCGTCGAGATCATCGCGGGCGTCTACCTGACGGCCTCGCTTCAATCGCGCGCCGGCGAGTCCCTGGAAGCCCGCCTCGTGAGCCTGGCGCGGGTCCTCCAGGACGAGGCACGACGACTCCTCGCTTCCGAGGTGACCGCCGAGGCGCGGCGGGACTTCGCCCTCAGGACGGCCCGCGCCAGCGAGGCGCGCGTCACGCTGATCCTGCCCGACGGGCGCGTGGTGGCCGAATCCGACCGCCCGCTGGAGGACCTCGCCCGGATCGAGAACCATGCCGCCCGTCCCGAGGTGCGGGCCGCCCTCACGGCGCGCGTGGGACGCCACCTCCGCCGGAGCGAGACGGTCGGACACGATCTCCTCTACGTGGCCTTGCCGGTGGTGGAGGGCCCCCGGGTTCTCGGCGTCCTGCGGCTGGCCCTGCCCCTCACCATGGTCGTCGAGGCCCACGCCTCGATCCGCCAGGTGCTCGTGGCGGGCGGGCTCCTGGCGGTGGGGGTGGCGCTGGCGATGGGGCTCTTCATCGCGCGCCAACTGACCCGC
>JACQWA010000101.1 GCA_016209425.1 Candidatus Rokuibacteriota bacterium
ACGTACGGCAGGCCGGCCCTCACGCGCGCCCGGATTGCCTCCAGCAGTCCCCCCTCCTGTAGGCGCTTCAGCAAGGCGTAGGTATTTCCTCCGCCCATGAAGAGGGCCTCCGCCTTCTCCAGGGTCGTGACGGGGTCGGCGTCCCAGCGGAGATGAAGAACCTCCACTTCCGCGCCCGCCGGCGGTGGCCCCTCGAGGGCTTCGCGGGCGCGCTGATAGTAGGCGCCCTCGTCGTGGAGATTGGCTGCCGTCACGAAGGCGACCGTTTTGGCCGGACCGAGGAACTCGGCGATGCGGGCCTTGCAGTGCTCGAGAAAGGGCTTGCCGGAGTTGCTGATCAAGAGGATTCGCATGGCTAGAACCCCGTGAACTCTTCCAGCCCCATGAAGCGGGCGATCAGCAGCATCAGGACGAGCGTGATGCCGATGGCGACGGCGCTCACCGCGGCGGCCGTCGGGTCGAAGGAGTACTTGAGGTAGGCGAAGAGCTCGATCGGAAGCGGGGTGAGGCCGGGGCTCGTGAGGAAGAGCGAGATGGTGAAGTTGTCGAAGGAGATGGCAAAGGCGAAGATCGCCCCCGCCACGACCCCGGGCTTGATGATCCCCAGGGTGATCTCCAGAAAGGCGCGCACGGGCGAGGCCCCGAGGCTCTGCGCGGCCTCCTCCAGCGCCAGGTCGAAGTTGTAGAGGGTGGCCGAGACGGTCCTCACGACGTAGGGGGTCGTGACCACCACGTGGCCGATCAGGAGCGCCCAGTAGCTCTGGGCTAGGCCCAGGAGGCTGAAGTACTGGAGGAGGGCGACGCCGGTCAGGATCTGGGGGAGGAGGAGTGGGGAGGTCACGTAGGCGTTGACCAAGTCCCGGCCGCGGAATCGGCCTCGGACGAGCACGATGGCCGCCAGGGTCCCCACCACGGTGGAGAGCGCGGCGGTCCAGAGCCCCAGCTCGGTCGAGAGCCAGAGGGCCTGGAGGAACTCCCGGCGGCGGAGAAAGTTGGCGAACCACTTGAGCGAGAATCCCTGGGGTGGAAAGGTGAAGTAGTTGCCGGCGTTGAAGGCGGCCAGGACCACGACCACGAGCGGCACGAGCAAGAACGCGTAGACCGCGCAGACCGCCAGCCTCACCCCCCAGCCCGTTCGCTCCATCAGACCAGCCCCCGCAGCGCCCGCTCCGCCACCTTGATGTAGCCGGTGATGATGCCGAGCGAAATCAGGAGGAGGATGAAGGCGTTGGCAGCCCCGAACGGCCAGTCGAAGACGGAGAGAATCTGCTCGTAGACGATGATGGGGAGGACGTACACCTTGAACCCTCCGAGCAGGATCGGAACCACGAAGGAGCTGATCGCGAGCGAAAAAACGAGGAGCGAACCGGCCAGGATTCCGGGGAGGGAGAGGGGAAGCGTGACCTCCCAGAAGGCCCGGGCGGGGGAGGCGCCGAGGGTCATGGAGGCCTCGAGGAGGGCGGGATCGATCCGCTTGATCACGCCGGTCAGGGAGAGAACCATGAACGGGAGGAAGACGTGGACCAGCGCGAGGCCAACTCCGAACTGGTTATACATAAGTGGCAGCGGCCGGCTGATCCAGCCGCCCTCGATAAGGGTGCCGTTGATGAGCCCGCGATCGGCGAGGAGGATCATCCACCCGTAGCAGCGGATCACGATCCCCACGAGGAGCGGGGAGAGGATGAAGACGAGCAGGACCGGCTTCCACCGCGTGCGCGTGCGGGCCAGGTGATAGGCGAGCGGGTAGCCGAGGAGCAACGCGGCCGCGGTCACGAGGAAGCCGAGCCAGAGGGTGTCCCACAAGACTCCGACGTAAAAGGGGTCGGAAAAGAAGCGGACGTAGTTCTTGAAGGTCAGGGCCCACTCGAAGCGGGCAAAGGACTGGCGCGAGAGGCTGATGACGGCCATGAGGACCAGGGGGACGGTGAAGAAGAGCGCGAGAATCGCGGTGAACGGCAACAGCAGGGCGAGCCGGACCCAGAGCCGCGGGCCTTCGCTTATCTCCTCGGAGGGGGGCTCCGCCCCCCTTCCGACGCCCCGCGGCAAAGCCGCCCCCTCGCTTTGCTCGGGGCTTCGGGGGCTGCCTCCCCCCGGGCTCGGCTCCGCCGGCCGGGTACCCGTGCCGGAGGCACGGGTGGGCCCTCGAACAGTATCCGGGTAGCGCGATGATCGTAGGGCATTGGATCGACGGTCGCTCACGTGCCTAACAGCTCGGCGACGACCCGCGCCACGAGGAGGTTCGCCACGACCACGGGCACGTGAAGGGCGGCTTGAAGCGCCTGTCGCGTCTGGCGGCGAAAGCCGATGCAGTCGAGGAGCACCAACCCCGCCCCAGCACCCCGCAACGTCCGCGCGGCGGCCGAGACGCCGAGCGCTGCGGTGCCCTCGCCGAGAGCCTCGTAGGGCGAGAGCGGCACCACCACCGGGTCAAAGCCGTAGCCGCGCCAGCGCGCCTCGGTCTGGGGCACATGACGGGCCGAGGGCGTCAGGACGCCCACGCGCCCCGTGAACGTGAGCCCCCGCAGGACGCCGAGGAGGATCTTGTCGGGTTCGAGCAGGGGCTGGGAGGGCCGGAGCCCGTGGAAGGTTCCGGTGCAGAGGAGCGCGGTCATCGTCACGCCCTCGGCCTCCAGCTCCTCGATCTTCTGCTGGACGCGCGGGGTGATCTGGCGCTTCCCGATGAAAACGGAACCGCCGTCGGCCAGGCGGGTGACCAGGATCTCGTCGTCAGGACCCGGGGCGAGGGCGGTGATTTCCCTCCCGCTCAGGCTGTCGAGCGCGCCGCGCTCGAGGATTTCCACCGCGGGGCCCAGGAGCTCTGCCATCTCGGGGACCACGTCCGTGCGTGGCGCCTGGCCGATGGTGACCATCCCGAGCTTGACCTTCATACGCCTCTCACCCCCCCTCACCTAACCTCTCCCCACGGGGGAGAGGAGAAGAGGTGAGGGGGAGCAGGGAGGCGTCCTCGGATCGCCAGCCCACCCTGACCCGCGTCCCCGCTTGATGGCGGACGCCGCCGGCCTGGGCCAGCTCCAGGGCCTGGAGCTCGATCCCCTCGTCGGAGCGGAGATGATAGAGGACTGAGTCGCCGAGATAGACGAGATGGACCACCGTGGCGGCGAGATCGTTGTCGAGGGGCTCCGACGGATTCAGCCGGACCTTTTCCGGCCTGAGCGCCATGACGGCCTCCGGTGCGACCGCCCCGGGAAGCGCGCCAATCCGGAGCTTCGCCCCGCGGCAGTCGACGGCCGCCTGGTGTTCCGCGTGGCCGATCACGGTGCCGCGCAGGAGGTTGATGTTGCCGATGAAGTCGGCGACGAAGGCGCTCTGAGGACATTCGTAGATCTCGAGCGGGGTCCCGACCTGCTCGATCCGGCCGCTCTGCATCACCGCGATCCGGTCCGACATGGTGAGGGCCTCCTCCTGGTCGTGGGTGACGTAGATGGTGGTGATCCCCACCTCGCGCTGGAGGCGCTTGAGCTCCACCTGCATCCGCTCGCGGAGCTTTTTGTCCAGGGCGCCGAGCGGCTCGTCGAGGAGGAGGACCGTGGGCCGGGTCACCAGCGCGCGGGCCAGGGCCACGCGCTGCTGCTCGCCGCCCGAGAGCTGGCGGGGGAAGCGCCCGGCGTACCTCGGAAGCTGGACCAGCGCCAGGGTCTTCTCCACCCGATCCGCGATCTCCCCCTTCGGCACCTTCTGCATCCGGAGACCGAAGGCCACGTTCTGGGCGACCGTGCGGTGAGGGAAGAGGGCGTAATGCTGGAAGACCATCCCGACCCGGCGGCGGTGGGGTGGAAGGTCCGTGACGCGCGTGCCCTTCAGGAAGACCTCGCCCGCGTTGAGCGTGATGAAGCCGGCGATGCTCCGAAGCGCGGTGGTCTTGCCGCACCCGGAAGGGCCGAGGAGGGTGAAGAACTCCCCCGCGCCGACCTGGAGGGAGAAGGTGTCGAGCGCCAGGATGGGGCCGTACCGCTTCGTGACCCCCCTCAGCTCGACGTCATTCCCCGTCGCCAAAGTCACCTGATTTCTTTGTTCCAGCGCTCCGTCCACGCAGGCCGCTGCTTGGCGATCTGGCTCCAGTCGAAGATCACCAGCTGTTCGACGTCCTTGGGGCCGCTGATGATCTTCCTCGCCACGTCGGGCGGGAGCTTGACCGTCCGGTTGGTCGGGCTGAAGAAGAGCTCGGTGGCGTAGGCCAGCTGGACCTCCGGCGAGAGGTACGCGTCGATGAGCTTCCAGGCGAGGTCCTTGTTCTTCGAACCCCGCATCACGTGGGCGACCTGATCGAGGATCGGCACCCCTTCAAACGGTGCCACCCAGTCGATGGGCACGCCGCGCTTGGCCAAATCCCACGCCGACCCGTCATGGAGGACGGCGATGGCCACTTCCTTCTGCTCGAGGAACTTCTCCATGGTCCCGGTGAAGTCCACGATCTTCGGCTGGAGGCGCCTCACGGCGGCGAGGCCGGCGTCCAGATCGAAGTAATCCTTCCCGTAGACCTTGTTGGCCATGAAGAGGAAGTTGATCCCCAGCGTGTTGGTGATTGTGTAGGTGCCCCGTCGGCCGGTGAACTCGTCGTTCCAGAAGTCCTTCCAGCTCTGGGGCTTCTGCTTCGCCAGGTCGGTTCGGTAGGCGAGCCCGATGCGCGACCAGAAGAGGACCACGCCGGTGTCGCCAACGAGGGCCTTTTCATACACACTTTTGATGTTCGGAGCGAGCCCCACGTTCCGCTTGTCGAAGAAGCCGCGCTCGCGCGGGATCGGCAGGGGCGGCTCGTTGCCCACGATGACGTCGAAGGGAGGGGTGTCGGGCCCGGCGGCCATCAACTTGGCGACCCACTCGGTGGTGATCCCGGTGACGATCTCCACCTTGACATTGTGCTTCTTCTCGAACGGCTCGGTGAGGGCCCGCTTCATGACCTCCGACCAGCGGCCCCCATAGCCGGTCACGACCAGGGTGGGCTTCGTCTGGGCGGCGGCCACACCGGCGAAGGCGGGGAGCAGGAGCAGCGCGAGCAGGGACACGGAGATCACGGCCCGAAGTCTCATGGGAGGACCCTCCTTGTCGCGGGATCGAGAGAAGCGGACCCACTATAGCATGACCCAAAAAAGTCGATCAAACCGGCTACCCTGACCGGTGGGCAGGGCCCCCCGGGCCCCGCCAGGGGCCTTTCTCGCTCACTTCTTCTCTGGTATCATCGGTCCGCTGTGAGGACCCCCTTCCGCAAGGTCCTGATCGCCAACCGCGGGGAGATTGCGGTCCGGATCATCCGCGCCTGCCGCGAGCTCGGCATCGCCTCGGTCGCCGTGTTCTCCGAGGCCGACCGCGAGGCGCTCCACGTGCTGATGGCCGACGAGGCCTACCTCCTGGGCCCGTCGCCGGCGAGCGAGAGCTACCTCGCCATGGAAAAGATCATCCGCACGGCCAAGGCCTCGGGGGCGGAGGCCGTGCACCCCGGCTACGGATTTCTGGCCGAGAATGCGGCCTTCGCCGAGGCGTGCAAAGCCGAGGGCCTGGTGTTCATCGGGCCGCCACCCGAGGCGATCCGGGCGATGGGCGACAAGACGGCGGCGCGTCGAGCGGCCATGGCCCGACAGGTGCCGGTCGTGCCGGGCACGGCCGAGCCCGTCACGGATGACGGCGAGGCCGCGCGCATCGCCCGGGAACTCGGCTACCCCGTCATGTTGAAGGCGGCGATGGGCGGTGGAGGCAAGGGGATGAGGCTCGTCCGGGGCGAGAACGAGCTGGGTTCGGCGCTCCGCATGGCGCGATCCGAGGCGGGTTCGGCGTTCGGCGACGCCTCCGTGTACCTCGAAAAGTACGTGGAGGAGCCGCGCCATATCGAGGTCCAGGTTCTCGCCGATGCCCATGGAACGACCGTTCACCTCGGCGAACGGGAGTGCTCGATCCAGCGTCGGCATCAGAAGCTGGTCGAGGAGTGTCCATCCCCGCTCGTGGACGAGCCGATGCGGCAGCGAATGGGCGAGGCCGCGTGCCGCCTCGTGGCGTCTGCGGGGTACGTCAACGCCGGGACCGTGGAGTTCCTGGTGGACGGGCAGAAGAATTTCTACTTCCTCGAGATGAACACCCGGCTCCAGGTCGAGCACCCGGTCACCGAATTCGTCACCGGCCTGGACCTGGTGAAGGAGCAGATCCGGATCGCCGCGGGAGAGAAGCTCGGATACGGCCAGGCCGACGTCACGTGGACCGGCTGGGCCCTCGAGTGCCGGATCTACGCGGAAGATCCGTCCGCCGGCTTCCTTCCGTCCCCGGGTGAGATCCGGGGGCTCCGGGCCCCGAGCGGGCCGTGGGTGCGGGACGACTCCGGAGTCTACGAAGGGGCCACGGTCCCGATCTTCTATGATCCGCTCATCTCCAAGCTCGTGGTCTGGGGGGCCGACCGGGCGGAGGCCATCTCCCGGATGTCCCGCGCCCTGGCCGAATACAAGGTGGTCGGCGTGCGGACCACCATCCCGATCCTCCAGCACATCATGACGCACCCTGACTTCGTCGCGGGGCGCCTCTCCACGCAGTTCCTGGAACGTGCGATGCGCGCTGAAAGGCCCGAGGCCGAAGGACGGCACCGCACGGTGGCGTTGATCGCGGCGGCGCTCGCCGCCTACGAGCGGGCGGGCAAGACGCCGCGCCCGCTCTCCTCCTCCCGCCTGAGCGCCTGGAAGCTGTCGGCCCGCCCTGGCTGGTCCCGACCGAGGTCGTGAGGTTGCGCTTCGCCGCCACGCTCGGCGATCGGGTCCACATGGTGGAGGTGGTCGAAGCCGACGGTCGCTTCCGCGTGACGATCGGGGAGGAGGTCTGGGAGGTGGACGCGCGGATCCCCACCACCGGGATCTGCTCCCTCCTGATCGGCGGGATGTCCTACGTGGCCGACGTGAAGGAGGAGGATGGCTGGTTCCTCGTGGATGTGGGCGGAGGGTCGTACCGCATCCGGGTCGAGGAGGAGACCCGTCACATCATCAGGACGCGCGGCGGGGTCGCGGCCGCTCACAGGGGCCAGGTCGTCACGGCGCCGATGCCCGGCAAGATCGTGCGCGTGGAGGTGGAAGTGGGCCAGGGAGTGAAGCCGGGCGACGGGCTGCTGATCATCGAGGCCATGAAGATGGAGAACGAGTTCCGGGCCACGACCGCGGGGACGGTGCGCGAGATCCGCGTCCAGGTCGGGCAGGCCGTCAACCCCGGCGACATTTTGATCGTGATCGAATAGCTCAGGCGTCCCATGGCGGCCGCGATCGAGTTCAAGCAGGTGAACAAGTGGTTCGGCAAGCTCCACGTCCTTCGGGATATCACGCTGGCGATCCAGCCCGGGGAAGTGGTGGTGGTCTGCGGTCCGTCGGGCTCGGGAAAGAGCACGCTGATCCGGTGCGTCAACCGACTGGAGCCGATCCAGTCGGGAGACGTTGTGGTGCTCGGCCAGTCCCTCACCTCACCGGGCGTCAACTTCTCCCAGCTCAGATCCCAGGTCGGCATGGTCTTCCAGGCGTTCAACCTCTACCCCCACATGAACGCCCTGGAGAACATCGTCCTGGCGCCGATGAAGGTCAAGGGGCTCTCCCGGGCCGAGGCTGAGAAGATCGCCGTGGCACTCCTCGAGCGCGTGGGGATTCCCGAAAAGGCGGGCCAATACCCGGCGCACCTGTCAGGCGGCCAGCAGCAGCGGGTGGCCATCGCCCGCGCCCTGGCCATGCAGCCCAAGATCATGCTCTTCGACGAGCCCACCTCGGCCCTGGACCCCGAAATGATCAACGAGGTGCTGGAAGTGATGACCGACCTGGCCCGGGAGGGGATGACCATGGTGGTCGTCACCCACGAGATGGGATTCGCCAAGCGAGTGTCGCATCGGATCGTCTTCATGGACGAGGGGCAGGTGGTCGAGGAGGGGAAGCCGGAGACCTTCTTCGCGGCCCCGCGGTCGGAGCGAACGAAGCTCTTCCTGTCGAAGATCCTGGTCCATTAACCAAGGAGGTGTGCGATGAGAAAATCTCTCAGCGTCTTCCTGACCGTGCTCGTGATGCTGGCCTCCGCGGCCCCGGCGTTGGCGGAAACCGTCCTTGAGAAGATCACCCGGACAGGCGTCCTCACCGCCGGAACCCGCACCGCCTCGATTCCCTTCGCGTTCATCAACGAGAAGAACGAGTGGATCGGCTTCTCCATCGACTTCCTCGAGGCCGTCCGGGCGCGCCTGGAGAAAAAGCTCGGCAAGCCCATCAAGCTCGACAAGAAGGAGGTCACCCCCCAGACCCGGATCCCGCTGGTGGCCAACCGCACCATCGACCTGGAGTGCGGCTCGACCACCTACACGCGCGGGCGCGACGAGACGGTGGACTTCACGATCAACTTCTTCTTCACCGGCTCCCAGCTCCTGGTGAAGAAGGGGAGCGGGATCAAGACCCTGGCCGACGTGGCGGGCAAGCGCGTGGGCGCCACCCAGGGGACGACCAACGAGAAGGCGCTGCGCGCCCAGCAGCCGAGGGCCGACGTGGTGACCTTCATGGACCACGCGGCCGGCTTCCTGGCCCTCGAGCAGGGAAAGATCGTCGCATACGTGACGGACGGAATCCTGCTGGCGGGCCTCGCCGCCAAGGCCAGGAGCCCGAAAGACTACGAGGTGGTGGGGGACTTCTTCTCGAAGGACCCCTACTCGTGCATCGTGCCCGAGAATGATTCCAAGTGGCGCGACTTCGTCAACCACGCGCTGATGGAGCTGATCGACAGCGGGAAGTACTTTGAGATGTACGACAAGTGGTTTGGGGAAAAGGGCGTCGTCGCGTACCCGATGAGCGCCCAGGTGCGGAACTACATGCTCATGCAGTCGATGCCCGAGTAGCGGAGCGCTCGGTCTGGTCTCCCCCTCACCTTCTCCCTCTCGCCCGCCGGGGGAGAGGGTGGGGTGAGGGGGCTCCTTCCCCATGATGCTGGCGGGGATCCTCGGCCTTCAGTACGAGTTCCGGTGGAGCGTCCTCTGGGAGAGCCCGTATGGCTACTGGCTCCTCCAGGGGTTCAAGAACACCATCGTCCTCTCCCTGCTCGCCTGGGCGATCGCCCTGCTCCTGGGGATCGCCCTGGGCCTCCTCCGGACCGCGCCCTGGCGTCTGCCGCGCGCGATCGCCACCGCGTACGTCGAGTTCTTCAGGAACACCCCCCTCCTGGTCCAGCTCTTCTTCTGGTACTTCGCCGTTCCCCAGATCCTCCCGGCGGGGCCGGTGCGCGATGCGATCAACAGCCTGAACCTCGACACCCCCATCCTGACCCTCAATTTCGAGTTCCTGGCCGCTCTGGCCGGCCTCGGGGTCTACACGTCGGCGCGGGTGGGGGAGACCATCCGCGCCGGGATCCAGTCCATTCCGCGCCAGCAGACGGAGGCGGCGCTCTCCTCGGGCCTGAGCCTCATCCAGGTGTATCGCCATGTCCTGATCCCCGTGGGCTTCCGGATCGTCATACCGCCGATGGCCACCGAGTTCCTCAGCATCTTCAAGAACTCCTCGCTGGCCGTCACGATCGGCTTCGCCGAGGTCACGTTCCAGACCCAGCAGGTGAACTCCTACACCTTCAAGGGGCTGGAGGCGGTCACCGCGGCCACCCTGATCTATCTCGCCATCTCGCTGACCATCGCCGCCTTCATGAATCGGATGGAGCACCGCTACGCGATCCCGGGCCTCATCGCGCGCGGCGCGGTGCGCGAGTGATGGATCTCGACTGGACCATTATCGTCCGGAACTGGCCGGTGCTGCTCTCGGGGTTCGTCAATACCCTGAAGCTGGCCGTCCTGGCCATCGGCGCGTCGTTTCTCCTGGGCGTCGTAGCGGGGGCGTTGCGGCTTTCCCGGAGCCCGTACCTCCATTACCCGGCGGCGGCGTATATCGAGTTTATCCGGGGCGTGCCGCTGATCATGGTCATCTTCTGGTTCTACTTCCTGGCGCCGATCCTCGCGGGTCGCCCCCTGGACAACTTCACCAGCGCCCTGATCGCCTTCATCGTCTTCGAGGGGGCCTACCTGGCCGAGATCGTCCGGGCGGGGATCCAGTCGGTCCCCCTGGGGCAGGTGCAGGCGGCGATCTCCACGGGCCTGACCCATCCCCAGGCCATGCGCCACGTGGTCCTGCCCCAGGCGATCCTGAACATGATCCCGGCCCTCGTGACCCGGTTCATCGTCCTCTTCATGGACACCTCCCTCGCCTACATCATCGGCTATCGGGAGCTCACCCGGGTGGCGCGGATCATCGCCGAGCGGGAGTTCCGGGCCTTCGAGGTCTACACCTTCATCGCGGTCGTCTACTTCGTGTGCACCTACGCCATGTCCCTTCTCGCGAGGCGGCTGGAGCGGCGCCTCGCGCCCGCCTGACCGATGAAGACGCGGTGACCTCGTGACGTGTCTCCGGTGCCAGGCCGAGACGCCGTCGGACGCCGAGTTCTGCCCCGAGTGCGGGGCGAAGCTCACCGTCGTCTGCGCCCGGTGTCGGACCGCGAACGCCCCCGGCCATAAGTTCTGCAAGAAGTGCGGCCAGCCGCTGGCGGCCGCTGCCCAGGCGCCCGTCGCCGTGCGGTTTGCGTCTCCTGAGGCGTACACCCCCAAGCACCTCGCCGAAAAGATCCTCACCTCCCGGAGCGCGCTGGAAGGGGAGCGAAAGCAGGTCACGGTGCTGTTCGCCGATCTGAAGGGCTCCATGGAGCTGCTCGCCGACCGCGACCCCGAGGAGGCGCGGAAGCTGCTCGATCCGGTGCTGGAACACATGATGGAGGCCGTTCACCGCTTTGAGGGGACCGTGAACCAGGTCATGGGCGACGGGATCATGGCGCTTTTCGGCGCGCCTCTCGCCCACGAAGACCACGCCGTGCGGGCGTGCTACGCGGCGTTGCGAATGCAGGAGTCGGTGAGGCGCTACGCCGAGGGGGTCCGGCGGACCGAGGGGGTCCCGATTCAGATCCGGGTCGGCTTGAACTCGGGAGAGGTCGTCGTCCGTTCCATCGGGAGCGACCTGCACATGGACTACACGGCCGTCGGCCAGACCACCCACCTGGCGGCCCGGATGGAGCAACTCGCCACGCCCGGGACCATCCTGCTGACGGCCGAGACCCTCCGCCTGGCAGAGGGCTTCGTCCAGGTGAGGCCCCTCGGCCCCGTCCCGGTCAAAGGGCTCGAGACCCCGATCGAGGTGTACGAGATCACGGGGGCCGGACCGGCGCGCTCACGCCTCCAGGCGGCCGCGGCTCGCGGGCTCACCCGCTTCGTGGGGCGTGAGACCGAGCTCGACCAGCTCCGCCAGGCGCTGGAGAGGGCCCGCGCCGGCCAGGGCCAGGTGGTGGCCCTCGTCGGAGAGCCCGGCGTCGGCAAGTCTCGCCTCTTCTGGGAGTTCACCCATTCCCATCGGACCCACGGCTGGCTCATTCTGGAGAGCGGGTCGGTCTCCTACGGCAAGGCGACGGGTTATCTCCCGGTGCTCGACCTGCTCAAGGGCTATTTCAAGATCGAGACCCCTGACGATACCCGTACCATCCGGGAAAAGGTGACCGGGAAGGTGCTGACGCTTGACCGGACGCTCGAAGAGACGATCCCGGCGGTGCTCGCCCTGCTCGACGCGCTTCCCGAGGAGAGCCCGTTCCAAATGCTCGATCCGCCCCAGCGAAGGCAGCGCATCCTGGAGGGCGTCAAGCGGCTGCTGCTCCGCGAGAGCCACGTCCAGCCCTGGCTGCTGGTCTTCGAGGATCTCCACTGGATCGACCCGGAGACCCAATCGCTCCTCGATAGCCTGATCGAGAGCCTCCCGACCGCGCGGGTGCTCCTCCTCGTCAACTACCGCCCGGAGTACCAGCACGGCTGGGGCTCGAAGACGTACTACGCCCAGCTCAGGCTCGACCCGCTCCCCATCGAGAGCTGCGAGGAACTGCTTCGAGCCCTTCTCGGAGACGGTGCGAGTCTTGAGCCGCTCAAGCGACTCTTGATCGAGCGCGCCGAGCGGAACCCCTTCTTCCTGGAGGAGAGCGTCCGGACCCTGATCGAAACCAAGGTGTTGGTCGGCGAGGGTGGAGGCTATCGCCTGGCGAAGGCTCTTCCGACTGTTCAGGTGCCGGCCACCGTCCAGGCAGTGCTCGCCGCCAGGATCGACCGCCTTCCCCCCGAGGAAAAGGCTCTCCTCCAGTCCGCGGCGGTCATCGGCAAGGACGTGCCCTTCGCCCTCCTCCAGGCCCTCGGCGGGCTGCCGGAGGAGGAGCTGCGCCGGCGTCTCAGCCGCCTTCAGGCCGCAGAGTTCCTCTACGAGACGAGCCTCTTCCCCGAGCTTGAATACACCTTCAAGCATGCTCTCACCCATCAGGTGGCCTACAGCGGGCTTTTGCACGAGCGGACCAAGGTGCTGCACGCCAGGGTCGTCGAGGCTCTCCAGCGGCTCGCCGGGGAGCGCTGGACCGAGCAGGCCGAAGTCCTCGCCCGCCATGCCGTGCGAGGCGAGGTCTGGGACAAGGCCGTGGACGCCCTCCGCGAGGCCGGGTCAAGGGCGTACGCCAGAGGCGCCATCCAGGAGACCCTCGAGCGGTACGAACAGGCGCTGGAGCTCCTTCCCAAGCTTCCCGCGAGTCCCGAGAACATCAGGCGGGCGATTGATCTGCGGTGGAGTTTCTTCGGGCCGTTGATCTCCCTCGGCCAGGTGCCCCGGCTCGCCCAGCTCCTCCAGGAGGCCGAACAGCTCGCCCGCCAGCTCGACGATCAGCCGCGCCTCGGCGGCGTCTCCGCCATGATGGGTGCCTGCTCGGTGATGAACGCCCGATATGCGGAGGGAATCGAGCACGCTCAGCGGGCCCTCGGCATCGCCACGACCATCGGCGACCCGGAGTTGCGCGTCAGGTCCACCTATGTCCTGGGAATGGGCCATCTGGGCCTCGGGGACGCTCGCGCGGCCGTTGACCTGTTCACGCGCATCGTCGAGGGACCGGATGCCGACCTGGCCCGACGGCTTGCCGGCATCTTCGGCTCGCTCTACGGAATGAGCTGCTGCTGGCTCGCCTTGTGCTACATGCAGCGGGGTGACCTCGAGCGCGCCCGGGAGTGCGCCGATCGCGGTGTTCAAGCCGCCGATGCATCCGATGTCCCTCAAGCGCAGGCGTTCGCATACTACTGGCGGGCAAACGCGCTGGCGGCGAAGGGCGAGGTCGGCCAGGCCCTCCCGTGGCTGGACCGGGCCGTCCACCTGTGCGAGACAGGAGGGTTGCTCTACATGCTCTCGGTGGCCTCCACGGGTTGGGGATGGGCTCTCGCACGGGCAGGGCGACCGGCGGAGGGGCTTCCCGCTCTCGAACGGGGCATGGCCCTTCAGGAGGGCATGGGGACGAAATTCTTCGTCTCTTTCTTCTATGTGCTCTGGGCGGAGGGACTCCTTCTCGGTGGACAGATCGAGGAGGCCAAGCGAGTCGCCGACCGGGCCGTGGAGCTGGCGCTGGCCTCCGGTGAGCGGGGAAGTGAGGGCTGGGCGTTTTATCTCCTGGGAGAGATCGCTGCGGTAGGGGACCTTCCCGACCTCGCCTCCGCCTTCACCTCTTACGAGCGGGCCAGGGCTCTGGCGGAGGAACTCGGGATGCGTCCCCTCCTCGCCCGCTGCCACCTGAGTCTCGGGCACCTGTATCGGCGAGCTGGCAACGGCGCGAAGGCTCGAGAGCACCTCACCATGGGCGCCACGCTATTCCGCGAGATGGACATGCGCTTCTGGCTGGAGCAGGCGGAGGCGGCGTTGAAGGAACTAGGTTGACGGGAGGCGCCCGATGAAACTCTTGGACGGCAAGGTAGCGGTCGTGACGGGAGCGGGGAACGGGATCGGCCATGCCGTCGCGCTCGGCCTGGATTGACAGACCCCCGCGTCAGGAGTAACGTCGCACGCGGAATGGCCGGCCGGGTGCTGCGCATCGCCAACTGCAGCGGGTTTTACGGCGACCGCCTGAGCGCTGCGCGCGAGATGGTCGAGGGCGGCCCCATCGACGTGCTGACCGGTGACTACCTCGCCGAGCTCACGATGGCCATTCTCTACCGGAACCGGCTCAAGCGACCGGAGACGGGGTACGCGACCACCTTCCTGACCCAGATGGAGCAGGTCCTCGGGAGCTGCCTGGAGAAACGGATCCGGGTCGTCTCGAATGCCGGAGGGCTCAACCCCGCCGGGCTGGCCAACGCGGTCGCGCAGCTGGCGGAGAAGCTCGGGCTCGGGGCTCGGATCGCGTATGTCGGGGGGGATGACGTCCTCGACCGGCTGGAGGCGTGGCAGCAACAGGGCCACTCGCTCGAGCACCTCGACCACGGCAGGCCGCTCCGCGAGCTCAAGGCGCCGGTCGTGACCGCCAACGCCTACCTGGGCAGCTGGGGGATCGCCGAGGCGCTTCGCCGGGGGGCGGACGTGGTGATCGCGGGCCGGGTCACCGACGCCTCGCTCGTGGTGGGGCCGGCGGCGTGGCACTTCGGCTGGGGGCGCGAGGACTGGGACCGGCTGGCCGCGGTGGTGGTGGCGGGGCACATTCTCGAATGCGGAGCGCAGTGCTGCGGGGGGAACTACTCCTTCTTCCAGGAGGTCCCCAGGTTCACCGACATCGGCTTTCCCATCGCGGAGATGGCGGCCGACGGGAGCTTCGTGGTGACCAAGCATCCCGGCACGGGGGGGCTCGTCTCCGTCGGAACGGTCACGGCGCAGCTGCTGTACGAGATCGACTCGCCCCGTTACCTGAATCCCGACGTGACCGCCCGCTTCGACACGATCCGGCTCGAGCCCGCCGGCCCCGACCGGGTCCGCGTGAGTGGCGTCCGAGGCGAGCCCCCGCCCCCCACGACCAAGCTGGGCCTCAATTACCTCGGCGGCTACCGGAACAGCGTGACCTTCGTCCTGGCGGGGCTCGACATTCCGGAAAAGGCGAAGCTCATCGAGGAGACTTTCTGGCCGATGGTCGGCGGCAGGGCGGCCTTCGCCGAAACGGCGGTCTCCCTGGTCCGCTCCGACCGCGAGGACCCGGAGTCCAACGAGGAGGCGTTCGCCTACCTGAAAATCACCGTGAAGGACCCGGAGCCGGCCAGGGTGGGCCGCGCCTTCAGCAGCAAGGCCATCGAGCTCGCCCTGGCCCACTATCCCGGCTTCACGATGACGGCGCCCCCGGGCGAGGAGTCCCCCTACGCGGTCTACTGGCCCACGCTCGTCCCCTCGCCCCTGATCGACCAGGTGGTTCACTTCGAGGGCGAGACGATCCCGATCGCGCCCACCCGTGCCTCCGGCACGGGTACCCGGCCGCCGGAAGTCTGGACGCCGGTTGAGGCGCCACCGGTCTCGCTGCCGGCGCCGCCCGCCGCCCCCACGGTGCGCGCGCCGCTGGGCCGCCTCTTCGGGGCCCGCTCCGGCGACAAAGGGGGGACCGCGAACCTGGGCGTGTGGGCTCGGAGCCCTGAGGCGTACGCGTGGTTGCTCGACGCGCTCACGGTCGAGCGACTCAGAGAGCTCCTGCCCGAGTGTCGCGGGCTCGTGGTCGAGCGCTATCTGCTCCCGAACCTCTGGGCGGTCAACTTCGTCATCAAGGGACTGCTCGGGGAAGGGGTCTCCTCCTCGACGCGGAGCGACCCCCAGGCGAAGACTCTCGGCGAGTACCTCCGAGCCAAGCAGGTCGATCTCCCCGCCGCCCTGCTCCCCTGAACCGCTCGCGCCTAAAGTTCATCCTCCACCCATCGAAGATTGGCCGAGAACGGACCAGCCCGCAGGGCATCGTGGAATCGGCGATCCGCGGTCACCATCCGGCAGTCCTGAAGAAACGCCAGAGCAAGGTAGAAGCCGTCGTAGATGCTGCGGTTACCGGTCCTCAGCCAGGAGCGCGACGCTGTTCGTGTGCGCGCGGCCAGCCAGGCGCTGGCGAATGCGCGCAGCCAGGGCGCGCGCCGTCGTGGTGTCCGAACGCGCGGCGTGCTCCAAGATCCTTTTCAGTTCCGCCTGGAGCGATCGGCCGTGCTTCCGGGCCCGCGCCTTGAGCTTCGCGACTACCGCGGGATTCAGGTCACGCACTAGAACCCTGGACATCGCCCGTTCCTTGAGCGCCACAGTTTGAATGCTATCAGAATGATAGCATACATTTGCTGCCCGTCGAGTCACGTCTCATGCGCGCCTTGTCATTCGGGACCTCCGGCTCGGTGACTTTTGTCCTTCGGCCGCCGGTCCTTGAACTGCTCCCGCAGGACCTTCTAGTCGGACACCTACGCCGCCCACTCTTTGCCGAGTAGCTCGGCCTGTTCCAGCACGGTCTGGGTGGCTTTCTCCTCCTTATCCGGCGGGTAGCCGTACTTGCGCAGGATGCGCTTGACCAGCGTTCTGAGCTTGGCGCGGACACTCTCCCTGACCGTCCAGTCAATGGAGACATTCTGCCGCACTGTTCGCACGAGCTCGCGGGCGATGGTCCGGAGCGTCTCATCGCCTAACACCTTGACGGCGCTGTCGTTCGTTTCCAGGGCGTCGTAAAAGGCCAGCTCCTCCTCCGTCAGCCCTAGATCCTCGCCGCGCCGGGAAGCCTCGCGCATCTCTTTCGCCATCTTGATGAGTTCCTCAATCACCTGGGCGGCCTCAACGGCGCGATTGTGATACAGGCGAATAGTTTGCTCCAGCATCTCCGCAAAGGACCGGGACTGAACGAGGTACTTCCGTGACCTTGCCCTGATTTCGTCGTTCAGGAGTTTTCGGAGGAGTTCCAGGGCCAGGTTCTTGTGCGGCATCCGTCGGACTTCCTCCAGGAACTCGTCTGACAGGATTGAGAGATCCGGTTTCTTGAGGCCAGCAGTGCTGAAGATGTCCACGACCTGGTCGGAGGAGACGGCCTTGGACACGATCTGTTGGATGGCGGAATCCAGGTCTTCGGGGCCCTTGCCGTTTCCTCCGGTGTTCTTGGCGAAGGCCGCCCGGACGGCCTGGAAGAATCCCACTTCGTCTCGAATCGCCAGCGCCGTCTCATCGGGAACCGCCAGGGCAAACGCCTTGGACAGCTCGGTGACGGCCGTCATGAAGCGACTCTTCCCATCGTCCTGCGTCAGGATATGCTCCATGGCCGCCGGGACGACCCTCACGCGCTCTTGAGCAGAACCTTTGAAAAAGCGCGAATAATTAAACCCGTGAAACATCGCCTTGACGACCTCATACTTCTCCAGCAAGACCGACACGGCCAGGTCCTTGGGGATGCCGGCCTGGCCCCGGTCACGCTCGGAGTAGTCCGCGAGGGCTTGCTTCAGCTCGTGCGCAAGGCCCAGGTAATCCACCACCAGGCCGCCGGGCTTGTCCTTGAAGACCCGGTTTACCCTGGCAATGGCCTGCATCAGCCCGTGTCCCCGCATCGGCTTGTCCAGATACATCGTGTGCAGGCAGGGGACATCGAATCCGGTCAGCCACATGTCCCGGACGATCACGAGCTTAAATGGGTCGTCGGGATCTTTGAACCGGCCTCCGAGCTTTTCCCGACGCTCTTTGTTTCGAATGTGCCGCTGCCACTCCGCAAGATCCGAGGCGGACCCCGTCATGACTACCTTGATGACACCTTTTTCGTCATTGGGGTTGTGCCACTGAGGCCTGAGCCGGACGATGGCGTGGTACAGTTCCACGCAGATGCGACGGCTCATACAGACGACAAGCCCTTTGCCCTCCATCGCCTCCAGGCGCTTCTCAAAGTGCTCGACGATGTCGCTCGCCACCAGACGGATGCGCTTCTCCGCGCCCACCAGGGCTTCCAGGCGCGCCCACTTGCTCTTAAGCTTCTCCTTGACGAGCTGTAATCCTCGGCTTTTCCTCTTCCTTGAGGTCCAGCTTGGCCAGCCGGGCTTCGTAGTAGATGGGAACGGTGGCCCCATCCTGGATGGCCTGGTGGATGTCGTAGACGTCGATGTAGTCGCCGAAGACGGCGGGTGTGCTGCGGTCCGATTTCTCGATCGG
>JACQWA010000100.1 GCA_016209425.1 Candidatus Rokuibacteriota bacterium
CCTGGACGGGCACGCCCCGCTCGTGCCCTGGATGTGGGTCTCCATGTCCCTGGCGGTGATTTCCCTGGTCATCCTCATCACGCCGCGCTGCCGGACGAACGAGCGGCTCCTGGCGGTGGCCTGCGTGATGGTCTTTGCTTCGCTGTGGATCGACAAGGGCCTCGGCCTGATCGTCGGCGGGTTCGTCCCCTCGCCCCTGGGCCACGTGACTCCCTATGTCCCGACGCTTCCGGAAATCTCCATCACGCTGGCCATCTGGGCGTTCGGGTTCCTGCTGATCACGGTCTTTTACAAGATTGCCCTGGCCGTGAGAGGGGAGCTGGTGGAACCATGAAATTCAGGCGGGAGAGCAAGTACGGACTGACGGGGCTGATCTATCTGGCCCAGCAACCTCCCGGGCGGGTGATCGGCCTCAAGGAGATCGCGTCCCACGAGGAACTTCCTCAGGGCTTCCTGGCGAAGATCTTCCCGAAGTTCGTCCAGCACGGGCTGGTGAAGGTCTACCGCGGGTCCACCCGGGGGTACTGTCTGGCCAAGTCTCCCGAGGAGATCAGGCTCCGCGAGATCCTGGAGGCCGTGGAGGGTCCGTACGTGACCACCCAGTGCTTTTTCTGGGGGAGCGAGTGCGACGTGACGAACCCCTGTCCCGTGCATTGCCAGTGGAGGGAGATTCGCCCCTGGATCGGAGAAATTCTGGAGCGCACCACCCTGAAGGACCTGATCCTGAAAGATCAGATGATGCGAGCGGCCGACGAGCAAAGTCCGCCGAGGCCGGGACGCCCTGCGGGAAGGGCGGAGGCCCGCGGCGAAGCGCCCGGGTGAGCGACGGATGGGCCATTATCCCATCTTCCTGGAGCTGGTCGGTCGGTCCTGCCTCGTCATCGGCGGCGGCCCGGTGGCCGGCCGGAAAGTCGACGGACTGCTCAACGCGGGGGCCTCGGTGACCGTCGTCAGCCCGATGCTCTGTTCCTCCCTGGAGGCATTGGCCGAAGACGGGAGGATCCGTCACGTGGGGCGGGAGTACGCCCCCGGCGATCTGGCGGGCCATCAGCTCATTTTTGTCGCGACGGACGACCGCCGGGTGAGCGCGGCAGTGATCCGGGAGGGGCGCGAGCGGGGCGTCTGGGTCAACGCCGCCGACGATCCCGCCGGGTGTGATTTCATCCTTCCCGCCGTCCTCCGTCGCGGCGCGCTCATGGTGGCCGTCGCAACGGGCGGTGCGAGCCCGGCACTGACCCGGGCGATCCGGGAGGAGCTCGAAGCCTACTTCACCGAGGACTACACGGCGCTCGCGGAGATCGTGGCTGAGGTGCGGCGCGAGCTGAAGGCGCGCGCGCGGGTTCCGGACGGAGAGGCCTGGCACAGGGCCCTGGACGCCGACCTCCGCCGGCTCCTCGCCGAGGGAAAGCGCGAGGAGGCGAAAGCCCGCCTTCTGGAGCGCTTGGGCGCACGGTGATGGACGCGGGCATCGTGTACCTCGTGGGGGCGGGCCCGGGCGACCCGGGGCTCCTCACGGTCCGAGGGTTGGAACTGCTGCGGAACGCCGACGTGGTCATCTATGACCGCCTGGTCAATCCGCGCCTTCTTGACGAGGCTCCTCCCCAGGCCCTCAGCATCTTCGCCGGCAAGCTCACCGGCCACCACAGCCTCCCCCAGGAGCAGATCAACGCCCTCCTCAACGCTCACGCCCGGCGCGGCTGCTGCGTGGTCAGGCTCAAGGGAGGCGACCCGTTCGTCTTCGGACGGGGGGGCGAGGAGGCCGAGGCGCTCGCGGAGTCCGGGATCCCGTTCGAGGTGGTCCCGGGCGTCAGCTCGGCCGCGGCGGTCCCGGCCTACGCAGGCATCCCGCTCACCCATCGGGGGTATTCCTCCTCGTTCGCCGTCATCACCGGTCACGAGGACACCGGGAAGGGCGGGCCCTCGGTGGACTGGGAACGGATGGCGGCTGCCGTGGACACCCTGGTCGTCCTGATGGCGGCGACGACCCTCCCCCGGATCGTGGCGAAGCTCCTGGCTCACGGCCGCTCCCCCGAGACCCCCGTGGCCCTGATCCGCTGGGGGACGACGGAGGCTCAGCAGACGATCACCGGCACGCTGGCCGACATCCTCGAAAAGACCGCCCCGCTTCAGCCTCCCGTCGTCGCCGTCATCGGTGACGTCGTCAAGCTGAGAGAGCGGCTCCGGTGGTTCGATGCTCCCCGGAGCGCCGCCGCGCCGGCCTCCCCGCGCCCGCTCGAATCCTCCGTCCCTCTCGCCTGATCTAAAGGCCCAGAAGGAGGAGTGACAATGGGCACACTGGTCCATCTCTCCAAGGTTCGCGTGGTCCCCGAGAAGCGCGCCATCAAGCAGGCCTTCATCGAGCCCTTCCCCCAGCCGATCCGCACCGGCGTCCACGGCGGGGTCAAAGCCTGGTACAAGGCCGACGTGCCGGAAGAGCTGCCGACCACCATCGACCACGTGGTGGCGGCGGTCGGGTCCTGAATGACCGGCACGCTTGCCGGCGCGCTGGCAGCGCGCCAGATTCCCGTCTACGGCGGCAACCTCCTGACCGAAGTCGAGGGGGAGATCGAGGAAGGGGACAAGGTCCTGCTGCTGACGAAGATCCGGATCAAGTACGCCCTGAAGGTCCCCACGGGCAAGCGCGAGGAGGCCGAGCGGGCGCTCGGCCACCACAAGCAGGCCTGCCCCGTCTCTCAGAGCGTGGAGCGGGGCATCAAGGTCGAATGGATCGCCGACATCACCGAGGTGTAGCCCGCAGGAAGCCTCTCGGTCGTGCCGTCCCTGGATCCGAGGTTGACGTTGCGGTGTCACCCTTTCGGGGTTGACTTCCGGGACTCGCGGATGGCGCGCCAGATTTTTTCGGGGCGAAGGGGCATGTCGAGGGACGTGATCCCCAGCGGGGCGAGGGCGTCGAGGACGGCGTTGACGACGGCCTGGGGGGCGCCGACGCAGCCGGCCTCGCCCACGCCCTTGGCGCCGAGGGGGTTGTGGGGCGTGGGCGTGACCGTGTGATCCAGCTCGAACATCGGGAGGTCCGGGGCCTTGGGGGCCGCGTACTCCATGAGGCTGCCGGACAGGAGCTGGCCGGCCTCGTCGTAGACGACCTCTTCCCAGAGGGCCTGGGCGATCCCCTGGGCGATGCCGCCGTGGAGCTGCCCCTTCAGGAGTAGCGGGTTGATCACCGTCCCCACGTCGTCAACGCCGATGAATCGCCGCAGCTCGACCTCGCCGCTCTCCGGCCGCACCTCCACCACCGCGATGTAGACCCCGAAGGGAATCGTGAAGTCGGGCGGGTCGAAGATGTGGCTGGCGTCGAGGCCGGGCTCCATCCCCGGCGGGAGGTTGGAGGCCCGATAGGCTGTCTGGGCGACTTCCTTCAGCGTCACAGCCCGGTCGGGGAGACCCTTGACGTGAAGCCTCCCGTCGTCGAGGACAATATCTTCGGCGGCGGCTTCGAGCAGATGGGCGGCGATCCGCCGGACCTTCTCCTTCACGCGTCGCGACGCCATGCAGATCGCGGCACCGCCGATGCTCGCGCCACGGCTGCCGCCGGTGCCGAATCCCGTCGGGACCACCGCGGTGTCGCCGTGAAGGACCGTGACGTCCTCGGGAGTGACGCCGAGCTCGTCGGCCACGATCTGGGCGAAGACGGTCTCGCTGCCCTGGCCGTGGGGCGAGGTGCCGGTCAGAGCCGTCACGCGACCGCTCGGCTCGACCCTCACCGCGCCGTACTCGTGGCCCGGGAAGGCCATCATCCGCGAGGGCCCGGTGCTGGCCGTCTCGACGAAGGCGGAGAAGCCCACGCCGAGATAGCGGCCCTCGGTGCGGGCTCTCGCCTGCTCGGCGCGGAACGTTGGGTAATCGAGGATTTCCAGCGCCTTATGGAAGGTGAGCGCGTACCGCCCCGAGTCGTAGGTGAGGCCGGAGGGTGTCTTGTAGGGGAAGTCCTCGGGACTGATGAAGTTCTGCTTGCGGATCTCCACGGGATCCAGGCCCAGCTCGCAGGAGGCCAGGTCGGCCATCCTCTCGATGATGAAGGACCCTTCGGGACGGCCGGCGCCCCGGTAGGCCGCGGTGGGGGTCTTGTTGGTGAAGGCGCCCCTGAGCGTGTACGAGGCCGCCGGGATGCGGTACGCGCCGGTGATGAGCCGGCCGCACAGGAGCGGCGGCCCGGCGGTGAAGGCTTCGAGGTATGCGCCGAGGTCTGCCACGCCGCTGACTCGAAGAGCCAGGAACGTTCCATCCCGCGCCACGGCCAGCTCGGCCTCGTGGATCTGGCCCCGGCCGTGGGTGGTGGCGGCCAGGCTCTCGCTCCGGGCCTCGATCCTCTTCACGGGCCTGCCGAGGCTGATCGCGGCGAAGGCCGTGAGCAGTTCTTCGTCGTACAGTCCCACCTTGCACCCGAAGCCGCCACCGACCTCGGGGGCGATCACGCGAATCCGGTGCTCGGGAAGGTCCAGCGTCTCGGCCAGCATCGACTTGGCCCGGTGGGGCATTTGGGTCGAGGTCCAGAGTGTCAGCGCCCCTCCCTGAAAGAGGGCGAGGCACCCGCGAGGCTCGAGCGGCAGAGGGGCGAGGCGCTGGTTGACGAAGCGGCCTTTGACGATCCGATCCGCCGTCGCGAACGCGGCATCCAGGTCGCCGCTCTTCCAGGAGTGCTCGTACGCCAGGTTGTCGGGGAGGTCCTGGTACACCTTCGGGGCGCCGGGCCTCAGCGCGGCCTCCGGGTCGGTCACCACCGGGAGCGGGTCGTACTCGACGCGGATCAGATCGGCGGCGTCGCGCGCCAGGTATTTCTCCGAGGCGAGGATAAGCGCGACGGGATCGCCGACAAATCGGACTTCGTCCCGGGCCAGCGGGAGGCGGGGGGGATTTTTCAGGCCGGGGGGAGAAAGCATGAGCGGCTTTTGCCGCACTTTTCCCGCGATGTCTTCCGCCGTGAGCACGGCCAGGACCCCGGGGTGAGCGAGCGCCTCGGAAACGTCGAGGCTCGTGAGGCGCGCGTGGGCGTACGGGCTCCTCAGCACGACGGCGTGAAGCATGCCGGGGAAGGCGAGGTCGTCCACGTACTGCGCCTGGCCCCGGATCAGGCGGGGATCCTCGAGACGCTTGACGGCGCTGCCGACGAATCGAGGCGCTGGAGCCATCGGGTCTTGCGGAGAGTGCCCGTTAAGGGCCGAACAGGCGCTCGGCGTTCCGGAACGCGATCTTCTCCGCCACCTCGCGCGGGAGCTGCCGGAGCCAGGCGCGCATCTCCTCCAGATAGGCTGGGAGCGCCTCCCACCGCGACGTCGTCCAGGTGTCGGTTCCCAGCATGATGCGGTCGGGATGGCGGAGGAAGAGGGCGCGCCAGGCCGGATCGAGGGTTCCTCCGGAGGCCATGTCGGTCCGGATCGCCAGCTCCGCCCAGAGGTTCGGGTACCGGTCCAGCAGCGTGCCGATCGACCCGGGGTCCGACGTCATCCCGGCGTGGGCCCAGAGGATCTTCACCCTGGGGTTGAGCGCGAACAGCTCCTCGACCGCGGCCGCGTCAGAATGGGCGTGAAGGAAGAGGTTCTTCTCCACCGCGAGCTCCGCGAGCCGGCGGATCACCGGCGTGTCGGTCTGGCCGCCGAAGAGGTGGAACTCCCCGATCCCCTTGTAGATGCCGCGCTTCAGCCGCTCCTCGACGTACGCGAGCAGTGCGGGATCGCGGTACCAGGACCCCATGTCGCCGCGGGTCCGGTAGGGCCTGAGCTCGGGGGCGATGCGCGCGGGCGCCTTGTCGTAGAGCTTGAGCGTGCCGTCGTCGGGCGTGCTGGAGACCAGCGCGCGCCGCACGCCCGCGCGATCCAGGATCTTGAGGATGTCTTCCGGCGTGTACGTCGCCCAGTCGGGCTGGCTGTAGTGGATGTGGGTGTCGAAGATCGGGAGGGCCTGCTGGGTGTGGGCGGGGATCGGGCTCAGCAGGAGGAAGACGAGGGGGAGCGCGAGCCACCGGCCGGGCATTTTACCCCTCACTCGCTTTGGTCAGCAGGATGGTGTAAACGTTACAACTAGCGTGGAAGAGCCCAGGGGCGAGGAGTGAACCTGTTACCTCGCGCAGCCAGCTAAAGAGGAGCGCGGGAAAAAAAACGAGCAACCTCTGGGGAAGGGGGTTGATGAGAAAGTGATGCAGCGCGAAGAGAGCTGAGGTGACGAGAAGGGCCGCGCCAACTCTCGTGCCAAATAGTCGGCATCGACCGAAGAAGAGCGCATTCAGCCTTGCCTGAAGGTAGCCTCGATAGAAGAACTCTTCGGGGAGAGCCACGAAGCAGAACTGTATGAGGAGAGATTGAAGCAGCCATGACCACGCGTAGGGTGTGTGGAGCAGCCAGCTGACCCAGCCAAAGGGCGAGCGAACGCGGGGGGACTCGAGCGAGAAGAGGCCCTGCCCATAGGTCTGAAATCCCAGAGCAAACGGTGGGAAAACGATCACGATGGCAAGCGCCGTCAAGCCCAGAGCCCGCCCGGCGCTGGAAAAAGTTAAGCCGTAGCGAGCCAGAGGTTCCTGCCGGAGCAGGATGACAACCAGGGGGAGATAGATTAATGGCGCAATAGCCAGGAGGGGACCGTAACTCTCCAGGAAGGAAAAATTTCTGCCGAACTTGAAAAGCAGGAGGGAAATCACCCACGCGAGGACCGTAACGGCAAGAACCTCGCCGATGAGATGGGGTGGGCTTTCGCCGGTCGTCCGCTCAGACAAGATGGCCCACCCGCTTGGCGCTCTTGAATCGCCAGGAGAGATAGCCGAGACCCAGCAAGGCGGCAAGTCCAAGGGCGGCCGTGATCAGCTGAGTCGTCGGGAGGAGGCCGAAAAACAGGGTCTCATCTCCTAAATCTCCCCTGAGGGTATCGATGCCCATTCTGGTGGCGGCGTAGAAGGACAGGCCGAGGAAGGCGACTTCCCCCTGGAATCGTTTGCGGGGGGCCAGCCACAACGCCAACGCAAAGAGGCAGAGGCCGGCCGCCGCCGAATACAATTGCGTAGGGTGGAGAGGAGGGGTTAAGGGTTCGCCGCCCCTGACGAGCCGCTCGTGTAATAAACCGGCGTAGGCGACGCTCCCCGAGGGGAAGCGCACTCCCCAGGGAAGCTCGGTGACCACGCCATAAGACGACCCCTCCAGAAAGCAACCGACCCGGGCCAAAAAGAGAAAGAGACCGAAGCCGGCTGGCAGCGCATCGGCGACGGCGAGGAAAGGGAGGCCCCGACACGCGGCATAAATCGTAATAAGCGCCATGCCGGCCAAAAAACCGCCATGGGAAGCGAGCCCGGCCTCGGTGATCTGAAAGATCTCCTTGGGATGGGCGAGGTAGTAGTCCAAGCGGGGGAGGACGACGAAGAGGCGGGCGCCGACGATGATCCCGAGTGCAGCGTAGAGGAACAGATCGAGCACCTGATGGGCATCGATCCCCGCTCGCCGCGCCTCCCGCACGCTCACGTAAACGCCGGCGATGAAACCGAGGGCGAGCAGCGGGAAAAACGCGGGGATGGGGATGCTCAAGCCCCAGGTCGTCAGCAGCCATTCATGAATTCTGAACGCCATCGCCTTCGCTCCGGAGGCCCTCGCTCACCTCCTTCCCCGTGGAGCCAGAGGTGCCTACATCCTCCCGGACCTCCCGTCAGCCGCCCCCTTCTTCCGCTTCAGAGAGAGTTTCCAAGCCGCCACAAAGAGGATCGGCAACGCGAGCCAGATCGCTGCCGGCAGCGAGGCAACCAGGCTGGGAGCCTTGCTCGCAAAGGCTAGGCTGGCGCATGCAGCGCCATAAATGGCGTTACGGCCAGCGGTGTCGTCCGAGGTTAGCACGCGCCGCACTTCGCCAGCGGCGAACGTCGGGTACATCACTGGCTTCGGCGTCGTGATGTCGGGTTCATGGGCGAGGCCGAGGCAGTGGCCCATTTCGTGGGCCGCCACGCTCCACCAGTCGTACTGATTGGACGCAGGGGTCCCGGTGCCGGTGTACCAGGTGAAGGTATTGCTAAAGCGCATGTCGCATTCAAGGATATCCCCGGTCGAAATAGTATAGTACCAGGTCGTCTCGGCCAGCGTGCTCGCGCCGAGGCCGCTGCCATAGTCTGCTTGGTTGGTACCATCGTAATTTGGATAGCTCGAACAGCCAGTGAAATCGGCCCCAAAAGTAAAGGTGAAGAACGAATAGTTCCACTCGTAAGCGCCATCTTTCGTTCGGGCCGAGCCGCTACTGGGCATGCTGCTCGTGCAGACGCTCCAGTCCTCGCCCATCGGGCTCGTCTGATAGGTCCAGTCCTGGCCGGTCAACTCATAAGCAGACGCGCCGCTACTGAACAGCAGCCCGAGGCCCCACAAAACGAGGCTGACTTTCCACAGCGTTTGTGGCTTCATTGTCGTCCCCCCTTCTCCGACCCGGCCTCACTTCGTCATTCCCACGCGAATGGCCTTGATAAAGTCGGTCACGGCCAGTGTTCTTCCATCCCTCGTCACCGTGCCGTTCTTCACCGTGTATTTGCCCTGGTGCAGGCCGACAACGTTGGCCGTGGTCCCTGTCGTGGCGAGGAAGACGATCACCTGTTCCCCGTCCCTGAAGACCGGATCGTTGGAAGTGCGCATGCCGATGTCGCCGACGGCGCCGCCGGCGATCCGGAAAGTCACCGTGGCGCCCGGCGAGCCCTTAATGACTTCTTCAACCGCTACGGTGACGTCGGTGTAAATGGCGGAACGCTGGGCGTTCCAGGCGCTTGCCTGACCCGTTACGGTCCCCCGCACAATGGTATCCGCCTCCGCGGTCAACTGCTGCAAGCTGAGCTTGACCATCGCCGTCCCCCCCGGGCCGGCGAACAGAGCGACTCCAGCCATGAATACCACTGTCATCAACCCGACGCGATGGCATGTCCCCATGGTCCAAACCCTCCTTCTGCTGTTCCTCCCGCACGCCGGCGCGATCACCTTTTTGCCTCCGCCCTCCTCTTGTACGTGACGTGTGACTCCAGTGTTTTAACCATCTGTTCTCTTGCGACCTGACTCTGCAAGGAACGGAGGATAAACCAGCGCTCCTCCGTTCTGATCACCCCGGATAGAGGGGCCAAGGCGGCCTCCCATTCCGCCGGCTGAACGCTCTGGTCCTCCAACAGCTCGATCAAAAGCTCGAGATCCTCAAGCTGAACAGCGCCTAGAAGACCTCGAAAGGCATCCCTCCTGGCCCTCGCGCTTGATCCATGCAGATACACATCGAGGAGAGTTTTGACCTGTTCCCGTTCCAGCAGGGCAGTGACCGCCTGCGCCAAGGTTCTTTCTCCCTTTGGCCCCGAAGCACCCTGGTCAAACCCCGCTCTCTCGCCCCCGGGGACGACGATCACCTTCTCCAGGGCGCCGCTCTGAGGCGCTGAGCCGGCCTGAAGCAGCGCCCACCCAAAGCCCCTGAGCAACTTTCGCAATCCTTCTGCCAGCGGAAGGTCTCGAAATTCCATGGAGGTGTTTTTCGTGAGTGGACCCAGGATGGCAATCTCGATGCCGGCGCGACGCCCGATCTCTTTGAGCACGGTTTCGAGCGGAATCCCCTCAAGCTTCACTGTCAGACGACCATGGTCAACGTGGATCTGCATAGCCTCGCTGCCCACCTGCGCCCCTTTTGTTGAGGGGGCTGGCTCCGCCGCCGCCAAGGCCTGGCCGGCCATCACCAGGAAAAACGTCAAGTGCGACGCCTTCAATGCCACTGTAAGAGTCCTCCTCAGCTCCTTAGGCCCCTCGCTCGACGTGGCGGCATAACCTGCCCTGCAAGAGCCCGCACGCGGTCGACGCCGCAGGAGGAGAGGCCAGCCATGAACCATATTGGCATCGACGTTCACAGGAAGGCAAGCCGGATCTCCATTCTCACTGAGGCCGGCGACCTGACCGAACGCCGCACCGGGAGCGCGAGCCACCGGCCGGGCATCGCAGCGGAGTATAGCACGAGTTGCGCGCGCCGGGCGGGCCGTCTACCATAGGCTCATGAAACGGTCAATTGTCCTGATGGCGCTCGCGCTTTCCCTGTGGCCTGGGGGTTCCGTCGAAGCGGGGGATGCCATGGCGGCGGCGCTCCAGCAGGTGAAGGCCCTGGCGATGCGCCCCGTGCCGAGCGTCCCTGCGCCCGCCCAGCCCCGGGAGGAGTGGGTCTCTGAGCGGCGGGTGTGGGTCCCCGGTGCCGGGGGCTTTGCCATCGTTCCGGGCCACTGGGAGCGCCGGATCTCGGCCACTCAGTCCTCGGTGCCGCCGTTGACGATCTTTCGAGAGGACGATCGGAGGCCGCTGGCCGTTCCCGCCGGTGAGCGACCCCCCGCCGATCTCCGCTCCGGCCCGTGAGGCCCGCCGGTGCTTGAAGCCGTCACGATGAAGGAGATCGAGAAGATTTTCGCGATCACGGACGCCCTGGGAATTCACCGGGAGGCGCTGGTGATCCCCCTCGGGACCGCTGCGCCGGGCCGCGTGAGAAAACTCCTGAGCGGGAAGATCGAGATCACCGTGGACGCCGAGATGCCTTTCGACGAGTGGCTCGTGAGGTTGCCCGCGCTGATTCGCCAGGCCACGGAAGCCCCCTGAGGGCATGACCGCGGGGGGCCCGGCGGCGAGCCTCCGGCGGGACCTCGGGCTCCTTCCCCTCGCCGCCGTCATCTTCTTCAACGTCAGCGGCGGCCCCTACGGCATCGAGGACGCCGTCTCCTCCTTCGGCCCCGGGCTGGCCCTCCTGCTCCTGATCCTCGCGCCGCTCGTCTGGAGCCTCCCCGTCACCCTCGTCATGGCCGAGCTCTCCTCCGCGCTGCCCGACGAGGGGGGATACGTCACGTGGGTGAGACGGGCCTTCGGCCCGTTCTGGGCGTTTCAGGTCGGCTGGTGGAGCTGGGTGGACAGCTTCGTTGACATCGCCGTGTACCCGGCGCTGTTCACTCAATACCTGGCGCATTGGGGTGCCGGCATGACGTCGCTCTCGCGCTGGCTGATTGCCCTCGCCTTCATCTGGATCCTGACCGGCCTCAATATCCGCGGGGTGCGGGTCGTCGGGGTGGGGGCGGTCGGGCTCGGCCTGCTGGCGCTCGCCCCGATCGCCGCGCTCGTGATCGTCGGAGCGGGGCGGGTTCAGTTTCTTCCGTGGGAACCGCTGACGGCGGGCCGATCCACCCTCGTGGAAGGTCTCGGCCTCGGTCTGGCGGTGGTGATGTGGAACTACTCGGGCTGGGACACCCCGACCACGTGCCTCGGAGAAACGCGAAGCCCCGAGCGCGCCTTTCGCCGGGCTCTCGGGCTGACCCTTCCCCTGATCACACTGGCCTACGTGCTCCCGGTCGGTGTCGGTCTCGCGGCGGCCGGCGGCTGGCAGGAGTGGGGGACAGGGGCGCTCCCGCGGATCGGCGCCGCGATCGGTGGGTCCTGGCTGGGAGGCTGGATCACGCTCGGCGCGGCGCTCAGCACCGCCGGCCTCTTCCTCTCGCTCCTCCTGACCAACTCCCGGCTGCCGTTCGTCCTGGCTCAGGCCGGTCAGCTGCCCTCGGCCGTCGGGCGGATTCACACCCGCTACGGAACTCCGTGGGTCGCCGTCATCCTGTCGAGCGTGATCTACAGCGCCTTCGCCGCCTTCGGCTTCAAGGAGCTGGTCGTTCTGGACAACTGGCTCTACTCCCTGAGCCTCCTGGTGGAGCTGGCCGCCTTCCTCGCCCTGAGGCGCCGCGAGCCGGGGCTCCGGCGGCCATGGCGGGTTCCCGGCGGGCGGCTCGGCGCGCTGCTCGCCGTGATCTTCCCGAGCGCGTGCGCACTCCTGGCCATGGCCACCGCGGGGCTCCTCAATACCGCCGTGGCCGTCGCCGTCGCGCTGACCGGGCCGCTCGCCTACCTCTGGGTGGCGCGGGCCTCAGATTGTCGTCGATGATCCGGGCGCTCCGCCTTCGTCCTCCACGGCAAGAAGCTCAGGGGGGATTCGCGCTGGACGCAGTCATCTCTCGGGGCGACCGTCGGCTGCGACGCCCCTTCCGGTACGAGGATCGCCGCTCGGCCGCCACCTTCCCCGCCGTCGGACGCCTGCGACCTCGCGCGAGTAACTTAGCGATCCCTAACAGAATCGGGACATCCTTGCGCGGTACCCCCTGGAGGGCACGCCACAGCGGCTCCAATTCCTTTCCACCAATTCTGGCATCGAGCTCGCGACCGAAGAACTCGCCCACGGGGACGCCCAGGGAGCGTCCCAGCTTTTGGAGCAACTTCAGCGACGGTAGCTGCTCTCCCCGCTCGATCCTCCCGATGTAGGAGAGGTCTACCCCGCCAGCGACCCGCTCTGCCAGCTCCCGCTGCGTGAGCCCCAGCCGGCCCCTGAAGTTCCTCAACCGTTGTCCGATAATCCGCTCGAAGGAACCCTCCGAAGGCACGGCCGACCTCCCGCCAGACTGTACTGCCCTCTCCCCGGCCTGTCAACTTCCCCTCCCTGGCTCCTTCCCGAATCGGTCGCGCGTCCAAACCGAACCCCCGCATCCCGGCGGCCCGCCCGGCGGAGGTCTGAGGCTAAATAATCCTTTTCTTGACAACGTTATAAGGATTATATATCCTCCCTGCAATGCGGAGCCCTGATCCTGACAGAAAAGCGCTGGCAGCCTCCCATCGGAGACGCCGCCCGGAGCAACCCGTTGGGGCCAAACGGCTCCTGCGATTTTTTTATCGCTCGGGGCATCTTGTCCGGTTGGACCGACAGGAGCTCCGCCTCCTGCTATTCATTCTTTCCCGAATGCACCGGGCCGGGCGCCTACGACGCTGGCACCCGGAAGGCCTCTGCCGGGCCCTTGGCCTCTCGGGGGTCTCCCTTCGGCGCGCCTGCGCCGCCCTGGAGCGGCGCGGCTGGCTCCGGATCGTCCGAAGCCGCCGGACCTGGCTGATCCAGCTCATGGCCCCGGCAGAGACGGCGAAGGATCTCTTGTACCCGCGGCAGAGACTATGACGCGTTGGGGAGTCCGGCGTGCCAGCAGGTCATCGACCCAGTTGAGCTTCGCAAAATCGAGAAGAAGAGGGATTTCGGCAGCGGCTGTGCCGGCCTTCATCTGGACTGACGTGACGGAGGTATTTCGGAAGACGACGCGGGCCATGGTCCAGGTGCTGGGAGGAGATCTCGGAGCCGCCTGGCAGCTCGCACCCGAAGGTGACCGCATCTTTCCGCTCGCAGGCTGTCACGTCCCCAAGGATCTGCTTGGAAAGTTTGGATCCGTCTCGCTCGCGGAGATGCAGCTGCTGGTCGAGGAGGCAAGCTGTCCAGAGGGCCCTATCTGCTCGAACGACGTCGAGAACGACCCGCGTTTTGCCAATCATCCATGGGCCCGGCTCATCGCCCTCAAATCCGTCATCGTCGCGCCGCTGATCATCAAAGGGAAGAGCTTCGGCGGCTTCATCATCGCTTGGACTCGAGGCCGCCACCGGGTGACCGATGAGGAGATCCAGCTGGTCGAGGGCATGGCACAAACGGCGGCGATTGCCGTCGAGAATGCTCAGCTGCTTCAGGAGTTGAAGACCCGCCAGAGCCGGCTCGAGAAGCTTCTCGAGGCCAGCCGCGAGCTCTCACCGATTCAGTCAGTGGGGTCCCTGCCGGGGCAGATCGCGGAAGCCTGCGGCCGGCTTCTGGATTCCAACTCCGTCGGCTTACACCTCGTGGAAGGGGAAAAGCTGGTCGTCAGCGGCACGTGGGGAGATGTCCGGGAGACCATGCCGACGCCTCGCATCAAGATCGGGCAGAGCCTTACCGGAATCGTGGCAGCGGCTGGCGAGCCACTCATCGCTCCGGATCTTGCCGCGGCCGACCGGTTGCTGCCGGAGCAGCGCGAGGCCGTCCGACGCCTGGGCCACCGCGCATGGCTGGGGGTGCCCGTCAAGGTGGGCGAGCGTCTGGTGGGGGTGCTCAGCGTCCGGACACGGGGGGAGCGAGGTCTCGGTCCAGAAGACCTCGCGATTGCCACCGCGTTTGCCTCGCAGGCGGCAATCGCCCTGGAGAACGCACGGCTCTTCCAAGAAGCTCAGCACGCCCTCGCCGACCTCAAGGCGGCCCAAGAGCAGTTGATCCAGAGCGCGACGATGCGGGCCTTGGGCGAGCTGGCCGCGGGGATGGCCCACCACCTGAACAACCTCCTGGCGATCATGCTGGGGCGGCTTCGCCTGCTACTGTCGAGCGCGGAGTCGGCTGCCATCCGGCGCCCGCTGACGATCGTCGAGCGGGCCGCTATGGACGCTACGGAAGTGGTGCGGCGCTTGTCACGGTTTGCCCGGGTGCAGCCGACGGAGGAGTGGCAGCCCGTGAATCTGAGGGAGCTGGCGACTGAAGTTCTCGAGATGATGCGGCCTCGATGGCAGGACGCGGCCCAGGCTCAGGGTATTCGGATCGAAGCGATTGTGGAGGGCCGGGAGGTTCCGACGGTGGTCGGGAACGCCGTGTCCCTGCGCGAGGTCCTGATCAACCTCGTGCTCAATGCGGTGGACGCGCTTCCCGCTGGTGGACGCATCGTGATCCGGACGTTCGGGGAGCATGGATGGGCCTGCCTGGCCGTGTCGGACACGGGGGTCGGGATGTCCGACGCGGTGAGGGAGCGGGCCGCCGAGCCGTTCTTCACCACCAAGGGGCCCAAGGCCACGGGCCTCGGGCTGAGCGCCAGCTACGGGGTTCTTCAGCGGCATGGGGGCGAACTGAGGATCGAGAGTGCCGAAGGGCAGGGGACCACGGTGACGATCCGCCTGCCAATCCGCTCAATACCGCCGTGGCCATCGCCGTCGCGCTGACCGGGCCGCTCTACCTCTGGGTGGCGCGGGCCTCAGATTGTCGTCGCGTCTCTGTTGGCGCCCGATGGTGGCGCTTCAGCCCCCTGATTGCGCTCGTGCTGGTCGGCGCGCCGGTGTCTGCTTCGGTCGCCCTCGCGCAGGACGTCCTTCCGATCGACGACGCCTATCATTACCGTTTTTTCGCCAACGGCCGGCACGATGGCAATTACGTCGAGTGGTGGTATTTCAACTTCTTCGACGCCCGGCAGGGGGTGCAAGCCATTTTCACGTATTTCATCGCGGATCCGGAAGACCTCTCGGGTCGTGGGCTGGCTCAACTGGTTGCTTACACCTCCCAGGGCATCGTCGGGGGAGTCGGTGTCTATTCTCCGGATTCCTTTTCCGCGTCGTACGCCCAGGCGGATGCCGGTGCCGTCGCGTAGGGGTCAGAACCTGTAGCCGAGCGCGAGACGGAACACGACCGGGTTGAACTCGATGTCGACCTTGTTGACCGCGAGCGTTTCG
>JACQWA010000099.1 GCA_016209425.1 Candidatus Rokuibacteriota bacterium
CCACCACGGCGCCGACGACAACGCGTCGGGCACCACGGGGGTGATGGCTCTCGCCCGCGCGTTCGCCGCCCGGGGGGGCCTCCCACGGACCCTGGTCTTCGTCGGCTTCGCAGGCGAGGAGATGGGAATCCTGGGCTCGTCCCACTACGTGAAATCCCCCGTCGTGCCCCTCGAGAAGACCGTCCTGATGGTCAACTTCGACATGATCGGGCGTCTCCGCGACGACAAGCTCTACGTCTTCGGCGTTGACAGCGGAACAGGCCTGCGGGAGATCGTGACGGAAGCCGCCAAGGGACCGGCATTGAAGCTCCAGCTGCGCGGCGATCCCTTCTCCCCCTCCGACCACACGTCTTTCTACGTTCGGGAGCGGCCGGTGCTCTTCCTCTTTACCGGGGCTCACACCGACTACCACAAACCTTCGGACACCTGGGACAAGATCAATGCTCAGGGGATGGAGACCGTCGTGACGTTCGCGGCGCGGCTCGTCGAGCGGGTGGGGAGCGCCAGCCCGCCACCCGCCTACGTGAAGCTTGCCGCCCCGCCCTCCCGAGGATCCGCCGGGTACGGCCCGTTCTTCGGCGTGGTTCCTGACTTCGGCGAGCCGGAGCGCCCGGGTGTCAAGCTGGGCGGCGTCAGACCGGGAAGCCCGGCCGAGAAGGCCGGGGTCAAGGCGGGAGACATCATCATCAGGTTTGCGGGCATCGAGGTGAAGACGCTGGACGACCTGACCTTTGCCCTGCGCTCCCGCCGGGCCGGCGACAATGTAGAGGTGATTCTGTTGCGGGATGGCAAGGAGGTCTCCGCCCAGGCCACCCTGGAGCCGCGCCGGTGACGCGCTGGGCCCTCGGACGGCGAGCCATCCTCAGGCTGGGGCTGACGGGCGCCGCCTGGGCCCTGACCGAGCGAATCCAAAGCACCCGCCTGGCCCGGGCCGCCGGCGCGGGCTCGCTCGCCGATCCGCGCGAGCGGCGGCTGGCCAACCTGAGGCAGCTGACGTTCGGCGGCCAGAACGCCGAGGCGTACTTCGACTGGACCGGGATGCGCCTGATCTTCCAATCCACGCGCCCTCCCTTCGGCTGCGACCAGATCTTCACCATGCGGGCCGATGGCAGCGAGGTGACCCTGGTTTCCACGGGCAAGGGACGGACGACCTGCTCGTTCTTCTTCCCGGATGGCAGGCGGGCCATCTACGCCTCCACTCACGTGGGCGACCCCGAGTGCCCGCCCCGCCCCGACCTCTCGCAGGGGTACGTCTGGCCGATCTATCCGACCTACGAGATCTTTTCGGTCGATCTCGCTGGGGGAACGCTGCGGCGGCTCACGAGCAACCCGGGGTACGACGCCGAGGGCGCGGTCTCCCCCGACGGAAGCCGGATCGTGTTCACCTCGCTCCGCGAGGGAGACCTGGACCTCTACGTGATGGACGCCGACGGCTCGAACGTCCGGCGCCTCACGGACCGGAAGGGGTACGACGGCGGGCCGTTCTTCTCCTGGGACGGCCGCGCCATCGTCTTCCGCTCCGCCCACCCCGAGACCCGCCAGGAGGTGGAGGAGTACGAGGGGCTCCTCAAGCAGTCACTGGTGCGCCCCCGCCGCCTCGAGATCTTCGTGATGCGCGCCGACGGGACCGGCCTCCGCCAGGTGACGAAGAATGGCGCCGCCAACTTCGCGCCCTTCATGCATCCCAACGGCCAGCAGATCATCTTCTCCTCCAACCTCCACGATCCCACGGGTCGGAGCTTCGCCCTGTACCTCGTGAACGCGGACGGCTCGGGGCTCGAGCGGATCACCTACGCCGAATCCTTCGCCTCGTTCCCCATGTTCTCGCGCGACGGGAGCCGGCTCGTGTTCTGCGGGAACCGGTATGCCCGGGCCCCCCGCGAGATGAACGTCTTCGTCGCCGACTGGGCGGTGTGATGCCTGGACCGGGACCGATCCAGACCTCCCCCGAGAGCCTCACGGAGCTCATGGCGTGGCGGGCCCGCACCAGTCCCGATTGGACCTACTTCACACTTTACGGCCAGGAGGTGAGCTACGCCCGGCTCTGGCAGACGAGTCTCCGGCACGCCGGCGGTCTCGCGCGAGCCGGCGTCCAGGCGGGGGACAAGGTCTGCCTGGTCTTCCCGACGTGCGCCGAGTTCTTCTACACGCTCCTCGGCATCATGCAGCTCGGGGCCGTGCCGGTGCCGCTCTACCCGACCCTCGGGGTCGAAGCCATGGCCAACATCCTCCAGAACTGCGAGGCCCGGGCCGTCGTCGCGTTCGACTGGTTCCGGGAGAGCGTCGAGATCTCCCGGAGCGCCGCCAATGTCGGGCAGCTGCTCCTGGCCTCGGAGCTGGAGGGACACGATCCTCCGCGGGCCCTTCCCGCCGCCCGGGGCGAGGACGTGGCCCTCATCCAGTACACCTCGGGGAGCACCAGCCACCCGCGGGGCGTGGTCCTCTCCCACGACAATGTGCTCCCCACGATGCGCTTCATGGCGGAGGCGGCCGGCATCACGCAGCGCGACACCGTCGTGAGCTGGCTCCCCCTCTACCACGACATGGGGCTCATCGGCTGCTCCTTCACGCCCCCGCTGGTCGGAGCACGCCTGATTCTCCTTCCCCCCGACCTCAGGAACCCGAGGCAGTGGCTGGAGACGATGACGACCGAGCGCGCGACGTTTACCGTGTCGCCGGATTTCGGCTACCGCAACTGCGTGAGGAATGTGAAGGACGTCGGCGGGCTCGATCTTTCGACCCTCAAGATGGCCCTTTCGGGGGCCGAGCCGGTGCGCCCCAGCACGATCCGCGCCTTCGAGGAGAGGTTCGGGCTGAAGGATATCGTGGCACCCTGCTACGGGCTGGCCGAGGCGACGCTGGCGGTCGCGATCTGGCCGAGGGGCGAGCCGGTCCGGCTCGACTCGTCCGGGCGATACCTCTCCGTGGGGCGGCCCTGCACGGGGGTCTCGGTCAAAATCGTGGACGGCGACATGGAACAGCCCGCCGGCCATGAGGGGGAGATTCTGGTCAAGAGCCCCGGTCTGATGCGGGGCTACTACAACAACCCCGAGGCGACGCGGACGGTGCTCCGGCCGGATGGCTGGCTCCGGACCGGGGACCTGGGATTCGTCGACGCCCAGGGATATCTCTTCATCACCGGCCGGCTCAAGGACGTGATCATCGTGGGGGGCGAGAATATCGGCCCGGCGGACATCGAAGAGCTGGTGGACCAGGTGGACGGCATCCGCTATTCGGCGGCTGTGGGAATCGACAGCGAGCGGCTCGGCACCCAGCGCCTTCACGTGGTGGCGGAGGTCCGGGATGCGGCCGCCGACCACGCGGTCTTCTCCCATCTCGCGCGGGAGATCGTACAACGCGTGCACCAGGGACGCGGGCATCGGCCGGCCCGCGTGCTCCTCGTCAAACCCCAGACCATCCCGAAAACCTCGAGCGGCAAGATCCAGCGTTGGCGCCTGGCTCAGATGATCGCGGCCGGCGAGCTCCGGGACCAGGTGCTCCACGCCACGGGCTTTCACGCGGAGGGAACCTAAACATGGAAGTCGGTTGCCACCTGCCGCAGTTCGGGCCCATCGCCACGCGCCACAACATCCTCACCTTCGCCAGGCGGATGGAAGCCCTCGGGTACGATTCGCTCTGGATCAGCGATCACGTGGTGGTTCCCTACACGATCCGCTCGCGCTACCCCTACAGCGAGACGGGCGCATTCCCGCTCCCCCCGAAGGCCGACTGGCCCGAGCCCCTCATCACTCTCGCCCTGGTGGCCGGGGTGACCGAGCGCGTCAAGCTCGGCACGACGATCCTGGTCCTTCCCCACCGCCACCCGGTCCTCGCGGCCAAGATGCTCGCCACGCTGGATCATCTGTCCAACGGCCGGGTGATCTGTGGGGCCGGCGTCGGCTGGATGGAGGAGGAGATCACCCTTCTGGGCGCGCCATTTGCCAAGCGCGGGGCGTGGAGCGACGAGGCCATCCGGATCATGAGGACCTGCTGGAGCCAGGAGAAGGCGTCCTACAAGGGCCAGTTCTTCTCCTTCGACGAGATCGGCTGTTTCCCGCAGCCCGTCACAAAGAGCATCCCCATTTGGATCGGCGGCCACACGCCGCGGGCGCTCCGGCGGGTGGCGGAGCTGGGCGATGGCTGGCACGCGGCCTTCCCCGCCCCGGACAAGCTGGAGGAAGGGCTCAGGCTCCTCCGCGAGGAGTGCACCAAGGCGGGGCGCCGCTACGAAGACCTGGCGATCTCGCTCCGGGCCGGCATCTCGATCCGCAAGGAGAAATCGCCCGATCGGCGGCCGATGACGGGCACGCCGGATGAGATCATCGGAGACATCCGTCGCTACAAGGCGCTCGGCGTCACGACGCTCCTCGTCGAGTCGCGCCAGCGTGACCTCGACGACATGATCCAGGTCCACGAAGCCTTCGCGCGCGACATCCGCCCCGCCGTGTAGGGGCTGGCCGGACACCCCCTCGCGTCCTGCCTCCCCTGAGGTCGGGCAGTCAGCCTGAGAGCACTCCTTGCGGCTGGTGGATGATGAGGAACGAACGGTAGCGGAGATCTCTGTCTACGCGCGGCTGGCGCCGGTCGACCCGGCGACGCTCCGACCCCTGTGGCTCAACCCGCTGCCGGCGCTCCCCACGCCGCCGGTCGAGAACGACCTGGACCCCCTTGCCCGCGGAGAAGCTCCGGCTCAGAGATTCATAGAGGTCGCGCTGGTTGAGCGCCACGATGAAAAGGAGTCGCGCAGTTTCCCCGCCAGCCTGCATGCTCAGCGCCTCCATTCCACTCTCTTGAGCGGACCTTATGCCCGTCGCCTGGCGGATGTCAAGGCGGTGCTTGACCGTTCCAGATGCTGGGGCTAGTCTACCCTCACTGGTGACTGCCGTGAACGCAAAGATTGAGGCCCGCCGGGTCAGGGGGCCTTGACCCTCCAAATTCCTCGGGCTAGGCTAGCGGCACCGTTTCGCTGAGGTTCCGCGCGTCTTATGCAAGCGTGAGAGAGGGAAACCATGTATGCCAAGCTACTCGCCGTCTGGGTCGGAGGGCTTCTCCTCGCCTCAGGTTTCGCCCAGGCACAGAGCTTGGGGGGCCCGGCGGCGCAGTTTTTCCGAGTGCAGTGGGAAGCCGCTGAGAGACCGGAGGGTGTGCGGGTGACAGGGTATGTCTACAACGATCTCATGTATTCGACCACCAACGTCCGGCTCAGTATCGAGGTGCTGGATACGTCGGGTCGAGTCGTCGCTGAAAGATCGGCCTGGGTCCTGGGGGATGTCCAGGCCGGCGGTCGCGCGTTCTTCGCCGTGCCCGTGCAAATGAAAGGAGCGATGTACCGCGTGAGCGTCTCCTCGTTCGACCGACTCTCCCGGGAAGGCCCCTAGAATCCACGCGGGTTCTCAGCCCCGGACGATCAGCTCAGTTGGCAGAGCGCTGGCCTCACATGCCAGAGGTCACTGGTTCGAGTCCAGTATCGTCCACCATTCTTTCAGGCGCCGCCAACCTCCGCCTGTTGCGTCTGGTCGCTGAGCTCGTCCGCCACCCAGGCCGGCGCCTTCTACCCCCTCGACGGCTAGCACTGCCAGGCCTGCCCCTACCAGCCTGGCTGCTGGTCGTGGGCGTGAGGAATTCCTGTTGTCCACCGGTCAAATTGCCGCAAGCAACGCGCCTTCGTCGGCCCGTTCGTCTGAGGGCCGAAAATGGCTTAAAATCTGCTGGCGGTTTCTGGGAAAGCTTCCATCGCTTTGGGGGAGTTGCGATGGAGATCGGTTGGCCTCTCTCACCTCGCAGGCAGGGGTCAGGGTGGTCCAGTGTGACCCGTGGTGATAGCTCATGAACCCGCTCTTTCAGTGGATCATTGCCCACACGGTCGCGAGGTCGCTTACGCGAGAATGCCCAAAGTGCCAACGCGCACAGATCGTTCCGAGGACCGAGAGTCACGACACAGTTCGCTGTAAGTTTTGCGGAGCATCTATTCCCCCAAAACGCAGGCTGGGCGAAGGGTCTGGCAGCTGATGCCGGAGCTCCCGTTCTTCCGAGACCTCGTCCTGGCGATCGCGGCGGCGCTCGTCGGAGGCGCTGCTGCCCAGCGCCTGGGCCAACCACCGATCCTCGGCTACCTCGTTGGCGGGATTCTCATCGGTCCCTACACCCCCGGCCCGGTCAGCGAGATCCGCCACGTGGCCACGTTGGCAGACATCGGGGTGGTCCTGCTGATGTTCGAGCTTGGCGTGGAGTTCCCGGTCGCGCGGCTGCGCCGGGTGCGGGCCGTCGCGATCGGAGGTGGATTGCTCCAGGTGGTCCTGACCGGAGCCGTGGCGATGGGAGTGGCCCGGGCCATGGGCTTTCCCATGATCCAGCAGGTTTTCTTTGGGGCCATCGTGGCGCTCTCCAGCACCCTGGTAGTCCTCAAGCTTCTCCTAGACCGGGGCGAGATGGACACCCCGCACGGGGAGATCACGGTGGGGATTTGTCTCGTTCAGGACTTGACCCTGATCGCCATGATGGTGCTGCTCCCGGCATGGGCGGCCGCGGGGGAAGAAGTTGGGCGTCCGCTCCTTCTCGCGCTGGGCTGGGCCCTCGTGCTGTTCATCGGCGCCTACTTCGTGGCGGGTCTCGTGCTCCCGGCCCTGTTCGCCGCCGTCGCGCGTCTGCGCTCGCGGGAACTCTTTCTGTTGGCAGTGGTCTTGGCAGTGATCGGTACCACGGTGGCGCTCTCGGCCCTGGGACTCTCCACTGCGCTCGGGGCTTACCTTGCCGGCGTCGTGGTCAGCCGCTCGCACTATAGCCGACAAGTGCTGGCGGAACTGGTTCCCAGCCGCGACCTCTTTGCCAGCCTCTTCTTCGTCTCGGTGGGAATGCTGGTCGACCCGCTCCTGCTCTGGCGCCACCTGGGGACCCTCTTGGCGATCGTGGCGGTCATCACGCTCCTCAAGGCTGCGATCGCGGCGCTGATTGTGCGGGTCTTCGGCTACGCCGGTTCAGAGGCGATCCTGACAGGCCTTCTCCTGGCGCAGGTTGGCGAGCTCTCCTTCGTCCTCGCCAAGCTCGGCGTGGATCGCGCGTTCATCAGCGGGGAGCTATATGGGTTGCTGCTCGGGGGTGCGCTCCTTTCGATCCTCCTTAACCCGGCGTTGCTACGTCACGGCGCCCCGTGGGTACTCCGCCGCTGGGGTCGCTCCCCCGCGCCCTCGTCCCTCGCCGGGGCGGCCGGTGCGGAGACCTCTCGGCTCGCCGACCACGTGGTGATCTGCGGGTGCGGGCGCGTCGGGAGCGAGCTCGTCGCGCAGCTCCGGGCCCGGGGGATTCCCTCTGTGGTGATCGAGCTGAACCCGATCCGCGTCGAGGAACTGCAGCGCCAGGGGCAGCCCTGTCTCTTCGGGGATGCCAATAACCTCCACATCCTCACGGCTGCGGGTATCGAGCGGGCGAGGCTTCTGGCCATTACCCACTATGACGCCGCGGCCTCGGAAGCGACGATCAAGGCGGTGCTCAGGCTTCACCCTTCCCTTAAGATCATCGCCCGGGTCCATCGCGCTGCCGACCTCCAGCGCCTGCGGAGTGCCGGCGCGTCTGAGGTCGTAATGCCCGAGTTTGAAGCCGGCATGGAGTTTCTCCGCTGGACGCTCGGCCACCTGGGGCTCACGGCCGCCGAGGGCGAGGCGATCATCCAGCGTCGGCGATCGGAATTCAAACCGAGCGAGACAATCGGCGATTCGACGATGCCGGGAACGAGCTGAACGTCCCGATTCACGCCGTCACGACGGAGGCCCCGCGTCATGTGGGAACGGGTCAGGAGCTGGCGCTTTTGGACGCTTGTGGCAGTTACGGTGGTAGATGGTTTGGTCTTTGTTATCCCGATCGCCCTTACCGCGATGCTGGTCGGCGCGCTGATCGCTCCGGACTGGCTTCGGGGCGCGGCCCGTTTCCTCGACGCCCTTGCAGATGGCCGGTGAGCGGCCGGGATCGGACGCGAGTTCCCATCCCATCACTTTGCCCAACACTTTGCCCGCTGGGCTCCAAGGCCCTCACAAAAACCCAACAAAAGCCAACCCGCGGGGCGAGGGACGTGGGAGGTGGAGGCGCCGTGGAACTGCGTGAGAGCATGGAGGTTTCTGGGCTTGACCCGCCCCCGCGCACGGTAAACTCACATGCTGGCTGGCATACTCG
>JACQWA010000103.1 GCA_016209425.1 Candidatus Rokuibacteriota bacterium
GGCCCACCTCCCCTTCGGCGCGTGGATCGTCGGAATCGAGGCCGAGCTGCGTCGGCAGGTCGAAGGCGACGTTGAGGGCGTCCTGGCCGTGGGCCATGAGGTACTTGAAGCGCATGTTGCTCTCCGCCGGGGTGCCGAAGCCTACGTACTGGCGCATGGTCCACACCCGCGCCCGATACATCTCGGGGTGGATGCCGCGCGTGAACGGATAGAGACCAGGGTCTCCCAGGTCCCGGGGGTAGTCCAGGCCGCGGATATCCGCGGGGCCGTAGACGGGTTTCACCGGGATACCGGCGTGGAGCGTGACATCCTTCTTCTTGGGGTCCTTCGACATAGGTTCCTCCTCACACCGACACGCTGCGGGCGTACGCCCTGATTTTCTCCACGATCGTCGGGAGCGAGGTCCCCACCGGGAATACCTCGCGCGCCCCCAGCCCGCGGAGGCGCTCGATATCGCGCCGGGGAATGACCCCGCCGACGACCACGGCGATTGACTCCGCCCCTTGGGCCTTGAGACAGTCTATGAGCTGGCGGCAGAGCGTGAGGTGGGCGCCGGAGAGGATGGAGAGCCCGATCACGTCTACGTCCTCCTGAATGGCCTCCTGCACGATCTCCGCCGCCGTCCGCTTGAGCCCCGTGTAGATGACCTCGTACCCCGCGTCTCGCAAGGCATGAGCCACCACCTTGGCCCCCCGGTCATGACCGTCCAGCCCCGGCTTGGCAATCAGCACCTTAAGCCTGCGCTCTCCCATCACTCCACCAGCTTGAACGCCGGGAGGTACCGGGGCTTTCCCTCATGATCGTCGGTCACCCTGAGGGGCGTAAACTGGACCCGCTTCCCCACCGCGAGCTCCGCCGGCTCCGTCTCGATGATTCGCGTAAAAATCCTGAGTTCATCGAGTCTTGTGATGCCGAAGATAAGAGGTTTGTCGAATCCGGCCGGCACCCCCGTTTCCTGGACCGTAAAGGCGTGAAGGAGTCCCTCATGGGGGAGGTCCGACCAGTCGAACTGGTCGGAGCCGCACTCGGGGCAAAAGCCCCGGGGGGGCCAGTCCCTGCGCCTGCAGCCCCGGCAGGCGGTCGTCACGAGGCGGCCCGCGGCCAGGTACTCGTAGAACTCATGGAGCTTCGTTTGCTCCGGCGATTCCAGCGGGAACGGGTCCACCGCGCGGAAGTAAGTCATTGACAACCTCCCGAGTGCTTCCTAGAATGAGCCCTCCCGTGCCTTCCGCAAAGGAGGAGATCATGAACAGGCCCGGTCACTGGGTGGCCATCGTGGGGATCTTTCTGTCCTGCCTCGTCTTCCCCGTCGAGCGGGCGCCGGCGCAGGAGCCGATGAAGATCAAGGTCGGCTGGGGCATCCCCGTCGAGAACGTAAAATACATCATGATGAAGAAGCCGGAAATCCTGAAGAACTACGGCAAGGTGTACACCGTGGAATGGATCAACTTCCCGACCACCCCGCCGCAGGCCCAGGCGCTGGCGGCAGGCCAGATCGACGGCGGGACACTCGCGTCCGTCTCCCTCGCGAAGCTGGTGGACTCCGGCGCGGCGGACGTTCGCGTGGTCACGGGGATCATCGAAGAGCGTCCGGGATACTTTGCCACGGCTTGGCTCGTCGCCGCCGACTCCGGCATCAAGAGCGTGAGGGACCTCAAAGGCAAGACGATCGGCACTTCCGTGTACGGCGGCTACACCAACATCGTCGGCCGGGGGGTCCTCAAAAAGAACGGGCTCGATCCGGACAAGGACGTAAAGATCGTCGAGGTCCCCTTCCGCGTCATGGAGGAGAACATCCGGAAGGGCCAGGTCGCGACCGGCGAGCAGCCGCAGCACTTCTACACCGCTGCCCACAAGCGCGGAGGGATGCGTGATCTCTTCACCTCTCTCGACCTGTTCGAGGCGGCGCCGATCCTGCTCCATTGCTTTCGCACCGACTTCATCACCAAGAACCCGGCGGTGGTCCGCGCCTTCCTGGAGGACTGGGTGATCGCCGCCGAGTGGATGTCCAAGAACCGCGCCGAGGCCATGGAGGTCTACGCGAGCGTGACGCGCATTCCCAAGGACCTCCTCGGCGAGTTCTTCCTGAGCCGGAAGGATTACTACTACCCGCCCGACGGCATGCCGAACGTCCCGGCGCTCCAGAAGGTGTTTGACTACCTGTACGAGACCAAGGAAATCTCGAAGCGGTTGGACGCGAAAGCGCTGACCGATTTGCGTTACCATCCCGGCCCTCGATGACGGCAGCTCCGACCCGTGTTCTCCTGGCTGACCCGCAGATCGCGGGACGCCGGGAGACGCTGGGGATGCTGCTCGGTGACGAATTTCTCCTGACCGTCCCGTCCGACTTCGGCGAGGCCGCGCTCACTCAAGCGGCTCGGGACGCGGAAGTCATCGTCGCCCACGCCGTCCCGCCGGCCGTGCTCACGGCCGCCTCTCGGCTGCGCCTCTTCCAGCTCTGGATTGCCGGCGTTGACCACCTCGACTTCGCGCTCCTGCGCCGCCTCCGCATCAGGGTGGCCGCTGCCCACGAAAACGCCCGAACCGTCGCCGAGCTCGCCCTGGCCCACGTGCTGGCCTGCGGGCGGGGTCTCGCGCTGGGGGACCGGAAGCTCCGAACGGGAGATTGGAGCGTCGGGCGCTTCAAGGCGGCCCCGGGGAGCGTCACCTACGGCACGACCGTCGGGATCGTCGGCTACGGGGCCATCGGGCGCGCGTTCGTGGAGCTGGCGAGAGGGCTTGCCTACCGGATCCTCGCCATCAAGCGCCACCGGGACGAGCACCTGGCGGCCCGGGACGGTCTCGCCTTCCTCGGCGGGCCAGCCGATCTGCCCCGTCTCCTCGCCGAGTCCAATTTCGTGATGGTCACCCTGCCCAAGACTGCTGACACGCTCGGCCTCTTCGACGAGGGGAAGCTCAAGCTCATGAAGCCGAGCGCCTGGCTCATCGTCGTCGGTCGCATGGAAACGGTGGACGAGGGCGCGCTCTACCGCGCCTGCCGCGAGCGGTGGATTGCCGGTGCGGGGATCGACGTGTGGACCCACACCCCTCCGCCCGAGCCCCGTCTGCCCTCGCGCTTCCCCTTCCATGAGCTCGACAACGTGGTGATGACGCCCCACTGCGGCGGATGGTCGCGCGAAGCCGTGGGAGCGCAGATCGACTTCGTCGTCGAGAATCTCCGCCGGTTCCGCCGCGGCGAGCCGCTCCGGGCGCTGGTGGATCTGGAGCTCGGCTACTAGCCTCACGCGGCCACCTCCCCCTCGTACCACGCCAGCACCCGGCCCCGGATCGCGAGGAGCGCCTTGTCGAAGGCGAAGCCCAGGAGAGCGATGCTCAGGATGGCCGTGTACATGTCGACGATCTTGAAGTTCCGCGCCGAGACGATCATCACGTGGCCGAGTCCGCTGCCCGCCGTCACCATCTCCGAGATAAAGACGACGATCAGGGCGATGATCAGTCCGAGCCGCACGCCGGTGAAGATATGCGGGAGGGCCGCGGGCCAGACGACCCGGCGGAGGACGCTGGGCTCCGAATCGCCCATCGCCTGGGCCGACCAGATCAGTTGACGCTCCACCAGCCGAACGCCGTGAAAGGTGCTGAGCACGATCGGGAAGAGCGAGTCCACGAAGACGAGCGCGATCTTCGACGCGTGCCCGAGGCCCGCGAAGAGCAGGAAGATGGGGATCAGCCCGATCTTGGGGATGGGAAAGCCGAAGGCGAACACCGGCCCGAAGAAGCCCTCCACCGCTCGGAGCCGCCCCATGAGGATGCCCAGGGGAATCCCCGCCAGCAGCGCCAGGGCAAAGCCGCTCCCCATCCGGAGGAGGCTCTGCCCCGCCTCGTAGAGCAGCGTGCCGTCCCCCGCCAGCGCCACGAGCCGGCCGACGATCGCCGTGGCCGGCGGGAAGAGCACCCGGTTGAACACCTCGAGGCGCGCGGCGACTTCCCAGGCGACCGCGAGGAGGAGCACCGATCCATACCGGTCGACGAACCTCATGGCTGGACTGCCCCCTGTGCGCACGATCGGGGCCGTTCGAGCGCGGGCTTTGCCCGCGCAACCCTCGGGGGGAGGAATCGGAAGGGGGGCGGAGCCCCCCTCCGAGCACGTAGCGTCATGCCTCCTCCTTCCAGGCGAGGAGGCGCCGCATCAGGATGAGATAGAGCCGGTCGTAGCAGAAGCCGATCGTGGCGATGGTCAGCATGCTGGCGTAGGTCAGGTCGTAGGCGCCGGTCTCCATCGTGTAGGCGATGAACCAGCCGAGCCCCTGCCGGCCCGCGAGCATCTCGGACCCGACCAGGACGATCAGCGAGACGATCAGCCCCAGGCGGATCCCAGCCAGGATCTGCGGCGAGGCCGCGGGCAGCACCACGCGCACCAGCATGCGCCCCGTCCCGTCCCCCATCGCCCGCGCGGACCAGAGATAGTTCCGGCTCACGTCGGCGACCGCGTGGTAGGAGCTGATCACGATGGGGATGATGGTGCCGACGAAGATCAGCAGGACTTTGGAGAGCGCGCCGATCCCGAACCAGAGCATGAAAAGCGGGATGAGGGCCGCCTTCGGGATCGGGTTGGTCAGCATGAGGAGCGGCTCGAAGAAGGCGCGGACGCGCCGGTTCCACGCCATGAGGATCCCCAACCCCACGCCGGCCACGACGCTCAACAGAAGACCCGTCACCTGCCGGCTCAGCGACAGCGCGATGTGCCACTGCAACTCCCCTTCGCGGATCAGCATGGCGACATTGGCGACGGTGGCGGAGAAGGGCGGCAGGATGTCGGCCGTGACGAGGCCGCTCCGCGGGAGCCACTCCCAGCCCAGCAGGAGGAGCCCCAGCGAATAGTTCCGTCCGAGCCAACCGAGCGGCTTCATGGCGCGGCGCGCTTCAAGACCTCTTCCTTCACCAGATGCCAGAGATCCGTGCGCAGCTCCATCGCCCCGACGTCGTGCATCAGGTCCTCGACCACGCGCGGGCGCTTGAACGGCACCTCGATGGAGGTCTTGACCGTTCCCGGTCGCGCGGTCATGACGACGACGCGGTCCGAGAGCACGACCGCCTCTTCCACGCTGTGGGTGACGAAGAGGATGGTCTTCTGGTTGGCTTCCCAGATCCGGAGCAATTCCTCCTGCATCAGGAGCCGCGTCTGAGTGTCGAGCGCCCCGAAGGGCTCGTCCATCAGCAGAATGTCCGGGTTGTACGCCAGCGTCCGGGCCAGGGCCACGCGCTGCTTCATGCCCCCGGACAGCTCTCGCGGATAGTAGCGCTCGAACCCGCTCAGCC
>JACQWA010000118.1 GCA_016209425.1 Candidatus Rokuibacteriota bacterium
CTCCGGGCCCACTTCGCCCTCAGCCAGGAGGACCTCAACCTGTCGCTCGGGCCGCTCGAGGACCTGATGTGATCGCGCGAACTTCGTTCTCGACGGAGGCTCAGAGGGAAGAAGCGATGGCCACTCGCAGGGTGTGGGGGGAGGCCCGCGGATCCCTTCGGCTCCGCGTAAAACTGGCGACCGTTGCCATCCTCGGGATTGGTCTCATCCTTTTCGTGGCATGGGGCATGTGGGACCAGAATCAGCGTATCGCCAGCCAGCGGGGCGAGATCATGCGCCTCCAGGAGCATATCCGTCACCTCGAGGAGCGCCTCGGGATCCTGAACCAGATCAGGTCCCATCGACCACCTCTCCCTCACGCGGAGGCCACGGCGCTGGCCCACGCGGTCCAGCAGGAGTCTCGGCGCTACGACCTCGACTGGCGGCTCCTCCTGGCCATCATCCGGGTGGAGAGCGGGTTCGATCCCCGAGCCAGGTCCCCGCGGGGGGCCGTCGGCCTCATGCAGGTGATGCCTGTCGCCTTCGAGGAGGTCGCAACGGAGCTCGGCTGGGCAGATCGGGACCCCGAAGAGCTCGAGGATGTCCGCCTCAATATCCGCGTGGGAGCCCACTACCTCTTCGCCATGGTGCGGCGATTCGGGGATCTGGAGAAGGCGGTGCAGGCTTACTACCTCGGGCCGTCCCGGATCACCAACCCGTCCGATGAGTGGGAGCGGCTCGGCCGTCACTACGTTGAGGCCCTCAGAATCAGCCAGAGTTCACCGTGAAGGTGGCTCCGGTGTGCGGAGGACCGGAAAGGAGCCAGCATGCCTGAATACGTTTCGAGCATCGACTGTCCCATCGACCTCTTTTCCAAACAGGAGAGCAAGATTCAGGAGCTTACCCAGCGGATCAACGAGGCCAAGAAGATCGAGCAGAAGGCGGAGGTGGCTCACGCCCTCCGCGAAGAGGTGGAGATCCTTCTGCGGTGCCCTGCCTTCGACCGGGGCAACTTTCATTGCGTGAACTGCCAGGCCATCTCGGGCGCCCGGAGTAGCACGGCCACACTCATCCTGAAAACCGAGAAGGTATTGAACCAGACGTCCAAGGCATGAAGGCCAGTTCCGGGCGAGCCGACGGGATCGAGGTGGGCGGGGTGGAAACGACTATCCGAGTCGCGGTGGTGGGGGCGGCGAGGGGCGGAGAGGCCCTCATCCGGCTCCTCGGCGAGCACCCAAAGGTGGAGATCGTGGCCCTGGCGGACATGGATCCCGAGGCCCTCGGCCTGGGGCTGGCCCGCGAGCGCGGCATCCCTACCCTCAGCGAGCACCGGGCCGTGTTCCGCTACACCCCGGATGTGGTCATCGAAGCCACCGGCAAGCCGGAGGTCTTGGAGGATCTCCTCCGCGAGCGGCCCGCGAAAACGGAAGTCATCGGCGACAAGAGCGCCCGCCTCCTCTGGGACTTCATCGAAGCAAGGGAGCAAACGGCCAGGCGCCTCGAGACCTTGCTCCTCCTCTCTCAGAGCCTCACCTCCACGCTGCATCTGGAAGCCGTCCTGGATCTGATCGTGGAGGCGGCGATCAGTCTCCTGGAGGCAGAGGCAGCCGGACTCTGGGTGATCCAGGAGGACACCGGGGAGCCAGCCCTCAGAGCCAGCGCGGGGGCCGCTGAGATCCTGGCGCGGTCTTCGGCCATGCTCACCTGGATTGAGGAGCTGGTCTGGGAGGTGGCTCTGGGGAAAGATGGGTATCGCCGCCCCGCGATGGTGGTTCCTGTTGAGGTCTTTGTCGGGGTCCCCCTCAGGAAGGAGGGACGGATTCTGGGGGTGCTCGGGGTGCTCGGCCGCATGGCCCGTCCGTTCACCGAAAGCGACCGCGATCTCCTGGACTCCTTCGCCAGCCAGGCGGCCATCGCGCTCGAGAACGCTCGGTTGTACGACATGGCGACGGGGGCCATCGAGACGTTGAAGGAGAGCCAGGAGAAGGTCGTGCAGCTTGAGAGGCTCCGGGCCCTCGGCGAGCTGGCGAGCGGAGTTGCCCATGACTTCAATAACATTCTGGCGGCCATCCTGGGGCGGGCCCAGATCCTTCGCTCCCACCTGGAAGACCCTGTCCTGAGACATTCGGTGGAGGTCATCGAACGGATGGCCTGGGATGGGGCGCGCACCATCCAGCGGATCCAGCAGTTCACCAGGATCCGTCGGGCCCAGCCGTTTTCGACGGTCGCCGTCAACGAGCTGATCGACGATATCCTCGAGGCCACCCGCCCCCGCTGGAAAGACCAGGCAGAGGCGCAGGGGATCCAGTACGAGGTGGTGAGAGAACTCGGAGAGATCCCGACCGTAGCCGGCGATCCCTCGGAACTCCGGGAGGCCCTGATGAACCTCATCTTGAATGCCCTCGACGCGATGCCGCAAGGCGGCACCCTCCGCATCCGGACGGCCTCCATGGAAGGGTCCGTCACCGTCACGGTCGCCGACACAGGGTGCGGGATGTCCGAGAAAGTGAGACGACGGGCCTTCGAACCGTTCTTCACCACCAAGGGGACCCAGAGCACTGGCCTGGGGCTCTCCGTGACCTACGGGATCCTCCGGCGGCACGGAGGCGACATCGCAATCGAGAGCCAGGAAGGACAAGGGACGACCTTCACCATCCGCCTCCCACCGGGGAAGGGTGTCGCAGTTGAGCGAGAGTCGGAGGCGCCCCCGGCCGCCCCCCAGCGCGCCGCTATCCTCGTGATCGATGATGAGGAAGATGTGCGAACCATCCTGGCGGAGATCCTGATGACCCAGGGGCATTCGGTCAGGATGGCCGCCGGCGGGAAAGAAGGGCTGGACTTCTTCCGCGAGGAGCACCACGACTTGGTGCTCACCGACCTCGGAATGCCAGAGATGTCCGGCTGGCAGGTGGCGCGCGCCGTCAAGGACCTCAGCCCCGAGACCCCGGTGATCCTCATCACCGGCTGGGGCGAACAGCTTGATCTAGAAGCCCTCAGGGAAGGCTCGGTGGAGTTGGTCCTCTCCAAGCCGTTTCGGGTCAATGAGGTGCTCACTCTGGTCGTCCGAGCCCTGGAACGACGCGTGGCACCTCCCCGATAGAGCGGGCGCTGGTGACGGGAGGTTGGCTGCTCGTGGGCCCGGCCGAGGCCGCCGCTGAACTCTTCAAGCCTCTGGTTCCCGTCAATTTCCCCGGCAGTTTCTGGATGGTGATGCTGGTCAGGTCAGAAGGACTCAGCCGCTTGCTGGCGTCCAGGATCTCAAGGCCAACGATGTGGCCGTGTTCGTCCACATCCACCGTGACCCCTTCCGCGATGTCGACGTTGTCGTCCGGACGCGCCCCGCGAATCTGGATGTACAACGCGTCTGCTTCGGGATCGTACTCGATCTTCACCGGTCGCGCCCCCTTCCGGGAGGTCTTCGCTTGAAGACCGCCGTTATCACGATGATCCGATCCGGCTCTTCCCTGCAAGTCACCCGGAGATACCGATCCGCGACTTGTTTCTACCGGTTGATCCGGCCAGCCGCCGATGACTCCTCCCAATCCGGCGCTCGCAGGGTTTCCTGGATCGGAAGTCGGCCCTTAGCTCCACCAGCGGGGGAGGAGTGGGGACGGCCGAGAGCGCTCGTGGGGGCGGCGGAGGATGGCTTCTGCCCAGATCGCCGGGATGATCCGCTCCCTGTTCAGCGTGTAGAGCCGTGACCGGCGGGGAACGACGGATCCTCGTAGTGGAGGACAGCCCGACCCAGGCGGAGCGCGTGCGCCTCCTGCTGGAGGGCGAGGGCTATCGGGTGGAGCTGGTGGCGAACGGGCGGGAGGGGCTCGAGCGAGTTCAGTCGGCGCCCCCGGACCTGATCATCTCCGACGTGGTGATGCCCGAGATGGACGGCTACGCCTTCTGCCAGGCGGTGAAGACCGCGGAGCGAACGAAGCGGATCCCCTTCGTGCTCCTCACCGAGCGGAACACGCCGGCGGACCTGATCAAGGGCCTGGAGCGCGGGGCGGACAACTTCATCACCAAGCCCTTCGAGGACGACTACCTCCTGGAGCGCGTCCGGCTGATCTTCGAGCACCTGGAGCTCCGGGAGCGCGGCCACCTCGACATGGAGGTCACCGTCCGTGTGGGTGGCCGGCAGATCGTCCTCTCCGCGGACAAGCAGCAGATCATCGAGCTCCTGTTCGCGACCTATGAGGCCCTGGACCAGGTGAACGACCGACTCATCGAATTCCAGCGGAACGTGGAGGAGCATGCGCGGGATCTGGAGCAGAAGGTTCAGGAGCGCACCCAGCGGCTCCTCCAGAGCGAGAAGCTGGCCACCATGGGTCAGCTCCTGGCGGGGGTCGCCCACGAGCTGAACAACCCGCTGTCGGTGTTGATGGGCCAGGCGGCCCTTCTCTGTCAGGACGTCGGGAGCGGGAGGCTCGCGGGGCGGGCCGAGAAGATCGGCCGGGCGGCGAGGCGCTGCGTGCGCATCGTGAACAACTTCCTCGCGCTGGCCCGCCAGTACCCGCCCGAGCGTCGGGTAGTGTCGCTGAACCAGGTGGCCCGGGAGGCCGTGGAGCTCCTCGCCTACCCGCTTCGGGTGGACGGCGTGGAGGTGGGGTTGGACCTGGCCGATGATCTCCCGATCCTCTGGGCCGACCCTCACCACCTGCACCAGGTGGTCGTCAATCTCATTAGTAACGCCCACCATGCCATGCACGAGACGCCCCCGCCGCGCCGGCTCACCCTCGCCACGCGGTCCGACCCCGCCAGGAGCCGGGTCTTCCTGAGGGTGGTCGACACGGGCCCCGGGATTCCGGCCGAGATCCAGAGCCGGATCTTCGAACCCTTCTTCACCACCAAGCCGCCGGGGCAAGGGACGGGCCTGGGGCTCTCTCTCTGCCACGGGATCATCGAGAATCACCGGGGCGTCATCCGCGTGGAGAGCCAGCCGGGGCAGGGCGCCGCATTTCTGATCGAGCTGCCGGTGGAGCGGCCGCCCGCGGCTCTGTCCGAAACCCCGCCGGGCGAGGAGCTGCCGCCCATCCGGGGGAAGACCATCCTGGTGGTGGACGATGAGCCTGAGATCTCTGGGATCCTGGCCGAGATGCTGTCAGCGGACGGCCATCAGGTCGAGACGGCGGCCAACGGAGCCATCGCCCTGGACAAGCTCGCTGAGGGGACCTACGACGTGATCCTGAGCGACATCAAGATGCCCAGGCTGGACGGGCCGGGCCTCTACCAGGAGCTGGAACGCCGGCACCCGTCCCTGCTGCAGCGATTCGTGTTTCTCACCGGGGACGTGCTGGGGCCCGAGACCAGGGAGTTCCTGGGACAGACCGGGGCGTTCAGCCTGAGCAAGCCCTTTGACCTGGACGAGGTTCGCCGGGTTCTCCAGCGCGTCCTGCGGACACTGTGAGGGGGACAGACGGAACGGTTAGGGCAGCAACTCAAATGCGGCGCAATGGCGGGGACGAATAAGGGAGAAGTCTCGGCAGGCGTCGTCTTGATCAGCCAGGGCATAGAGGGCGCCGGTGTCCAGAAGGATGGCCGGCATTCAGCGGGCGAAACCCGTACGCAGCAGCTCTTCGGCCCGCTCGGACACATCCCGGCGGCCGCTCCGTCCGATCCCGACGAAGGAGAACGCTCTTTTGGCGGGGGGGGGCTCTTCAGCTTCATGCTCGGGAGTCTGGATCACGACCTCCACCTCGGTCCGGTCCGCCAGATCCAGAGGTTCCAGGGGACGAAGGACGGTGCAGCTTAGCGGGGTCGCTGGGCCAGCGTCAAGGGCGAAAAGACCTGCTGGGCCACGAGACCGGGAAAGCAAGCCCTTGGGCGAAGGAGCCTGAGGTGCTACGCGATCGGAGCGCGGACAGGGATGAGCCTGCGGTGAAGCGGGTCCACGCCGAGTCCGAATTGTTCCAGGGTCACGGCTCCAAGGAGGGTGAGGCCGTTAGAGGGTCCCATGAGGCAAGGTGTCGGCGCTTCTTCTCCCCCCAGGGCCATGATGATGTAAGTGAGATCCCAGATCTCCTCTCGGCCGTCCGGCTGGACAACGGTGCGTTTGGTCGAGGGAAGGCACCCTATCGCGTCGAGCATCGTGCGCGGGACCACCGTATACGCGGCCCCGGTCGCCAGAAAGTTGACTTCTCGACCCTTTTCGGGGACGTGAGCAGACCAGATGCGCGCGCTGACCGAAAATTGTCCCATGCTGGCTCTCACTGTATCACACCGGAGGGGAATCGGGGAGGAAGGGCGGCGGGTCATCCTGGTGTCGACCACAGGCTGAGATCCGTCTCGCTCGAGCTGCCCCGAATCCCGTTCGACCCCCCCTGGGAGAATCTCCTACTCGTCGAACGACTGATTGACACGATTCGGGGGCACGTATTTTATTTTCTCCGTCCTTTTTTATAATTTATCGATTATTTGGGCCTGGCATCCCCCTTGCTACTAACGTGAGCATGGGGTCGTCTGATGAGACGGACCCCGTGCACCATCGACTTCTGGGATGGGGGAAATCTCCATGAGACACCGCTCAAAGTATCTATGGTCGCCCGCGGCAGCGGTCTTTCTGGTGGTGACGCTGCTGGCTCCCATCGTACCCATGCTCGCCGGCGCGCAGGGAATGGACACTGTCTCGGTCCAACTGAAATGGCACCATCAGACCCAGTTCGCAGGCAACTACGTCGCCGACGCCAAGGGGTTCTACCGGAAAGAACGGCTGCTGGTCCAGAACCGCCCGTGGAGGATCGGGACGGCTTCTCCGATCGAGGAAGTAGGATCGGGAGCGGCGACGTTCGGCATCACGAGCCATACTGAGTTCCTTAAGGCCCGAGAGCAAGGGGCGCCGGTCGTCGCCATCGCTGCCATTTACCAGAGGAGCCCCGTGGGCTTTTTTGCCCTCAAAGCGTCGGGGATCAAGCACCCCAAGGACTTTGTGGGAAAGGCCGTGGCGTATGCCCCCACGCACGAGATCCACCTCAAGGCCATGCTGAAGCGCCTGGGTCTCGATTTCACCGCCCTGAAGCGGATGCCCTACGGCTTCGATCTTACTCCCTTCTATAAACGCGAGGTCTCGGTCTGGGGCGGGTACATCATGAACCAGCCCGTGGATGCACGCCTGACCGGCCACGAAATCAGCATTATCTTCCCGGACGACTACGGGGTCCATACCTACGATGACGTCGTCTTCACCTCGGAGGATTTGATCCGGCGAAACCCGTCGCTCGTCACGCGCTGGCTCCGGGCCACGCTTCAAGGGTGGCGCTACGCCATCGAGCATCCGGAGGAAGCCACCGAGATCACGCTCAACGTCGATCCGACGCGCCGGCGCGAGAAGGAGCTGGCCATGCTGCTCGCCAGTATCCCGCTCATCCACACAGGGCAGCATCCCGTCGGGTGGATGACTCGGGAGACCTGGGAGGAGGCTTCCGAGATCCTGCTGGATCAGAAAATTCTCCGGCACCGCCTGGAGCTGGAGAAGGCATATACCACCCGATTCCTCAACGAGGCC
>JACQWA010000106.1 GCA_016209425.1 Candidatus Rokuibacteriota bacterium
GGTGCCGGGAGGATCTGGTCCGCCTGGCTGGGGGTGGCAGCGACTTCGTGGCGGTGACCTTCACGGGCTCGGGAACGGCGGCCGTGGAGGCGGTGCTCTGCTCGGCTGTGCCCCGGGAGGGAGCACTGCTGATCGTGGACAATGGGGTCTATGGCCGCCGAATGGTCCAGATCGCGAAGGCCCACGGGATTCCTGCTGAGGTGATCCGACTGGACAACACGACGGCTGTGAACCCGGGCGACGTGGAAGCCCGGCTCAGCGCCCGGCCGGAGCTGAGCCACGTGGCGCTCGTCCACCATGAGACGACGACGGGCCTGCTCAACCCGGTGCCCGCCGTCGTGGAGGTGGCGGCGCACCACGGCCGCGGGGTCATCCTGGACGCCATGTCCTCACTCTTCGGTGAGCCGCTGGACGTCGGCCAGGACGGCCTGGACTTCGCCGTGGCGAGCGCCAACAAGTGTCTCCAGGGGATCCCCGGCGTCGCCTTCGTCCTGTGCCGGCGGAGCGCGGTAGAGGAGTTGAAAGGAAGGGAGCCCCGCAGCGTCTACCTGGACCTCTACAGCCACTACGCCGCTCAAGAGCAGGACAACACGCCGTTTACCCCGGCGGTCCAGGTTTTCCACGCCCTGCGGCAAGCGCTCGCTGAGCTGGAGGCCGAGGGGGTCGAGGCGCGGATCAAGCGGTATTCGGAAAACGCCCGCGTGCTGCGCGAAGGGATGGCTCGACTCGGCTTCGAGATCCTGGTGCCCGAGGGGGCGCGCTCCAGCATCCTGACGACCTTCCGGCTCCTCCCCGGGCTGACCTACGAGGCGCTCCATGACCAGATGAAGCGCCGGGGCTACGTGATCTACGCGGGACAGGGGGAGATCCGGAACGTTGCCTTCCGGGTCTCGAACATGGGGACCCTGACCCCCGCCGACCTGGAAGACGCGGTCGCCGCCTTCGAGGCTTCGCTGGTCGAGTTGGGGATCCAGCGGCGAGTTCCGTGATAGGCTCGTATCCCGACGGCCCAAACCCAAAGGAGGTGCCCATGAGGCAAATGAACTATCGTCTCCCCGTGTTCGCTCTTATCCTGACCATGCTCCTCGGCGCCACGTTTGTCCCGCCGGCCATGGCTCAGAAGCAGACGGTCGTGATCTATACGGCGATCGAGAACGAGCAGATCACGGACTACAAGAAGTCGTACGAAAAGGGCCTCCCGAACATCGAGGTCAAGATGTTGCGCTTCTCCACCGGCGACATCTCGGCCCGCTTCATGGCCGAGAAGGACAACATGCAGGCCGACGTGATCTGGGGCGTCGCCGCGACCAACATGCTCATCTTTAACCAGGCGGGGCTGCTTGAGCCGTACGCCCCCAAGGGCCTCGAGCGGATCCAGCCCCTGTTCCGGGACAAGGCCACCCCGCCCGCCTGGGTGGGGATCGACATCTACATGTCGGCGTTCTGCTTCAACACGGAGGTCGGGAAGAAGCACAACCTTCCGATGCCGACCTCGTGGGCCGATCTCACCAAGCCGGTCTACAAGGGCTACCTCGTGATGCCGAACCCCAACAGCTCGGGCACCGGCTACCTCTCGGTCGCCTCCATCCTCCAGCGCATGGGCGAGGCCGAGGGGTGGAAGTACCTGGATGCGCTGCACAAGAACATGGCCGAGTACACGAAGTCGGGCTCCAAACCGTGCAAGGACGCCGCGGCCGGTGAGCGCGCGATTGGCCTGTCGTTCGAATATGTGGCCCAGGCGATGAAGAAGCAGGGAAATCCGGTCGAGATGGTGATCCCCAAGGAAGGGGCCGGCTACGAGATGGAGGCCAACGCGCTCACGAAGAAGGGCGCCAGGAACCCGGCGGCCAAGCAGTTCCTCGACTGGGCCATCTCGAACGACGCCATGGCCCTCTACGCCAAGTACTGGGCCGCCGTCGCGGTGGCGGGGTTCCCGGTCCCCGAAGGGCTGCCGAAGGACATCAGCAAGGTCGTCTATCCGAACGACTTTGACTGGTCCGCCAAGAACCGCGACCGGATCCTGGCCGAGTGGACGAAACGGTACTCGAAGTAGCCTGAGCGCCCGGCCCCCTCACCCTGCCCTCTCCCCCAAGGGGGCAGCCAGGTTGGCCCCGGCCGTCGGCTGAAGCCATGGACACCTCTGTCTCTCGCCCGCCCGCCGTCGAGCTCGACGGCATCGCCAAGAAATTCGGCGACGTCGTCGCCCTCAGGAGCATCTCGCTCGCTGTCGGCGAGGGCGAGTTCGTGTGCTTCCTCGGCCCCAGCGGCTGCGGCAAAACGACCCTCCTGCGGATCATCGCCGGTCTCGAGCGTCAAAACGTGGGCGTGGTGAGGATGGCAAGTCGCGACGTCTCCTCCTTCCCGCCGAACGAGAGGAATTACGGCATCGTGTTTCAGTCCTACGCCTTGTTTCCGAACCTCACCGTCGCGCGAAACGTCGCCTACGGCCTGGAGACGCGCCGGGTTCCACGGGGGCAGATCGAGCGGCGCGTGGACGGGCTGCTCGAGCTCGTCCACCTGCGCGCTCACAAGCAGCGGTATCCGGCGCAGCTCTCCGGCGGCGAGCAGCAGCGCGTGGCCCTGGCCAGGGCTCTGGCCCCGTCACCCTCGCTCCTGCTCTTGGACGAGCCCCTCTCGGCCCTGGACGCCCGCGTCCGGCAGGCGCTGCGACTTGAGATCAAAGCGCTTCAGCGTCGCCTGGGCATCACGACGATCATGGTGACCCACGACCAGGAAGAGGCCCTGACCATGGCCGACCGCATCGTGGTGATGAACCACGGCGTCGTGGAGCAGATCGGCAGCCCGTTCGAGATCTACACCGAGCCCTCCTCCCTCTTCGTGGCCCGGTTCGTCGGCCACATGAACTTCATCCGCGCGACGGCCTGCGAGCGCCCGGGATGGGCGCGGGTGGGCTCGGTGGAACTGCGCCACCGTCCGGGCCTCACGCTGCCGGCCGGCTCCCGCCTGACCCTGGCGATCCGTCCGGAAGAGATCCTGATCGGCCCGGCGGCCCGGAACGGGGAGAACCGGATCGTGACGCGCGTCTGCGCGATCCAGTTTCTCGGCGCCTTCACCCGCCTGGGCCTGGCCCTGCCGGGCGAGGCGCAGCCCACCCTGGAATGCGATGTCGCCGTGAACGCGCTGGCCGAGGTGGGCGTGCGTGAAGGCGCCGAACTCCCGCTCGCGCTCAAGCCCGAGGCCCTTCGGCTGTTTTCCGACGGAGGGTGACCGGCGTGGCCATCCTGCCCGCCGATTCCCCGGCCGCGGCGATCCCGGATCGGGTCGTCCGCCACCGGGTGGACGGAGAGACGGCGCTCCGCTACCTCCTCATTGCCCTCTTCGGCCTGTTTCTCTACCTCTTCGTACTCTATCCGATGAGCAAGGTGCTCTGGCGCAGCCTCCTCACCAACGACGGCGTGTTCATCGGCGCGGCCAACTACGTCCGCTACTTCTCGACCCCGGCCATCGCCGCGTCGATCACCAACAGCCTGTACGTCTCGGTCGTGGCGATGGTCGTAACGGTCTGCCTGGCGTTCGTCTACGCGTACGCGCTCACGCGCACGCTCATGCCGTGGCGAGGGGTCTTCCGGGTCGTGGCCATGCTGCCCATCTTCGCGCCGTCGCTGGTCCAGGGGATCGCGTTCGTGTACGCCTTCGGCAACAACGGGATCTGGACGCGGCTGACCGACATCAACATCGGGGTCTACGGCGCCAAGGGCATCATCATGGCCGAGGTGTTCTACTGCTTCCCGCACGCCATGCTGATCCTGATCGCCGCCCTGGCGGCCACCGACGCGAGGCTCTACGACGCGGCGGCGGCGCTGGGCGCCTCCAGGCTGAAAACCTTCGGCACGGTGACGCTGCCGGGCGTCAAGTACGGGCTCATGAGCGCGTGCTTCGTGGTCTTCACCATGGTCATCACCGACTTCGGCGCGCCCAAGGTCATCGGCGGGAAGTTCTCGGTCATGGCGACGGAGATCTATAACCAGGTGATCGGCCAGCAGAATTTCACCATGGGCGCCACGGTGTCGGTCGTGTTGTTGATTCCCGCCCTGGTCGCGTTCGTCGTGGACCGCCTCGTCCAGCGGCGGCAGTACGCGCTCGTCAGCTCGTCCGCCAAGCCGCTGGAGCCGAAGCAGAACCCGCCGGCGGAGTGGAGCCTGTTTGCCTACTGTGCCCTCATCGCGGCGAGCATCGCCGCCATCTACCTCGTCATCCTGGTCGTCTCCCTGGTCGACCGCTGGCCGTACCGGCTCTCCCTCACCCTCAAGCACTACGCCTTCGACACCGTGGGAGGGTACACACCCCTGCTGAACAGCGTGTACGTGTCGGCGCTGACCGCGGTCGTGGGCACCTCGATCGCCTTCATCGGCGCCTACCTGGTCGAGAAGTGCCGGACCCGGGCCAGCGTGCCGCTCTATATGCTCTCGTTGCTGCCGGTGTCGATCCCCGGGATGGTGCTCGGGTTGGCCTACATCTTCACCTTCAACGTGTCGGGCAGCATCCTGAACCGCCTGTACGGGACGCTGGCCATCCTGGTCATCTCCAACCTGATTCACTACTTCACGGTCCCGTTCCTCACCGCCACCACCTCGCTGAAGCAGATGGACGCCGAGTTCGAGAACGTATCGGCCTCCATGGGGGTGCCCTTCTACAAGACCTTCTGGCGGGTGACCGTGCCGATCGCGCTCCCCTCGATCATCGCCATCAGCATGTACCTCTTCCTGAACGCCATGGTCACGCTGTCGGCGGTGGTGTTCCTGGTGGCGCCCGGGACCGAGCTCGCCGCGGTGGCCGTGCTGTTGATGGACGACGCCGGGGACACCGCCCAGGCGGCGGCCATGTCGGTCCTGATCATCACGGTCGGCCTCGCAGTCCGGTCGGTGTACTGGCTCCTCCTGCGCGGGGTCACGCGGCGCACCCAGGCCTGGACCGCGACGGCCCCCCCTCAGGTCGCGGTGATGGGTACTGGGTCGCTGAAGTGAGGGGAGCCGATCGAGTCGGCTCTCGCCTCGGCCAAGGTCACCCGTGACGGACCATTCCCGCGTCGTCATCATCGGGGGCGGGGTGGCCGGGTGCAGCATCGCCTACCACCTGTCGCGGTTGGGCTGGCGGGAGGTCGTTGTCCTCGACAAGGGCGAGTTGACCTCCGGCTCCACGTTCCACTCGGCCGGCCTCGTGGGGCAGCTCAGGTCCTCCGTGGCGTTGACGCGGATCAACATGTGGAGCGTCGAGCTGTACGACCGCCTCGGCGCGGAGACGGGAGGCGACCCGGGTTGGCGCAAGGTGGGGAGCCTGCGGCTCGCTTCCTCGAAGGAGCGGCTCCTGGAGCTGAAGCGCCAGGCCGGGTGGGCGCGGACCTTGGGGTTTCCCCTGACCGTGATCAGCGCGCGTGAAGCGGTGGACCTCTTTCCTCTCCTGAGCGCCGAGGGGGTTGAGGGGGCTGCCTACCTTCCCACCGACGGCCACATCGACCCGGGCGGCCTCACCTACGCCCTCGCCGACGGGGCGCGGGCCAAAGGCGTGAGGTTCCAGACCGGGGTGCGCGTTCGGGCCATCACGGTCGAGAACGGGCGGGTCTCGGAGGTCGTGACGGATCACGGCACGGTCAAGACCGAGGTCGTCGTCAACGCCGCCGGGATCTGGGCGCCCGAGATCGGGCGGATGGTCGGGGTTCACATCCCGATCGTCCCGATGAGTCACCAGTACCTGACCACGAAGCCGATCGAGGGAGTCCGGAAGGATTTCCCGATCATGCGCGACCCCGACCGGCTCGTCTATTTTCGCGAGGAGGTCGGGGGGCTGGTCATGGGCGGCTTCGAGCGCCAGCCGGCGTCATGGGGACTCGACGGGATCCCGCCTGACTTCACCCATCGGTTGCTGTCCCCCGACTGGGAGCGCTTCAGCCCGCTGATGGAGAATGCGGTGTCCCGTGTTCCGGAGGTTGCGAAGGCCCAGGTGATCAGGCTCATCAACGGCCCCGAGGCGTACGCCCCGGACGGCGAGTTCATCCTCGGCGAGGCGCCGGGGGTGAGGGGGTTCTTCGTGGCCGCCGGCTTCTGCGCTCATGGGATCGCCGGAGCGGGCGGGGTCGGAAAGGTGATGGCCGAGTGGATCGTCGAGGGACGGCCGAGCCTGGACCTCTGGCGGATGGACATCAGGCGGTTTGGGGCCCACTCCGCCGACCGCGCCTGCACCCTGGCGCAGGCGGTGGAGACCTACGCGACCTATTATGACATCCACTATCCCTTCGAAGAGCGTCGCGCCGGGCGAGGGCTCCGCCTGTCGCCCGCCTATCCCCGGCTTCAGGCCCTCGGCTGCGCCTTCGGCGAGAAAGCCGGATGGGAGCGGCCCAACTGGTTCGAAGTCAACACAAACGGGTTCAGGGCCACCTATGCGCCGGTCGGGTGGCAGCGCAGCCACTGGTCGCCGGCCATCGAGGCCGAGCACCGGGCGACGCGCGAGCGGGCCGGGCTCTTTGATGCGACCTCGTTCAGCAAGCTGGACGTCTCGGGCCCCGGGGCGCTGGCGCTGCTCCAGCGGCTCACCGACAACGAGATGGACAGGCCCGTCGGGTCGGTGACCTACACCCAGATGCTGAACGAGGCGGGCGGGATCGAGTGCGACCTGACCGTGACCCGCCTGGCGGCCGAGCAGTTCTTCCTCGTCACGGGCTCGGCCTTCGGCCCCCACGACCTGGCGTGGATCCGCCGCCACTTGCCATCGGACGGCTCGGTCTCGGCCGAGGACGTCACCGAGCGCTATGCCTGCATCGGCCTCTGGGGGCCCCTGTCCCGCGAGATTCTCCGCCTGACCACGACGGACAACGTCTCGAACGCGACGTTCCCGTACATGACGGCAAGGCCGATCAGCGTCGGCGGCGTGGGGCTTCTCGCGCTGCGGGTGACCTACGTCGGGGAGCTCGGATGGGAGATGTACGCGCCGACGGCTGAGGGCCTCACCGTTTGGGATGCCCTGTGGGGGGCAGGGAGAAACTTCGGGCTGCTGGCCGCCGGCTACCGCGCCATTGACTCGCTCAGGTTGGAGAAAGGGTACCGCTACTGGAGCGCCGAAGTGACGCCGGAGGACACCCCGTACGAGGCGGGCCTGGGATTCTGCGTGAAGCTCGACAAGGGAGACTTCATCGGCCGGCCGGCCGTGATCGCCCAGCGGGAGCGGGGACTCGAGCGCCGGCTGGTCTGCCTGACGCTGGCCGACCCCCTCGCCGTCGCGCTCGGCGGCGAACCCATTCTGGCCGCCGGCCGGCCGGTGGGCCGGGTGACGAGCGGAGGCTACGGCTACACCGTGGCGAAATCCCTCGCCTACGGCTACGTGCCGGTCGCGCGCGCGACGGTGGGGACGCCCCTGGCTGTGGAGGTCTTTGGAGAGGCGATTCCCGCTCGCGTCGCTCCAGAGCCCCTCTACGACCCGGCGGGCGCAAAGATCAAGGCGTGATCTGCCGCGTCAGGCCCGCGGCCAGCAGCGCGACCTTGGAGACCGACTCGGTGATCCGGTCGTCGAGCGCCATCTGGAGCGCCTCCCTGAACGGCACCACGCGGCGCTCGAAGAACTCGTCGTCGTCCGACGGGAGCGGATCCGCCACGAGGTCTTCGCCGACGTAGCAGTAGGCCGTCTCATCGAGGTAGGCGTTGGAGGGGAAGAAGCGGCAGAGGAACGTGAGCCGGCGGGCCCGGTATCCTCCCTCCTCTCGGAGTTCGCGCTGGGCCGCGTCGTCGGGAGACTCGCCCGCCACCGCCCCCCCGCCCGGCAGCTCCCAGGAGTCGCCCCGCGCCAGGTGGCGGAACTGCCGTACCAGCACAACGTGGTCCGGGTCCACGAAGGCCACCACGCCCACGGTCACACCAACCGCCAGGATCGGGTAGGTCTCCTCGCGCCCGGTGGGGAGCCGCCAAACGTCCTCCCGGAGCGTGAGCTTGCCGCGCGAGTGGATCGGGGTGGAGCGGACGAACGTCCACGGTCCTCGATTCATGGGCTCCTCCTTGCCGATCCAGAATACCAGGAAGCCGTCGCCGGTTGACAGGGCGGGGGCCGGCCGGTATCGTTACTCTCGGGATGGCGCGCGACAAGCACGTCGACGGGCTGATGGAGAAGCTGCTCAGGGCTATCGAGTGCTCGCTGGCCGCGTCCCAGGCCGCGCGCGAGACGGTGGAGGAGATCCTGAAGCGGGGGGCCGAAACATCGATCTTCTTCGTCGGGACCGGCGCCGACCCGAACCCCTCCCACGGCGAAGACGTGGAGCTGACGCCGCAGGACCGGGAATTTCTCCGCACGCTGTCGATCCGCCCCGATTCCACCTGATCCCGCCCATGCGCGGTCTTCTCTTGCTCGGGTGGCTTCTTCTCCTCGCGGTGCTGCTCTGGCCGATTGTGCGGCGCTTCCTCCCTCCGCGCCGGGCTGGTGCCGGGCGGCCCCGGGCGATCCAGGATGAGCTCGTGAAAGACCCCGTCTGCCAGACGTATGTCCTCCGGTCCCGAGCCGTCACGCGGGCCGTGGGCGGGGTGACCCGCTACTTCTGCAGCCGGGAATGCGCGGCACGATTTGCCGCCATCCGGGGCGAGAGGTGAGCGCGGGGGAACGGCGACTATGCCCTCGTTCGGCCTCGTCGTCCTGGATTTGGATGGGACGATCCTCGATCGCTCGACGACGTTGGATCCGGCGCTGGTCACTGCCGTCCGGAAGGCCGTCGGGCGGGGGTGCGCGGTCACGCTGGCGACGGGGCGGATGCCCGCGGCCACCCGGCCCTATTGGGAGGAGCTGGACATTCAGGCCCCGGTGATCCTCTACAATGGCGCCCTGGTGAGAATGCCGGCGAGCGGGCAGACCCTCCTGTCCGTCGGGCTTCCCCCCGGGCTCCCCGGGCGGCTCTATCCGATCTACGCCAACGCGCCCGTGCACCCGCTCTTCTACCGGGACGATGCGGTCTACTGCCTCCAGCCGACCCACCCCGTGCTGACCTACTGTCGGGAGATGGGGGTGCAGGCCCAGGCGATCGCCGAAGCGGAGTCTTTTTTGCAAACCGGCTCCTTCGTGAAGTGTCTCTTCATCGGCCATCCGGTCGATCTTTCCACGCTTCGCGCCGAGCTGGCACCCGTGACGGGCCCCGCCGCCCGGTTGGTCCAGAGCCGGACCGATTATCTCGAGCTCCTGCCCCAAGGGGTCTCCAAAGGCGCGGCCCTTCGGGTGGTGGCCCGCTTTCTCGAGATCCCCCTCTCCCGCACGATCGCGGTGGGCGACCAGGAGAACGACCTGGAGATGCTCCGGGCGGCCGGCGTCGGGGTCGCCATGCCGAATTCGCCGCCCCGCGTGCGCGCCGGAGCCGACCGCGTGGCCCCGCCTCCCGAGGCCGGCGGGCTCGTGGCCCTCCTGGCGGAACTCTGCCCGGAATATTTCGGGTGAGCGGATGGCGCTCCACCCGGATCCCTACCGCGCGGTCGATCGCCAGCCGGACCCGCTCCGCATGGTCGAGAGCCTGGAGGCCCGCGGAAGGACGCCGACGCAAATCCGGCTCCGCCGACGGTTTCTGGCCTTTGCAGAGATCGAGCCCGGGGGGAAGGTCCTGGAGGTCGGCAGCGGCACGGGTGTGGTCTGCCGCGACGTGGCATCGCTCGTGGGCCCCAGGGGAGCCGTCCTCGGCGTGGACGCGAGTCGCGTGTTCGTGCGCGAGGCGCGGCGGCTCGCCCGCGAGCACGGGGTAGGGTCACGGGTCCGCTTCGAGGTGGGGGACGGTGCCCACCTCCGCTTCCGGGACGGGGTGTTTGATGCGACCCTGGCGATCACCGTGCTCCTTCACGTGCCGGACGCCGACAATCTCCTGAAGGAGATGATCCGCGTCACGCGACCGGGGGGGAGCGTTGGGGTGCAGGATCAGGATTTCGGGACGCTGGCGCTCGATCACCCGGACCGGCCGCTCACCCAGCGAATCTTTGACGGCGTGGCGCGGACGATCTACGCGGATCCGTGGAGCGGCCGGACCCTCCGCCGGAAGCTGCGCTCCCTGGGGCTCGAATCGGTGCGCCTCCTCACCGATGTCTATCAGGACACGACCTTGGAGCCGTGGAGCCGCACCTTTGTCCAGCGCCGCGCCGAGAACGCGGTGAAGTTCAAGCTGATCAGCGAGCGCCAGGCCGACCGCTGGCTGGCGGCGATCGAGGCCCGGGCGCGGGCGGGGACCTTTCTCCTGACGCTGAACTTCTACGGCGTCGTGGGGGTGAAGCCGCCGGGGCCGGCGCGATGAAGCGGTTGTTGGCCGCGTTCTGGGCGGCGACGCTCCTGACGCCCGCCCCATGCCGGGCCGGTCCTGCCTTCGACGGCAAGGCCGCTCTGGCCCACGTGGAGCGGGTGGTCGCGTTCGGGCCCCGCCCGGCGGGATCGGAGGCGCTCGCCCGGGCCCGGCGATATCTCGTGGACGAGCTCAAGAAGGCGGGCCTCCGCGCCAGCGAGCAGCCCTTCACGGCCGAGACTCCCGACGGCCCGATTCAGATGGCCAACGTCATCGCCGAGCTGCCCGGCCGCCGCCCCCAGATCATCCTGGTCGGCGGTCACTACGACACGAAGTTTTTTCCGGCGTTCAAGTTTGTGGGCGCCAACGACGGGGGGTCCAGCAGCGGGTTGCTGCTGGAGCTGGCGAAGGTGCTCCGCCAGCGCCGCAGCGAGTTCACGTACTGGATTGTGTTCTTCGACGGGGAGGAGGCCCGGCGGGAGTGGAGCGCCACCGACGGGATCTACGGCTCGCGCCACCTCGCCGCCACGCTTCGGCGCGACGGCCGCCTGAATCAGCTCCGGGCCGTCATCGTGGTGGACATGATCGGCGATCGACGGCTCGACATCCGGCGGGAAGCGACCTCGACCGCCTGGCTCACGGATCTCCTCTGGGGCAGCGCCCGGCGGCTCGGGTACCGGGCCCACTTCCTGGACGAGACCCTCGCCGTGGAGGATGACCACGCCCCGTTTTTGAGAGCCGGGATCCCGTCGGCATTGCTCATCGACTTCCACTACGAACCTTACTGGCACACGCCTGAGGACACCCTGGACAAACTCTCTCCCCGAAGCCTCCAGATCGTGGGCGACGTCTTGCTCGACGCGCTGCCCGCGCTGGAGACGCTGCTGCTCCGCGGCGAGCCCGGAGGCCGCGCGCGATGACCGACCTGATCGACAACCCCGTCAAGCGCTCACTCAAGGCCGGGCGTCCTACTTGCGGAGCCTGGCTCCACCTCTGTAGCCCCCTCAGTGCCGAGATCATGGCCGACGCGGGCTTCGACTGGCTCCTCATCGACATGGAGCACGGACACGGCGACTACCAGACCCTCCTGAGCCAGCTCCAGGCCATCCAGGGAAGCCGGGCCGTGCCGGTGGTCCGCGTCCAGTGGAACGACCCCGCCGTGGTGAAGCGGGTGCTGGACCTCGGGGCCTACGGGGTGATGATTCCCTGGGTCTCCAGCCCCGACGAGTGCGCGTCGGCGGTGAGGGCGTGCAAGTATCCCCCGGCGGGAATCCGCGGCATGGCGGGCTCGCATCGGGCGGCGGGGTTCGGCCGCCTCACGGCGGACTACTGGCGGCGCGCCAACGACGAGGTCCTGGTGGTGATCCAGGTCGAGACCGCCGGCGCGGTCCGGGAGATCGACGCCGTCCTCGGTGTGCCGGGGGTGGACGTGGCCTTTGTGGGACCCGTCGACCTCGCGGCGGCCCTGGGCCACGTGGGCGATCCCAGGCACCCGGAGGTCCAGGAGGCCATCCAGAAGATCGAGGCGGCTGCCGGGCGGGCTGGCGTGGCGCTGGGAACGATCTCGCGGAGCTGGGACGAGGCCCAGGCGCTCTACGGCCGTGGGTACCAGATGGTGACGCTTGGCTCCTACGCCATCCTGCTCGCCCAGGTGGCGGGAGACCTGGTAAAGTCCTACCGGAAGTTCACCGCGTCCTGATCTATAATGATTCGCCGGAACGATCCTCGCCAGCAGCGAGTCCCCGGAGGGAGCATGCGCGCGCTGCTTCAGATTGCGATCCTGAGCCTGATCGTCGCCTTGACCGCCCCGTCGGCCCGCGCGGCGACCAAGGAGCTGGTGATCCTCACGTCCTTTCCCAAGGAGCTCTTTGAAGCGTACAAGAAGGCGTTCGAGGGGGCCCGGCCGGGCGTTCACGTGGTCATCAAGCCTCAGCAGACCAATGCCGCCATCACCTACCTTCGGGAGACGCGCGCCAAGCCGGACGCCGACGTCTTCTGGGCCTCGGCGGTGGATGCCTTCCAGGTGCTGAAAGCCGACGCCCTCCTGGAGAAGCTGACCCTACCGGAACGTCTGCTGAAGCGGATCCCGAAGACCATCGGGACCTTCCCCCTTCACGATCCCGATGGGCACTACTTCGGCTTCGCGGTCTCGGGATACGGCCTCATGTGGAACACCCGCTACCTGGCGCTCCACAAGCTCTCCGCGCCGAAGGAGTGGACCGATCTCGCGGACGCGCGCTATCACGGCCACCTGGTGATCTCGGCCCCCAGCCGGAGCGGCACCACCCACCTGACCGTCGAGGTGATCCTGCAGGCCTACGGCTGGGAGAAGGGGTGGGCCCTGCTCCTCCGGATGGGGGGCAACATGGGGTCCATCACCGAGCGGAGCTTCGGCGTGCCTGAAGCCGTCATCTCCGGACAGTACGGAATCGGGGTCGTGATCGACTTCTTCGGCCTCAGCGCGCTCGCCTCAGGTCACCCCATCGGCTTCGCCTACCCGTCGCTCACCTCGGTCGTGCCCGCCTCGGTGGCGGTGGTCAGGGGGGGGCCGAACGGGGAGAACGCGCGGGCCTTCGTCGAGTACCTCCTCTCCGACGAGGGGCAGCTTCGCCTCTTCTCGCCTGAGATCGGCCGGTTGCCGGTGGTCCCCGACCTGTACGCCAAGGCTCCCGCGAGCTACCCGAACCTTTTCACGATGAAGCTCGGCGGGGTCAGCTTCGACGCGAGGCTCTCCTCCTCCCGCCGAAACGTGGTCAACTCCCTCTATGATCACCTGATCACGTTCCGGCATGGCGAGCTCAAGACCGCCTGGGCGGCGATTGTTTCGGCGGAGAACGCCGTCGCAAAGGCGAAGGCCGCCGGAAAGAGCGTCCCCCAGGCCGAGAACGCGCTGGCGGAGGCGACGAAGCTGGCGACCGCCATGCCGATGGACGCCGCCCGCGCCTCGGATAAGGAGGTCAACGCCGCGTTCAAGGACAAGCCCGACGTCAAATCGAAGCTCGAGACTGAATGGGACACCTTCGCCAAGACCAACTACGCCCGCGCCCGCGATCTCGCCGAGCGCGCGTTGGCGGGGGCCCAATAGGATCCCTACCGTGAAGGAAAAGGCCAGTGTGACATGCGGGTGTCATCCTGGCAGGGCGGGCTCGAACTCGAGCGTGGCGAGGGGTCAGGCAACCCCCTATCATTGTGGGTGGATTGCCCCGGCTTCTCCTTTCATCCCTCCCGGGGTCTGGTTGGTTTTTCATTTGCATTCTGAAGCCGGCGGATGAATCTGCGGCCGTCACCAGCATTCCACGGAAGGCCGGTATGAATCTCTTACAGAAGTCGACCATTCTCTTTGCCGACGACGACCCCGTCGTCGGCGAGTTCCTTGAGATCATCCTGAGGCAAGCGGGCTACACGGTGGTGAAAGCCACTGACGGTGTCGAGGCGATGGAGCGCGTCAGGCAGTCGTCGCCGGACCTGATCCTCCTGGACGTCGTGATGCCGCGCCTCGACGGCCTGGAGGTGCTTCGGTCTCTCCGCGAGAACCCGGACACCTCCCAGATTCCCGTGATCATGCTCACGCAGAAGGCCCAGGTCGAGGACCGGGTGAAAGGGTTTGAATCGGGTGCCGACGACTATGTGCCGAAGCCCTTTGCGGCGCAGGAGCTCCTGGTGCGCATCCATGCGCTTCTCAAACGGAGCGAGAAGGTCCGGGCCCTCGGTCCGCTCATGGGGGTGCTGGGCGACTGGTTTTCGGCCCGGGGGATCGAGCAGCTTGGTCACGAGCTGGAGACGGCGCGCGAGATCCAGTTCCGACTCCTGCCGCCCTCCCTGCCCAACCTGGCCGGGGTGGAGGTCGGGGCGGTCGTCGAGCCGACCAAGAGCGTGGGCGGGGATTTCTACGATTTCATTCCCATGCCGAGCGGGGTCGGGTTTGCGGTCGGCGACGTGTCGGGGAAGGGGATCCCCGCAGCCCTCCTCATGGTGATGGTCCGCTCGCTCCTGCGCGCCACGGCCTGGGAGCTGAGCAGGCCCGCAGAGATTCTGGAGCGGGTCAACCGGTTTCTCTACCGGGACCTCCCTCCCTCGAAGTTCGTGACCATGGTCTTCGGCGTGCTGGATCTGGGCACCGGCCGCCGGTTGAGCGTGACCAACGCGGGCCATGTCAATCCGCTCGTGCTGAGGCGGGGGGAGCCGCCGCGGGTCCTTGAGGTGGGAGGGACAGTGCTGGGCGCCTTCGAGGAGGTCAGCTTCCCGCACGAGGACGTGGATCTTCAGGCCGGGGACCTGGTGGTGATCTGCACCGACGGCGCGATCGAAGCGCCGGACTCCTCGGGAAAGGCGCTGGGGGTGGAGGGCCTCGTCTCCCTCATCGAGCCGCGCCGCGCGGAGCACCCGCAGGCGGTTGCCCGGGCCGTGGTCGACGAGATCCGCGCCCGGAACCCGGGCCCCAGCCGGGACGACATCGCGCTCCTGATCCTGAAAGCATGACTCCCCTGCGTCCCGTCGCCCGCCCGCTTGTCATGCGCTCCCTGGCGATGGAGAGCCCCCATGGCTGATTCCGAGTCGGTCGCGAAGATCCTGGTCGTGGACGACAATTCGGACAACGTGGAGCTGGCCCGGGCGGTGGTGGAGGCCGCCGGGTACGCGGCGGTGACCGCCTCGGACGGCGTCGAGGCGCTGGAGCGGGTCAGGGAATCGCTGCCCGATTTGATCCTGCTGGACGTCATGATGCCCAGGCTCGATGGGCTCGGGGTTCTCCAGGCGCTCCGGGAGAATCCGGCCACTGCCCAGATCCCCGTGATCATGTTGACCGCGAAGGCGGAAGTCTCCGACCGCGTCGCCGGGCTCCAGCTCGGTGCCGACGATTATCTCCCCAAACCCTTCTCCACGGACGAGCTGGTGGCGCGAATCCAGACGCTCCTCAGGCGGAGCGAGAAGCTCCGATACCTGAACCCCCTGATGGGCGTCCTGGGGGACTGGTTCTCGGCTCGCGGGGTCGAGCGACTTTCTCGAGAGCTGGAGGTGGCCCGTGAGATCCAGATGTCGCTGCTTCCGAAGGTCCCGCCCCCCGTTCACGGGGTCGAGCTGGGGGCGGTGCTCTACTCCTCGGAGACGGTGAGCGGAGACTTCTACGACTTTCTCACGATGCCGGATGGGACCCTGGGGATCTCGGTGGGGGACGTGTCGGGCAAGGGGATTCCCGCCGCGCTGCTCATGATCATGGTCCGCACGCTCTTCCGGGTGACCGCCGCGGACGGGGAATCTCCCGGCAAGGTGCTGTCCCGCATCAACCGCTACCTCTCCCGCGACATCCCGCCCACGATGTTCGTCACCATGTTCTTCTGCGTTCTAGGACCCGGCCGGCAACTCATCTACGGGGACGCCGGTCACGTCAAGCCCGTCCTGCTTCGCCCGGGCCAGCCGCCCCGCCCGCTGGAGGCGGAGGGGATGATGTTGGGCATCCTGGATGACCCCGAGTTCGACGAGGGAACGATCCAGCTCGACCCGGGGGACCTGCTCGCGCTCTACACGGACGGGGTGGTGGAGTCCGTCGGGCCGGACGGCCGGATGCTGGGGATCGAGGGATTGGGCGCCCTCCTCGAGGCCAACCGCGACAAGCCCCCCCAGGTCATGGCCGAGGTCATCGCGGGGGAGATCAGAAAGAGTCCGGGTCCCCTGCGGGACGACCTCACGCTTCTCATCCTCCGTGCCTAGAAGGAGGTTTGGGACTCCGCCGCTCGCCTGCTATACTCGAAAAATGCCGGGGCTCGATCGAGCGGGATGACGCGATGACCGACGGGGCCGCGGAGGGAACCTTCGTGTTGACCAGCGAGCCGCAGCACCTGGCTGGATTGCGGGAATGGCTGCGCGGGGAACTCACGCGCCACAAGGTGGAGCAGCGCGAGCAGTTCGGCCTCCAGGTGGCGGTGGGCGAGATCTGCTCCAATTCCATCAAGCACGCGTACGCCGGGCGTGGCGGGAAGCCGATACACGTTTCGGTGCGGGGGAATGACGACCGGCTGGTCATCGAGGTGCGGGATTTCGGCAAGAAATTCGATCCGGGCGCCTACCGGCCGCCAGACCTCGAGGCGGTGCCGGAGCGGGGGGTCGGCCTCCATCTCGTCAAGCAGTTCGTGGACGAGCTCTCGTTCGACGTGACCCTCGAGCAGGGAACGCGATGGACGCTCGTGAAGTATCGTCGCGGACGGAGGCCGGGGTCGCGGACGCCATGATCCTGCCAAGGAGGAAATGATGGAGATCGAGGTGACTCAGTCGAAAGGCGTAACCATCGTGGCTCCCACGGGGGACCTCGACATGGGGGCAGCCGACCAGGTGCGGCGGGTCCTGACCGAGCTGATCGACAAGGGCCAGCCGAAGCTGGTGATGGACCTCGGCGGCGTGGGGTACATCGACAGCTCGGGGCTCGGCACGCTCGTGGCGGCCATGAAGCAAGCCCGAGCCGCCGGCGGCAATCTCAAGCTCTGCGGGCTCCAGGACGATGTCCGCTCCATCTTCGAGATGACCCGTCTGGTCAAGGTGATGGCCATCCACGGCACCCGCCAGGAGGCTTTGGCCTCGTGGGGGTAGTCCCACGGGCGCGTCGGGGGCCCCGCCACACCTGGTCGGATCGGTCTCCCGCAGCCGTGGGATGATGTCGGTGAGGCTTCGCGCCCTCCTTCCTGCCCGGTTTTCCGCCCTCGTTGAGATTGCCCTCGGGCTGCTCCTCTTAGGCGCTTTCTCACTGCTCTTTCTCCGGTACTACTCCTCCCTGGCCCTCGCCCTCGTGGCGCTCGTGGCGGTTCGGAATGGCCTGCGGGAGGGGCTGGCGGCAGCCGTGTCCGCCGGGGGGCTCTACCTGGCGCTGACGTGGGGACGCGCGGAGGGGGCCGGGCTGAGGGGTCTCGGCTCGATCGAACCCTATGCGACCCTCCTCCTGCTCCTGGGAGGGGGGATCGCCTTCGGAGCTGTCGGTCGGTCCCACGGCCGTGCGATCCACGCGCTCCGGGAACGGGTCGACGAGCTCGAGCTGGAGCTGGCGGACCAGGGCGTGAGGCTTCTGGTCGCCATCGAGGAGAAGCAGGAGCTCGAGCAGCGCATGCCCAAAGACCGCTCATCGGGACCCGGCCCCTGACCAGCGCGTGAATCTCCTCTCTCGTCGCCGCACCCCCGGACCCACGCGGGGGGCGTGGGGACCCCGCGCGGGTACCGGACTCTGGCGCTCGGAGGGGGCCCTGGTGCTGGGATTGCTCGCTTTGCTGGTGGCGGGCATTCTCGCCCCGCTCCTTCAAGTGCTCTGGGCCGCGGTGTCCGACGTGGACGGCTTCACGCTTCGGCATCTCGGCTCGTTCTTCCGGCGTCCCCTGTTCCTCGAGTCGCTGGTCAACACGCTGGCCTCGGGCCTCCTGGCCGTCCTGTTCGGGAGCCTGATCGGGGTCCCGCTGGCGTTCCTGACGGTCCGCTACGCGTTCCGGGCCAAGACGGTGCTCCAGACCCTGGGCGTGCTGCCGCTCGTGATCCCGCCGTTCGTCGGGGCCGTGGCCTTTCAGCAAATTCTGGGCCGTGGCGGGACCGTGAACCTGATTCTCCATCAGACGTTCGGCACGACGCTCCCGATGATGGAGGGGCTCACCGGGGTGGTGCTGGTCCAGACGCTCCACTATTTTCCGTTGATCATGCTCAACACCGCCGCAGCCCTGGCCGGACTGGACCCCTCGCTGGAAGAGGCGGCTCGAAACCTGGGATCGTCTGGCTTTCGCCTCTTCCGCCGCATTCTCCTTCCCTTGGCGCTGCCCGGCTACGCGGCCGGCGCGCTGATCACGTTCATCCGGGTCATCGACGATCTGGGCACGCCCCTGATGCTGAACTACACCAAGCTGCTCGCCCCCCAGGCCTATCTCCGCGTGACCACCGTGGGCCTGACCGATGTCGACGGCTACGTCATCTGCGTCATCCTGGTCATCCTCTCGATCGCGGCGCTCTGGGGATCCAAGGCGGCGCTCGGGCTCGCGGAATACGCCACGCTTCAGCGGACCGCCGAGGCCGAGCCGCGCCCGCTCAAGGGTGCCGCCGCCCTGGGCGTCTGGCTCATCTCGGCCGCGCTCCTGGGGCCCGCGCTCCTCCCGCATGCGGGAATCCTCCTGCTGTCCCTCTCCAAGGTGTGGAGCCTCTCCCTCCTTCCCACCGTCTACACGCTGGGCAATTACGCGGAGATCCTGTTCCGCAGCCGCAGCTTCATCTGGAACACCCTCCGCTACGCGCTGCTTGCGGCCGTGATCGACGTGGCGCTCGGAGCCGCCATCGCGTGGCTTCTCCTGCGCGGAACGGTGCGCGGCCGGGGGTGGCTCGACGCCATCGCCACCATGCCGCTGGCGATTCCCGGGGTGGTTCTGGCGGTGGGCTACCTGCGGGTCTTCCACGGGTGGGATTTCCCCGGTCTCGGCCAGCCGTTGACCGCCACGTGGCTGATCCTGGTTCTCGCCTATGCCATGCGTCGGCTCCCGTACACCGTCAGGGGCGCCTATGCGGCGCTCCAACAGCTGCCCGTGGCCCTGGAGGAGGCGGCTCAGAACCTCGGAGCCAACCGCCTCCGGACCTTCTTTCGCGTGACCGCGCCGCTCATGGCCCGGGGCCTTCTGGCGGGCGGGCTCATCGCCTTCATCACCTCGGCGGTGGAGCTCTCGACCACCATCCTGCTCGTGCCGCGCATCGAGCTCGGCCCGCTTTCCTACGGGATCTACATCTACATGCAGTCCGCCGTCGGTCGGGGGCCCGGCGCCGCCCTTGGAGTGGTCGCCATCGTCCTGGTCGGGTGCGGGACGTGGCTGGCCCATCGGCTGGCGGCGCGCGGGGCCGGCTCGATCTTCAGGCTGTAGCCTCGTGTTCACCACCGCCCGCCGCCTCGCGTGGTCCCCGAGACGGACCCTCCCCCTGGCCGCCTTCGTCGGGACCTTTGCCTGGTCCTTCGTGTACGTGAGCCTGCCGTTCTACGTCCAGCGGATTTCGACGGCGGACCCCGTCTCCACGCTCCGCTGGACCGGCTGGATCCTTGGGATCTCATCGCTCGTCACCGTCGTCACCGCGCCGGTCTGGGGGAGGCTGGCCGAGCGGGGGAACCCGAAGGCCTTCTACGTGGTGGTCGAGATCCTGCAAGGGGTCGGGTTTGTCGGGATGGCGCTGGCGCGGACCCTGATCGAGCTCTTCTTCGCCCGGTTCATGCTCGGAACGATGGGGGCGGCTTCGACCTTTGCCTTCATCATGGCGGGGCGCTCCCGTGACGGGGACGTGCGCCGCGAGGTCTCAGCGATCCAGTCGGCGATGACGGTGGGCCAGATTCTAGGACCGCTGGCCGGCGCCGTGGCCGCCGCCCGCATCGGCTTCGTTCCGTCGTTTCTCCTCGGCGGGGCGATCCTCTGGGGATGTGCCGGGCTGGTCCAGTGGGGCGTCCCGCGGCCGGATCGCTCGCCCGCGGGCGGCGATGCGCAGCGCCGTCCTTCGTGGCGGGAGGTCACCACGGCGTGCGTCGTGGTGCTGGCCGGGTCCATCCAGGTGTTCTTCCTCACGGCGGTGCTCCCCCAGATCCTTCCCCCGCTGGGCGTGGCGTTTCCGGACACCCTGGAGATCGGCGGGCTGGTCATCTTCGCGTCGGGGGTCGCCGCTGCGCTGGGGTCCCTCGCGGCGCCGCGGCTCGCCGACCTGATCGGTGAGTGGAAGACCGTGGCTTGGTTCCTCGCCTTCTCCTCGGGCCTCCTGGCCCTCCTGGGGTTGACCGGCGACGTCTGGAGCTTCGGGGTGATGCGGTTCCTGCAGGTGCTCTGCGTGGCGCCGGTCTTTCCCTTGGTGGTCGCCCGGATCGCTCAGCGGGCGGGGGGAGGGGCCATCGGGCTGGTCAACTCCTCGCGGATCGGCGCCGCCTTCATCGGTCCGGTGGTGGCCACCACGCTGCTGGCGTGGACGAACCCCTCTTTCCTCTATGTGCTGCTGGCGGTGCCGGGCCTGGCCTGCCTTCCCTTGGTGCGGCCTCCACGGGCCTCGCGCCCCGGCGGCGTGGATGGGACGTCGTGAGCCGGAAGCTCTCATCGGAGGTCACGCTGGAAGGGGTCGGGAAGCGGTACGGAGATCTCTGGGCCGTCCGGGAGGTCTCGCTGACCATCCGGCCGGGGGAGTTCTTCACGCTGCTCGGGCCGTCGGGGTGTGGAAAGACGACGCTGCTCCGCCTGATCGCAGGGTTCGCGCTCCCCGACGCCGGGGGGATTCTCCTCGATGGGGAGCCGATTGATCACGTTCCCCCGTGGAAGCGGGATGTGGGGCTGGTGTTTCAGCACTACGCGCTCTGGCCACACCTCTCGGTGTACGAGAACGTCGCGTTCGGGTTGCGTGAACGGAAAGTTCCCCGCGCGCAAATTGCTCAGAAGGTCGCCGCCGTCCTCAGCCAGGTCGGGTTGGAGGGATTTGAACGACGACGCCCGTCGCAGCTTTCCGGGGGGCAGCAGCAGCGCGTGGCCCTGGCCCGGACCCTTGCGGTCCAGCCCCGGCTCCTCCTCTTGGATGAACCGCTCTCCAACCTGGATGCCCAGCTCCGGGCCCAGATGCGGATCGAGCTCGCCCGGTTGCAGCGAGATCTGGCCATCACCACCCTCTACGTGACGCACGACCAGGCCGAGGCCCTGGCTCTGTCCAACCGCGTCGCGGTGATGCTGGAAGGCGCGGTGGTCCAGCAGGGGACGCCGGAAGAGGTCTACTGGCGGCCGCGCAACCGATTCGTGGCGGAATTCGTGGGGGCGGCCAACCTGTTCCCGGTGCAGGTGGTGGAGCTCAGGGAAACGGGCGTGCTGGTCGAGACCGGCTCGGGCACCCGGCTCCCCGTGCCGGCCGATCCCGGCCGCTGGCGGCCCGGGACCCGGGCTCTCCTCTGCCTCCGCCCCGAGGCTCTCCGGCTTGAGGAAGCGGCCATCGGGCGGGGGACCGGGTTCCTGGCCACCGTGGCGGGTCGGGTGTTTGAGGGAGATCGCCACGTCTACGAGGTAAGGCTCGGCGAGGGGGCGCATCTCCGCGTGGAGTTGCCGGCGCTGGGGGAGGGGCGAATCTTTCGGCTGGGCGACCGGGTCCGGGTCGAGCTCACCGCTGAAACCGCCGTGCTCCTTCCCGAGACGTAACCCCCGGTCGGCGTCCATCGCTCGCTCGCCAACCTCCGTCGGGCACCCTTCTGTGGCTCGCGGGGCGGGGATGCCCCTCCGGACTCTCACCGATCGTGCCATTGTCAGCAGCGCTTCGATGGCCGGGGTTCGGCTACAGCGTGTAGGTTTTGCCCTGCTCGAGAATATGGATGCGAGCAGGATCTATCTTCTGAAGCTCCTCGGTGGTTTCCTCGAAGAAGTGCGGCTTGATGTGGTAGATCCAGAGGGGGAGGTCAGAAGGCATCTTCTTCATCTCCCGGCTCAGCATCGCCGGGGTGAGATGCTTCGACGCCTGGGCCAGGCCGTCCAGGCGGTTGGGAAATGCGGTCTCCACGATCACCGCTTTGAGCCCCTTCAGCCCTCGGGCCGCCTGCCAGATCCGCTCGGTGGGCCCGGTATCGCCCGAATACAGGAAGCCCGTCTCACCGTCGTGGATCAGGAAGCCCACCGCCTCCACCGTGTGATCCACCCGGATGGGAGTGACCCAGAGTTCGGCAACCCGCGACTCCACCTCGTCGGCCAGCGTCCGGTAGCGGAGGATGGCGGTCTTGGGTGTGGGGATCGTCGAGAAGTCGGGCCAGAGGTGGTCGTTGAAGGCGTGCGTGCGGAGGTCGTCCACGACCGGGGCAATGCTGGTGGCAAGGACCGGACCTCGTGCCGCCGTGATGGCGAGCGTGTCGGTGAGGTAGGCCAGCCCCGCAATGTGGTCGAGGTGAGCGTGGCTCAGGAGGGCGTGCTCGATCTCCCGCTGCTCCTCCACGTTGAGCGCCCCCGGCACGCTCCCCGCGTCGACGAGCACGTGGTCGTTGACGAGGAACGCCGAAGGACGCTGCCCCTGGCCCTCGCTGCCGAAGACCCCGAGCACCTTGATTTTCATTTCACGGATTTTAGTCTAGGAGACCTGGCAGGTCAAGCCTCCGAATCCTTCACGGCGGGTTCTGCCCGGATCCCTGCGACCTGTGCTACGGTAGGCCCATGAAATTTTTTCCCGGCGCGGCTCGGCCGTGGCTCATCGGTGTCGGGGTGGGAACGGCCGTGGCGCTCACCACCCTTCCGGGTGCGTTCGAATTCCTGGAGCTCCGGAGCCTCGACCTCCGCTTTCTCCTGCGCGGTCCCATCCCCCCGGATTCCCCCATTGTCATCATCTCTATCGATGAGGACTCCTTCGACGAGCTGGACCTCGCGTGGCCGTGGCCCCGGGAGCTTCACGCCCGGATGCTGGACATCGTGCGGCAGGGGCGGCCGGCGGCGATCGGAATGGATCTCCTCTTCGTTGAGCCGAGCATTCGGGGACCCCGTGACGATCAGGCCTTGGCCGGGGCCGTCGCGCGGGCCGGCAACGTGGTGCTGGGGGCGGTCCTGACGGAGATCCGGGAAGCGCTCTTCGTCAAGGAGGACCTCAACCCCCCCCTCAAGGTGATCCGCGACCGTGCGGCAGCCTTTGGCTTCGTCAACCTCGTCACCGACGAAGACGCCTTCGTCCGGTCCGGGGCGCTCACCCGTCCTTACCAGGGGGGGATCCAGCAGAGTTTTGATGGGCACCTCTATGATCTGGCGGTCAAAGCGGGCATCCGGGCCAAGCCGCTCCCCCCACGACCGGCCGTGTTCATCAATTACCGAGGGCCGAAGGGGACCTTTCCCGTCATCCCGTACTACCAGGTGCTGAATGGCGAGGTGAAACCAGAAACGTTCGCCGGGAAGATCGTCCTGGTGGGAGCGACCGCCCCCGCCCTCCACGACGAATTTCCCACCCCCTTCTCGGGGCAGGAGAAGATGCCCGGCGTGGAGATCCACGCCAACGTTGTCGAGACTCTCCTCCAGGGCAACGGGCTGTTCCGCGTTCCGCTCTCCGTGGGGGCGGTCCTGGCCCTCGTGGCCGCCCTCCTGGCGGCTCTCGTCACCTCCCTGATGCGCCCGATCCGGGCGTTCCTCCTGACGCTGGCGGCAGGTGTGTCGTACGCCGTGCTCGCCTTCGGTGTCTTCGTCCGTCTCTCCCTCTGGATGGAACTGATCCCGGTCCAAGTCGCCCTCTTCCTCGGCTTCGGGACCACCGTGGTTGTCAACTTCATCCAGGAGCAGCGGGAGAAGCGCCGGCTTTCCAGATTTTTCTCGCCGGACGTCATCAAGGAGATCCTGAGCACGCGGAAGGAAAGCTCCCTCGTGGGAAGCCGCCGCCGGATCAGCGTCCTCTTCTCGGACATCCGCGGATTCACGTCTCTCTCGGAAAAGCTGAGCCCCGAGGAGGTGGTCGAGATGCTCCGGGAGTACCTGACCGCGATGACCGAGATCGTCTTCAAGTATGGCGGGACCGTGGACAAGTACATCGGGGATGCGATCATGGCTCTGTACGGCGCGCCGTTCGACCAGCCCAACCACGCCGAGCAGGCGGTGCGCACCGCGTTGGAATTTCAGGACCGGGTCAAGGCCCTCTCCGATCGCTGGGAGGCCAGGTGCGGGGCGCGTCTCCGCAACGGCGTGGGGATCAATACCGGGGATGCCGTGGTCGGCACGATCGGGTCCCTGCAGCGGCTGGAGTACACCGCGATCGGCGACACGGTCAACCTCGCCTCCCGCCTCGAAGGCCTGACCAAGGAGTTCCTCGCTCCGATCGTGGTGAGCCAAAGCACCTACGAGGAAGTCAAGCACCTCTTCTACTCGCGCTACCTGGGAGAGGTGAAAGTCAGGGGCAAGGAGACGGCCGTCAAGATCTATGCGGTCGAGAAGGCAGAAGGGCGTCAGGCTCCCCGCGCTTCCTTCGAGGCCCCGGTCACCATCGTGGACGAAGATATCTCCATCACGGCCGCAATGACGGACCTCAGCCGAACCGGGATGGCGGCAAGGAACCTGCCCAAACGCATCCCGGCCAATCGGATTGTCGCGATCCGGATCGACGTTCCCGGCCTCCGCGAGCCGCTTGCGGTTGACGGCCGGGTAATCTGGACCGACGAGGATCGCGCGGGATTCGCCTTTGTCGGGCTCTCACTGGAGGACGAGAACCTCCTCGAGGATTTCGTCAAACGCCGAAACACGAGGGGTGAATCCTGATCACGCTCGGCGGCCTGCCTCTCCTGACGGCATCGAGAGAGACCGGCCCCTGCCCACCTGAACCTGCAGGCTGACAGATTCAGACACCGATTGTGTCTGGTTTGACATGCCCCGGGCCTAAGCCTGTCAACTTTTTGCAGCGAGTGCCGCGCTGTCATCCCGCCGGGTGGGTCGCTTGATTTCTCCACGACCCTTGGGGGAGCACGGCGCTTTTTCCCTCCACCCGTCGGGTCCTCCTCTGGCTGAAAATTCGGCCCTCGACGCTTCTCCTGGCATGTCCGCTGCAGATTCAAAGAGCCAGCGAGAGAGCGAAGGAGTTCGCTCACCGGGGGGTGCCGACAACGTTGGGAGATGGCCGTGTCACCGTGGCAGAAACAATGGACAATTTGGGCCGAGAAGAGCGGGGCGCTTTCTTTCACCTCCACGGAATCGCGAGGTTATGAAGCGGGCGAGGGCAAATTGGTTGGCACAGATTCTGCTTCGCCGGAGTTTAACGAATTCCCTCTTCCCAGTTGGCGCGGGGAAGGAAGCAGGGACGAGGCTGAGAGGGGACGCTGTCAATGAGGAAACCACCTAGGCTGCTGGCGGCGGGGGTCTTCGCTGTGATGAGTGCCGCGATCCTCGGGGTCGCCGGCGCAGAGAGCCCGAAAGGCGCGGGTACGGTGACCGCGGTGGCGGGGCCGGCAACGGTGACGCGACTGGCGGCGACTCCTCAGCCCTTGAAGGTCCGGGACACGCTCTTCTCGGGGGATGTCGTGGAGGTGCCCAAGAACGCGATGGCCCGGGTGCTCCTGGGGGGCAAGACGACGGTCACGGTGCGGGAGCTCTCGCGGCTGAAGTTGCGCGAGGAAGCGCTGGCCGCGGGAATGCACTACACGGTGGAACTCCTCTCGGGGAAGGTGCGGGCTTCGGTGGCACGGATGCTGATGCGCCCGGGCGAGCAGGTGGAGGTGCGGACGCGTAACGCGGTGGCTTCGGTGCGCGGCACGGACTTCATCGTGGAAACGGTCGAGCGGCCGATCCAGACACGGGTATTTGGATTGCTGGGGGTTCTGGAGGTGTGGCAGGAGGCGGAGGAGCAGCAGGCCCGGTCCGGGGAGACGGGCGTGATCACCCTCTCCGGCCTGGTGGGGGTGTCCAATCGCCTCGCCGGCACGGGCCGCGTCGAGCAGATCGGCGCCAATGAGGCCGCGCGGGTGAGCGGCAGACGGGACGCCGGGCGGCTCCCGGTCAGTCCCGATGACCTGAAGGTGTTGTTTAGGGGGGTGACCGCGACGCGGGCGTTGCCGGAGCCAAGCGGGAAGTAATCTCGCCGGACGCTCTGGGAGCGCAACGACGGAGCGGATCAGACTGATCCGCTTCCTTTTTTTCTCGCCGAGACGCCTTCATTGGCGCCCTCTGCTTGCTAAGTCCGCCCGCCTGTGGTAGAAAAGCCCCAGCACCACCGGGTTGGGAGCAGATCCATGAGCGATAACGACTTTGACTATCCGATCATGGCGCGCGCCCTGATCCTCGGCGACAGGGACACCGTGGCCAAGAAGACCCGGGAGGGGCTCGACCTCCGGATAGATCCCAAGGATCTCATCTTCAAGGGCCTCATCCCCGGAATGGACGTGGTGGGGGAGAAGTTTCGCCGGAACGAGTACTACGTACCGCAGGTGCTTCTCTCCGCCCGCGCGATGTACGCCGGCCTGGATCTCCTGAAGCCTCTCATCACCGCGTCGAAGACCGCGGAGTACCTGGGAACCGTGGTGATCGGCACGGCCCAGGGCGACCTCCACGACATCGGCAAGAACCTGGTGGCCATGATGCTGGAGGGCGCGGGGTTCAAGGTGCACAATCTCGGGCGCGACGTGGCGCCCGAGGTGTTCGTGGCTGCGGTGCAGGAGCATAACGCGGGCATCGTGGGGATCTCGGCGCTGATGACCACCACGATGCCGGCTATGAAGCGGACGATCGACGCGCTGACCAAGGCCGGGGTCCGCGATCGGGTCAAGGTGATGATCGGCGGCGCCCCCGTCTCCCAGGCGTATGCCGACGAGATCGGCGCCGACGGCTATGCGAGGGACTCGACGCTTGCCGTTGTCAGGGCCAAAGCCCTCGTCGGCAAGGACGCGGCGGCCGAGGCGAGGAGGTAGCGACGGGATGCCGACAAACGGGTGGGAATTGATCAAGCAGGTCAGCGCCGGAGAGATCCTGGTCTTCGACGGGGGGTACGGGACCATGCTCTTCGCCGCCGGCCTCGCAGACGGCGCCTGTCCCGAGCTCTGGAACGACACCCACGCCGACGTCGTCCGCGGGATCCACAAGGGCTACTTCGACGCGGGCTCGGACTTTGTCGAGACCAACACGTTCGGTGGCACGCGGCTCAAGCTGGGCGCCTACAAAATCACCGATCGGACCCGAGAGCTCAATGTCAAGGGCGCTCGCCTCGCGCGCGAGGTGTGCGCGCCCGGCAAGTGGGTGGCGGGGTCGATCGGCCCCACCAGCCATCTGCCCCTGGAGTACGAGCCTCTCGGCGATACCAGCGACGAGCAGTACTTCGAGAACTTCAAGGAGCAGGCCGAGGCGCTGGCCGAAGGAGGCGTGGACCTCTTCGCGGTGGAGACCATGATGTTCCCCCAGGAGGCCACCGCGGCGATCCGGGCGTGCAAGGCGGTGGCGGATTTGCCCGTGATGGCGACAATGTTCTTCCAGTACGAGGAGGAGCACGCCCGCGACCGGACCATGTGGGGAGAGAGCCCCGCCGACGTGGCCAAGACGCTCCTGGGCGCGGGGGCGGACGTGGTCGGCATGAATTGCGGGCGGGGCCCGGACCGGGCCATCGTCATCATCCGGGAGATGCGCCAGGTCACCGACGCTCCGCTGATCGCGTATCCCAATGCCGGTCTTCCCGTCATGAAGGACGGACGGGTCAGCTATGAGCTGGGGCCCGAGGAAATGGCACGCCAGTACCCCGCGCTCCTGGACGCCGGCTGCAACATCGTCGGCTCCTGCTGCGGTTCCACCCCCGAGCACATCCGCCGCATCGCCGAGGTGGTGCGCTCCCGGAAGACGTGATCTCCTCCGTTCTCGATTCGACGCCCGTCGTCCTGTCGGACGTTCCACTCCAGATCGACCCCGCCGAGGTCCTGCGCTTCCAGGGCTACAAGAAGGGGGAGGATGCCCCAACTCCCGAGGTGGTTGAGATCTACGCGGGGGCCATCAAGGAGGGCGAGGATCTGATCGATCCCCGGGCGGTCTACCGGGCGGTGCGCGTATCCGAGCAGGCTCCCGATTCGATCAGGCTGTCGGGGGGGGCCGAGTTCCACATCCCCGAGATTGGCCGGCTGTGGGGTCCGATCGAGAGCGTTGGGACCGTCGTGTGCACGATCGGGGAGCGGCTGGAGCGCCGGGTGAGGGAGCTTTTCGACGTCCGCGAATTCCCCCTGGCCGTGATGCTCGACAGCGTGGGCTCGGCCGCCACGGAGTGCCTGGCCGAGTACGTCAACGACCTTCTCTGCCAGGTCGCTATTCCCGAGCGGCTCAACGTCACGAATCGCATCAGCCCCGGCTACGCCGGCTGGGATGTCTCCGAACAGCGCCTGCTGTGGAGCCTGTGTCCGGGCGGTCTCGCCGGCGTGGCGCTCAACAGCGCGTGTTTCATGACGCCGACGAAGAGCATCTCGTTCCTGGTGGGGCTCGGGCCCGACGCGCGGGTGGACCACTACTTCACCCAGTGCCGTCGTTGCTGGATGAAGGAGTGCGCCTACCGCCGCGCTCCCGCCGAGCGCATGGTTCACCGAGCCTGAGCCCGATCGCTCCTCCGCTTTGCGTTCTCGGCGCCGCGGCGGTACCATGCTCTGCACAGATGGACGGCGGCGAGAACATTGTTCTGATCGGGTTTATGGGGGCCGGGAAGTCCTCCGTGGGACGGCTCTTGGCCAAGCGCCTGGGCCGTTGCTTCGTGGAGACCGATGACCTGATCGTTGCCAAAGAAGGCCGCTCGATCCCGGAGATCTTCGCGACGGGGGGGGAAGCCCGCTTTCGCGAGCTGGAAGCCGACTTGCTGGAACTGCTGAGGCTCAAGCGCGGGGAGGTGATCGCCACCGGCGGCGGGTTTCCCTGCCGGGAGGGGCGGATGGAGACGCTCAAGGCGCTGGGGACGGTGATCTGGCTCGCCGGGGAGTTCGAAGCGCTCTACGAGCGGGCGCTCCGATCCGGGTCGCGCCCCATGCTCGACGGCAAGCCCAAGGAGGAAGTGGCCGCGCTCTGTCGCGCGCGCGAGCCGTTCTATCGTCAGGCTCACTTGGCGCTCGAGACCACGGGCCTGGGTGTGGACCAGGTGGTGAGGCGGATCGTGTCGTTGCTCCGATCCCGGGCGCGGGTCGGCTGATGGGGACGAGCCCGTTCCTGGACCGGCTCGCGGAGGGCCCGCTCCTCTGCGATGGCGCCATGGGGACCATGCTCTATGCCCGCGGCGTGCCGCTCGATGCCTGCTTCGACGTCCTGAACGAGAACAACCCCACCCTCATCCAGGCCATTCACGCCGAGTACCTCGCCGCCGGAGCCGACCTGATCGAGACCAACACCTTTGGCGCGAACCGATTCAAGCTGGCGGTGCATGGCCTCGAGGCCCGCGTGCGCGAGATCAACCTGAAGGGCGCGAAGCTGGCCCGGGACGCGCGCGAGCGCGCGGGCCGGGATGCCTTCGTGCTCGGGTCGATCGGTCCCCTGGGCAAGTATCTGGCGCCCCTCGGGACGGTCAGCGCCGAGGAAGGCCGGGCGGCCTTCCGCGAGCAAGCCGAGGGCCTCCTCGAGGGCGGCGTGGACGCCTTCATCGTCGAGACGTTCTCAGACCTCGGGGAGATCCGGCTGGCGGTCGAAGCCGTTCGGACGATTACCGATCTGCCGATCATCGCCCAGATGGCATTCACCGAGGAGGGCATGACGTTCGCGGGGCGCGCCCCGGTCGAGGTGGCCCGCGCGCTCCGCGCGCTGCCGGTGCAGGTCATCGGCGCCAACTGCTCCGTCGGCTCCAGCGTCCTCTATGACATTTTGGAGCAGATGCTCCCGGAGGCCGGCGCGCTGCCGATCTCGATCCAGCCGAACGCGGGGCTGCCGAGCCGGGTCGGAGAGCGGCTCATCTACCTCTCCTCACCGGCCTACATGGCCGAGTACGCCTTCAAGATGCTGCAGGCGGGGGCCAAGATCGTCGGCGGCTGCTGCGGGACCACCCCCGATCATGTCCGCGCGATGCGCGCGGCGGTGGACCGTCACGTTCCCACGGCGGTCCGCGCCAGGCGCGTGTCCGTTTCGCCGCCCGTGAGGGAGGAAGCTCCCGCGCTTCGGACCGCGGCGCCCCCCACGCCCCTGGCCCGGAAGCTGGAGGCCGGCGAGTTCGTGGTGACCGTCGAGCTGGATCCGCCTCGCGGCCACAACATCGAAAAGCTGGTCCAGGGAGCCAAGCTCCTGAAAGAGCGGGGCGTGGAGGTCGTCGATATCAACGACGGCTCGCTCGGACGCGTGCGGATGTCAGTCCTCCCGACCGCGGTCTTGGTGCGGGATGCGACGGGGCTGGACATCAACATGCACTTCACCTGCCGGGACCGGAACCTCATGGGGATCCAAGCGGACCTGCTCGGAGCCCATGCCGTGGGGATCCGGAATATTCTCGCCATCAAGGGTGATCCGCCGCGGGCCGGCGACTACGTCAACGCCACGGCCATCTTCGACGTGAACGCGATCGGGCTGGTCCGGATCATCCGCGGGATGAACGAGGGACGGGACGCCACCGGCAACTCGATTGGCGAGCCGACGGGCTTCTCCGTCGGGGTCGGCCTGAACCCGTCGGCCAAGGATCCGGACAAGGAGATCCAGCGCCTTCTTCGCAAGGTCGAGGCCGGCGCGCGCTGGGCCCAAACCCAGCCGGTCTACGATCTTGACCTCTTCGACCGCTTTCTCGCCCGGATGGGGAAGCCGCCCATCCCGGTGATCGTGGGGATCCTGCCGCTGCACTCCTACCGTCACGCCGAGTTCCTCCACAACGAGGTGCCGGGGATCAGCATCCCCGAGCACGCCCGAGCGCGGATGCGGGAGGCCGGGGAGAGGGCGCTCCACATGGGAATCGAAATGGCCCAGATCCTTCTGTGGGAGGTGCGTCGCCACTACGGGGGTGCCTACCTGGTGCCTTCCTTTGGCCGCTATGAGGTGGTCGCGGAAGTCCTGGACGCGCTGCACTGACGAAGCTTCGCTCCCTGGTGCATCCCTCCGGCCTCCCCGGGTGAGGAGACCCGATAACGATGGCTGAAAGCTTGATGACGGCGAGCGAGATCGCCAAGCGGATCCGCGCGGGAGTGGTCTCCCCGGTGGTGGTCGTCGAGGCCTGCCTCGCCCGGATCGCCGAGGTCGAGCCCGCCGTCCTCGCGTGGGTTCGCGTCGATCGCGACGGCGCCCTGACGGCCGCGCGGGAGCTGGAAGCGGAGGCCCGGGCCGGCAGCTTTCGAGGGCCACTCCACGGCGTTCCCGTCGGGGTCAAGGATATTTACCACGTGGCGGGAATGGTGACGACCGCCGGGGCCGGCGCCTTCGCCCACGAGCACCCTTCCGCCGACGCCGAAACCGTCGCGAGGCTCCGGCGAGCCGGCGCCGTGATTCTCGGAAAGACCGCCACCACGGAGTTCGCATACGCGGACCCGGCCGTCACGCGGAACCCATGGAATCCGGAGCACACGCCGGGAGGATCTTCGAGTGGCTCGGCGGCGGCGGTGGCCGCGGGGATGATCCCGTTGGCCCTGGGCTCCCAGACCGTGGGCTCCACACTGCGCCCCGCAGCCTACTGCGGCGTGGTGGGCCTCAAGCCGACGCACGGCCGCATCAGCGCCGCGGGGGTGATCCCGCTGGCGTGGAGCCTGGACCACATCGGCATCTTCACCCGGGACGTGGAGGATGCTGCGGTGGCCCTCCTGGTGCTGGCCGGCTACGACGCGGCGGACCCGCACTCGGCGCCCGTCCCGACCGCGGATTACCCGGGCGCTCTCGTTCGGAGGGAGCATCCGCCACGCCTCGGGCTCCCCCGTCGGCTGTTCAGCGACAAGGCCAGCCCGGAGGTGAACGCCCACCTGGAGGCAATGGCGGTGACGTTTCAGAAGGCCGGGGCCATCGTCGAGGAGGTCTCGCTCCCACCCGGTGCCGAGGCGATCCACGAGGCCGGGCAGCTCGTCATGCGCGTCGAGGCCGCAACCTTCCATCGCGCGCGCTTTCGCCGCTACGCCGACTCCTACCGTCCCAAGATCCGCGGACTCATCGAGGAGGGGCTGGCCATTCCCGGGGTCGAGTACGTCCGCGCTCAGCAGACCCGTCGGCAGTTCCGGGAGGAGATGCGCCCGCTCCTGGAACGGTACGCCGCGCTCCTGATGCCGGTGGCCCCGACGACGGCCCCGAAGGGACTCCACTGGACCGGCGATCCGGGACTCTGCGCTCCGTGGAGCTTCACCGGGTTTCCCGCCATCGCGCTGCCGAGTGGCCTCGCCCCGGACAGCCTGCCGCTGGCCATTCAGCTCGTCGCCGGACCCTTCGCGGAGGCTCGGCTCCTGGGGGTGGCCCGCTGGTGCGAAGCGATCCTGAGCTTCACGGCCAGTCCGTCCCCGGAGGCGATACGGCCATGAAACCGTTCATCGTCAACCGCTACGGTCACCTCGTCTTCCCCTTCAACTTTTTCCCGGAGCTCGACTTCGCGGTCTTCGAGACGCTCGAGCAGTTCGCGGCCGTCATCAGGCGGGATTTCGAGGAAAAGGCCCCCACGGAAACGGACATTGTCGCCCGGGTGGAGTCGGGGGGCTACGGGGGGCGCTATGAGTTGCTGCGGGACCTGGCGCTGAACCTCTTCTGGGTGAACCGCTACGCGATGACGATGTACGAGAAGCGTCCCAGCCGCTGGCGCGACGTGCCCCGGCACCGCGACGACGTCTTCCTGCCGGTGTTCAAAGCGTGGGAGGGAGCCGAGCCGACGGCCGTGATCGAAAGTGGCTACCCGGCCCTCCCGCCGACCTGGGACGAAGGGACGGAGGACAAGATCTTCCGCATCCTGGTCGACGTCTTCCGCCACAAGAAGGGCGCGGCGCGGAGCTCCCGGCCATCAAGCCGACGGTCCCGGAGATCCTGGCCGATCCCCGGAACCTGACCTACCACCTCCTGATTCACGAGCCGGACTACCCGGGGTACAGCCATGACGACATCATCGAATGCACGCACCGGGCGCCAGAACTCGAAGCCCTGCTGCGGCAGGCGATGGTGCTGCACAACCAGTACCGGTGGGATCGGGAGAAGACCCGGCTGACCGAGGTGGGCAGGCTGCACGATGACGACTTTGTGGTGGTCTTTCATCCCCGGAGCGATGACGTTCTCGACTTCATTCGCCGGGTGAAGCGTGGGCGCCGGCTCCGGCCCCGCAAGCCGGCCCCGGCGGAGTCGCGGAAGCCCCTGGCCCCGTATCCGCCGGTGGACGTGCGCAGGCGGTTCTCCGTGATGCCGCGTCTTGAGGCCCTCGCCGCGTATAAGGGGGAACTCGCCTGCACCAACGACGACCTGATCCGGAACGCGGCATACTGCTGGTCGCCGATGACGGCGGAGGAGATCCGGCAGAAGACCGGGATCGAGCAGCGGCTGTACACCGAGCTGGATCTGGACCACATGGCGCTTCTGGCGGCCCAGAGGGCCGTGGCGAAGTCCGGGCGCCGCCCGGAGGAGATCGGGGCGGTGCTCTTCTGCTCGTGCACGAGCACCAAGATGATGCCGTCCCTGGCCACCTGGCTGTCGGGGCAGATGGGGATCTTCCAGACGCATGCCTCCTGCGATCTCGTGGCGGCCTGCGCGGGCCTGCCGTACGGGCTCGCCGAGGCGGTGCGTCTGCTCCAGGAGATCGAGCGCCCGGTGCTCGTGGTCTGCGGCGAGAAGTTCTCGGACAAGATCGGTACGGTGCGGACGTCCCGGATGATCTTCGGCGACGGCGCGGCCGCGCTCGTGGTGGGCCCGGCGCCGGCGGGCGCCGCGCCGGACATCGAGGTGTTCCAGACCTACGCCAGCGGTCCGATGAGCGAGGTGGATTCCATCA
>JACQWA010000107.1 GCA_016209425.1 Candidatus Rokuibacteriota bacterium
GGCCTATCTCGGTCTCTCCCATCTCTAATGGGTGCCGCTTATTGTGAAAGAGGATGAAGCGCCTGATCCACCCGACATAGGCCTCCTCGGTTTTGTAGCTGTAGTGACGAGTGCGGATGGCCTGGCGCACCCGGTCAAGCAATCTGGGCTTTGGCGCGCCGGCAGGAGAAGAGATCGCCGACCTCTCCTTCTCATCAATGCCTGAATAGGCGCCCATGTGAATATGCCTCGGGGGGCTCCGGCGGGCGTCTCAACCAGAGCGAGGCCGAGTCAGGAGGCCATGAGACCCTTCAGTATGGCGAAGGCTCAGCCGCAGGCAATGCCCAAAAAGTGATACAGGGTAGAAAGGGGCGAGCTAGGCATCGAAAAGAGAAAAGGCGGCGTTTCCGCCGCCCCGCGGGTCTTCGAGTCGGGTCTTACCGTCCCTGGGTGGCGGCGGCGATGCGGGGCGGGAGCGTTTTTCCGGTCTCGCGGGCGATCTCCTCCAACTCCTGGGGGAGCCCGAAGCGCACGTCCTCGTCCACCACGTGAACCTCGCGGACCTGGACGGCCTGCTGCCGCTTGAGGGCTTCCACGGCCTCCGTCACGAGGAACTCCGGGGTGGAAGCGCCCGCGGTGATGCCCACGCGGGTGCCCCCCCGGAGCCACTCCGGCTTGATCTCGCGGATGTCGTTGATCAGGTAGGCGCGGGTCCCGATCGCCTCGGAGACCTCCCGGAGGCGGTTGGCGTTGGAGCTATTGGCCGCGCCGATCACCAGGACGACGTCCACCTCGCCGGCCACGGCCTTGACCGCGGCCTGCCGGTTCTGCGTCGCATAGCAGATGTCGTCCCTCGACGGCCCAACGATTCGCGGGAAGCGCCGGCGCAGGGCCTCAATGACTTCCCGCGTGTCGTCGACGGACAGGGTCGTCTGGGTCAGGTAGGCGACCTTGTCGGGATTCGGCAGGTCCAGCGTATCCACCTCGTCCGGGTGGGAGACCACGTGGATCCGCTCGGGGGCCTCCCCCGTGGTCCCGATGACCTCGTCGTGGTCTTCGTGCCCCACGAGGATGATGGAGTACCCTTCCCGGGCGTAACGGATCGCCTCGAGGTGCACCTTCGTGACCAGGGGGCAGGTCGCGTCAATCACCCTGAGCCCCCGACGCTTGGCCTCCTCACGCACGGCGGGGGAGATCCCGTGGGCGCTGAAGATCACGGTGGCCCCGTTGGGAACCTCCTCGAGCTCGTTCACGAAGATCGCCCCCTTGTGATGGAGCGCCTCCACCACGTCGCGGTTGTGGACGATTTCCTTGCGCACGTACACCGGGGAAGGACAGACCTGGAGCGCCAGCTCGACGATGTCGATGGCCCGCTCGACTCCGGCGCAGAAGCCGCGGGGACCGGCGAGGACGATCTCTTTCAGCGCTTCGCTGCTCATGCTCACCTCTGCGTTGCCCAGTTTAGCCAACGGGTGCTGCGAGGTTCAATCCCCACGTGCTCAGCGGAAGAAGAACGACACCCCGAGGCTGCCGGTGTCCGAGTTGAACCCGCGGTTGGGCGACTCGACATTGCCGTTCGAGATGTGCTGAAAGCGATACCCCGCGGTCACCGCCACACCCTCCGCCACGAAATAGCCGAGCCCGATCCCCGCCTCCAGCACGAACGTAAAATCCGACCGGATCTCCCGGACGTTGAGGCTGGTGCCCGCCCCTCCCGCCATCACCTCCAGGTAGGGAAAGATCGGGGAGGCGGAGAGAAAGTGGTAGCGCAGGGCGACCTTCAGCCCCTCGGCGGTCGCCGTGGCAGGCTCCAAATAGTACTGGAACCACGGCTCCAGCCCGGTCTCCAGGGACCCCTTCCAGAACCCGTCCCCGATCGGATCCAGCGGGAGGACGGACAGCCGCGGCGTCGCGTTGACGAACGAGATGTCGGAGATGCGGGTATGCCCCTCGAGATTGTTCTGGACCCCGCCTCCGACCTGGAACGAGACGAGCGTGGTTCCCCGCTTGAACTCGTCGGCCGGGTCGGCTGCCGCGGCGGGGCCCGCGCAGCAGAGGAGCGCGAGCAGCGCGAGGGATGCCCGCGCGCGGATCACCTCGCATCTCCGGTACCCCGCGGATCGATCAACACCTTCAGCGCCTCACCTCGGGCCATGAGCTCGAGCGCCTTCGGAACTTCAGGGAGGCCCATCCGGTGGGTGATGAGGCGGTCGGGCACCACCGCCTCCCCATCCAGCATTTCCACGGCCCGCCGGATCAGCTCCGGCGTGTGGTGGAAGGCCCCGGTCAAGGTCAGCTCCTCGTAGTGCACCCGGCGAGTGTCCAGCCGGATGGCGGTCGCAAGGGCACACCCTCCGAAGAATACCACGGTCCCCCCCCGGGCCACCGACTCAACAGCCTGCTCCCACACCTCGGGGAGGCCGGTGGCGTCGACCGCCACGTCCACGCCGCGGCCGGCTGTCATCTCCCTGATCGTTCCCACCACGCTGGAGCTTTGGGTCGCATCGAGGCAATCGGCCACCCCGAGGCCGCGGACACGATCCAGGCGCCAGCCGGATTTCCCGACCAGGAGGACGCGGGCCTTCCGCGCCACCGCCGCCATCGCCAGGAGACACCCCAACGGCCCGTGGCCGAAGACCGCCACGGTCTGCCCGGCCTCCACTCGCCCCCGCTCTATTCCCCCGAGCACGCAGGCGAGGGGCTCGGCGAAGGCGGCGCGGGGGGCGGGCAGATCGGGACCGAGCCGCACCAGGTTCTGTTCGACGAGTCGGGGTGGCAGCGCGATGTACTCTCCGTAGGCGCCGTTGACGAAGAGGAGGTCCTCGCAGAGGTTGGCGCGACCACTGCGGCAGGCAGGGCACTCGCCGCATGGGGCTGAGTTGGCCGCCACCACGCGATCGCCTTCGCGCACCGCCTTCACTCCCCGGCCCACGGCCACGACGCTCCCGGCCAGCTCGTGCCCGAAAACCGTGGGAACCCGAGGAATCATCACAGGATGCCCCCGGCGCAGGGTCTTGACATCCGTGCCGCAGGTGAGCGCCGCCTCGATCCTGACGAGCGCCTCGCCCGGGGACGGGACGGGCACGGGGATCTCCTCGTAGCGCAGATCACCCGGGCCGTAGAACACCATCGCCTTCATGCGGGCTCCGTCGTCACAAAGACCTTGACGGCGCGTCGATCAAGGGCGAGCGCCACCCCTTCGGCGAGGCGGGAGAGGGGCAGGCGGTGGGTGACGAGCCCCTCCACCTGGACCTGGCCCTGCACCAAGAGGTCGAACGCTTCCCCCAGCTCGCCGGGGGAAGAGGAATACGTCGCCGTGAGCGTCAGCTCCCGTTGATAGAGCGCGTCAAGCGGAAGCGAAAGCTCATCGCCCTCGCCTCCGGCGAAGAAGTGAACGGCCCCGCCGTCCCTCACGACCGAAAGCGCAGACCGGAGTATGGACGCTCCGCCACCCGTGACCATGACCAGATCCACCCCCCGCCCGCCAGTCAGCTCCCGCGCCCGTTCCTCCAAGGCCTCCGGGCCCCGGAACACCTCCGCCCCGAACCTCCGCCCCAGGGTGAGCCGCGCCGGCAGCGGATCGGACGCCAGCACCGTCACGCCGGCACGGCGCAGCAGCTGCACGAAGAGGCACCCGACAGACCCGAGCCCGATGACCCAAGCCAGGTCGCCGGGCCGGGCCCCCACCCCCCCTGGGGCGTGGGTCGTCGCCCGCTTGACAGCCCTGAGACAACACGCCAGCGGCTCGCAAAAGGAGGCGGTCTCATCGCTGAGCGCCTTCGGAACCCTGAACGCCGCGTGCCTCGCGTTCGGGGCGGGGACTCGCAGGTACTCGGCGAACCCTCCGGGATCCAGATTCACCGCTTTGAACCCCCGGCACATGGAGGGGCTGCCTCGCCGGCAGTAGTGGCAGGCAAAGCACGGCACGTGGTGGGCGACCACCAGGCGATCGCCGATCTCGAACTCGCTGACGCCGGGCCCGACCGCGACCACATCGCCAACCACCTCGTGGCCAAAAACCGCCGGGGGGGTCACCGTGGCCGAGCGGATCTTGGCGATGTCGGAACCACAGAGGCCGCAGCCGCGGACCTTGAGCAGCAGCTCCCCGGGGCCGATCGACGGCATCGGCCACTCGCGCAGGACGACCACACCCGGAGCCACGTACACGGCGGCGTTCATGCCACCTCGGGTCGCGCAGCGCCCGCCCCCAGCCGAGCGCCGGCCCAGCACCGGAGCGCGATGGCGAGCTTCGTCGGGAAGGGGACGGAGAGGCGGCGGTCGAAGACCCGATACCGGCGCGCCTCGATGGTCTGGAGGAGGGCGAAGTAGATGCGCCCCATGATCTCCGCGGCAAAGAGCCGACGCGCGTCTCTTTGGGGAAGGGTTTCCCAGGCCCGCCGATAGAACGCCCGCGCCCGACGCGCTTCGAACCCCATCAGTTCCACGAACTGGGGGTTGTAGCGGCCACTGCGCAGATCCTCGGGCCCCACCCCGAAGCGGCGCAGATCCTCCCGGGGGAGATAGATCCGGCCGCGCTGGGCATCCGGCTGGAGGTCACGCAGGATGTTGGTAAGCTGGAGGGCAACGCCGAGGTTCACCGCGTAGTCGCGCGCGCCCGGATCGGCGTAGCCGAAGATCTCGACGCAGCAGAGCCCCACCGCTCCGGCCACCCGGTAGCAATAGGGGTAGAGCTCCTCGAACGTTTCGTACGCCGAGCGGTCCAGGTCCATCTCGACCCCGTTGATGATCTCCTCCAGAGCCGATCGAGGGATGGGAAAGGCCCGGACCGCCTGGGAGAGCCGCTGGCTCACGGGCTCCCTGGGAGTTCCCTCGAAGCACCGCGCGACCTCCCCGCGCCAGTACGCCAGCTCCTTCCGCTGGACCTCGGGGTCCTGACCCAGGTCGACGACGTCGTCGACGATCCGGCAGAAGGCGTAGACTGCGTAGATGGCCTCCCGCTGCGGCCGCGGCAGAAAAAGGAAGGCGTAGTAGAAGTTGGACCGGCTCTTGCGGGTCAACGTTGAGCAGAATTCGGTCGCGTTTTTCATCGCCGGGTCCCCCGCGCCGCTCCTCCCAATACCCGGCTCCGAGGCGGAAGGCTCACGGCCGCATGCCCGCGGGCCACGAACCACTCGACCGCGTCCCGAAGCGCGTCCTCCACCGCCGTCTGGGGAAGCCCGAGCTCCCTCACCGCTTTTGACGCGTCGAAGTACATTCGCTTCCTGGCCATCCTCACCGCCGTCAGCGGAACGCGGGGCTCCCCGCCCGCAACCCGCGCCCACCCCTCCATCGTGGTCGCGCCGAGCCAGGCCAGCGGGTACGGGATCCTGAAGCGTGGCGCGGGCAATCCGGCGATTTGCCCGAGGATCTCGAAGATTTCCTGAAGCGAGAGGTTCTGATTTCCCAGGATGTACTTCTCCCCGATCCGTCCCCGTTGCGCCGCCAGGATGTGCCCCCGCGCAACGTCCCGGACATGGACCACGTTCAGCCCCGTATCCAAGCTGGCAAACATTTTCCGCTGGAGGAAATCCACGATCATCCGTCCGGTCGGTGTCGGCTTCACATCCCACGCCCCCACGGGCGCCGACGGGTTGACGATGATCACGGGAAGCCCGTGCGCCGCCCACTCCTCGGCCACCCGTTCGGCCAAAAACTTGGACCGCTTGTAATGACCGACCATGTCGGCGAGGGAGACCGGCGTCGCCTCGTTCCCGGGGGTTCCGTCCTTGGGAATGCCGAGGGTCCCGACCGTGGACGTGTACACGAGGCGCTCGGCCCCCGCCTCAGCCGCCGCCGCAAGAAGGTGGCGGGTTCCTTCCACGTTTGCCCGATAGAGGGCCTCGGGATCAGGGACCCATAGGCGATAGTCGGCAGCCACGTGGTAGACCACGCGGATCCCCGCCACCGCCCGCCTCACAGAGGCTGGATCGAGGAGATCCCCCTCGGCGAACTCGACGTTGCAGCCTTCCAAGGCGCTCCGATGGCTGGAGGGACGGACAAAAACCCTCACGCCGAGCCCGTCCTTCAGGAGCTCCCGAACGAGGTTCGCCCCCACGAAGCCGCTGCCGCCGGTCACCAAGACATCCATGACTACCCTCGGAGGGGGGCTCCGCCCCCCTTCCGATCCCTCCCCCCCGAAAGTTGCGCCGGCAAAGCCGGCGCTCGAGCCGCGTGTAGCAAGCGCGCGGCGGAACCTGAGCGGTCGGGCACGACCGTCGCCAGCACGTCCCCGTTACGCGACCAGCGCGGCGATCACGCGGGCGACGGACTTGAGCGCCTGCCTGGTGCCGCGCTGGAGAAGGAGGGCGTGGGGGATGGCTCGGGGGTGCGTCAGGAAAAGCGCCACAGCCCGGCCGGCTCGGACCTTTCCCGCCGATGTCACCGCAACGCCGAGCTCCGAGGGCACGTGCTGCCGGGCGGTGTCCGAGACCGCGCGAACGACGAGGGAGGGGCACCCCTGGCGGGCCGCCCAGGCGACAATGACGGCAGATTCCATGTCCACGGCAGAGGCGGCCGTCGCGTGCCAGCGCTCAGCCTTTGCCGCCGGGGTCGCCATCACCTCGGAGCTGGTCAGCAGCACTCCTGTGCACGCGTTTCCCGCAACCTTCACGGCCGCCGCGTGCATGCCGGGCGTCACGTTCAATCGTTCGCCGCCAAGCCCGAGGACGCTCTCGGGGAGGATCAGGTCGCCCATCCCCAGCTCCGGAGCCAGCGCTCCGCAGGTCCCCGCGGAGATCACGAGAGGGCGGACGAGGTCGCCGGCGAGGGCCGGCCACCGGACGGGCAGCGCCTCGGCCCGAAGTCCGACGGGGGCGAGCCGGACCCGGCCCGCCCCTCGCCGGAGCTCGTATGCGGGAAAGGACAAGCGCACGAAGCGCGGGAGTTCCAGCTGGCGCGCCAGGGCCCGGGCCTCGAGCTCGAGGGCGGTGAGGACGAGAACGTCGGTCACTCCATCCCCTTGTCCCGGCGCGGCGCTTTCTCCGCCGCTTCCTTCTCTTTTCGCTCGAGCCAGGCAATCCAGGAATTCCCCGCCGCCATGTCCTTGCCGGTGAACTTGATGTTCTGAATCTCCGAATACAAGATCTTCAAGGGTCGCTCTCCCGCCAGGTCGAACATCTGAATGAAGGGCTCCGGCACGTGGCGATTTCGGTTGAAGATGTAGCCCTCCACCTCAGATCCGTCCACCTTCACGACCGTCGTATTGCCCCGGTAATCGAAGGCGAGATCGATGACCTCGGCCAGGGCGAGGTACTCTCCCAGCTTTGGCACCCAGCCTTCCAGAGTCATCCCTCAGAGCTTGCCCGTGAGAGTGGCCACGACCGTGTCCCGGAAGCCCTGCCAGCTACTGAAGGTCTGATCCACTGCCGTGGCCTCGAAGCCGCAGTGGACCATGCAGTCCAGGCACTTCTCGTTGCCGCTCTTCCTGCCGTAGTTCTCCCACCGGGTGTTCTCCATCAAATCCTGGAAACTCTCGGCATAGCCTTCCTGCAGGAGATAGCACGGACGCTGCCAGCCAAAGAGGTTGAACGTGGGGTTCCCCCACGGCGTGCACTCGTAGTCGTGCTTGCCCATGAGGAACTGCAGAAAGAGCGGCGACTGATTGAACTTCCATTGTTTCTTGGGATTGGACAGCATTGCCGAGAACAACCCGTGGGTTTTGCTCCGGCGGAGGAAGTGCTCCTGATCGGGGGCCTTGGAATAGCTGTAGCCCGGCGAGACCATCATGCCTTCCACGCCGAGGGTCATCATCTCGTCAAAAAACTCTCTCATCCGCAACGGGTTGGCGCCGTCAAAGAGCGTGGTGTTGGTGGTGACCCGGAAGCCGCGCCTGAGTGCTTCCCGAATCCCCTCCACCGCCGTGTCGTACACGCCGTCGCGGCACACGGCCTCGTCGTGGTCTGCACGAAGGCCGTCCATATGAATGCTGAAGCTCAGATACTTGGAGGGTTTGAAGACACCGGCCTCCAGTTCTTCCTTCAGGAGAAGGGCATTGGTGCAAAGGTACACGTACTTCTTGCGCTTCACCAGGGCGTCCACCAATTCGCCGATCTGCGGATACATGAGCGGCTCTCCGCCGGGTATGCTCACGATGGGAGCCCCGCATTCGTCCACCGCCTTCAGGCAGGCTTCGACCGACAGCTGCTTCCTCAGAATTTGCGCCGGATACTGGATCTTGCCGCACCCCGCGCACGTCAGATTGCATCGGAACAGCGGCTCCAGCATCAACACCAGCGGATACCGCTTCCGCCCGCGCAGTTTCTGCTTTATCACGTATGACGCCACGGCCCACATTTGAGACGCTGGGACGCTCATCATCTCACCTCGGAGGGGGACTTCGCCCCCCTTCCGATTCCTCCCCCCAGGGCGGCGCCGGCGAAGCCGGCGCTCGAAGCGGGCAACGGGTGGCTCGTGGTTGTGTCGTCGGTCAGGCCCATTCGTGTGCGCGGCAGGAACGACAGCAGAAGAGCCGCGGCGGCGGCGTGGAGGAGGGTGCCCACGGCCAGGAGCATCGGTTCACCGATCCACCAGGTGACGGCCAGGTTGAAGATCAATACCCCGTAGTAGAGTGCCGCCCCGAGCACCGGCCCGCGACGCCGGGCCCCGACCGTCCGAGAGGGCGCTCCCGTGGTGAGCCGGGCCACGCCCCCGAACCCTCCGACGATCACCCATCCCACGATGGCCCAGCCGAGGAAGTTGGAGAGCGGGACGCCGAAGTATACGCCCCCCTCCGGGTAGGAGAAGATGCGACCGAGGAACCACCGGTCCCCGCGGACTGCGAGCGGATCGATCACGACGTCGAGGAGCATCATCAGGAGCCCCGAGACAAGCACGACGGAGACGCCCTGGCTCCGGGCGAGGAGCAGCCGGGCCAGGGAAAAGGAGGCGTAGGCGAGGAACGTGAAGGAGAGCGAGTCCATCACCGGCACGTTGGCGAGGAACAGCTCCTGCCCGCGCGTGGCCTCCGTGTAGTGGTAGAGCCCGAACGGGACCCCACTGCGAGTGGACGAGAACTCCGCAAGAAAGGCCACCCCCCACGCCCAGCCGGTAAAGGCCAGCGCGCGCCCAACGCCGAGATCCCGAGTCCCGGCCAGCAGATAGACGGCGAAGAAGAGAAACACGTACGGCCGAAGGGCAATGGTCCCGATGACAAGACTTGTCAGATCGCTCACGGGGAATCCTCGCAGGTCTCACACACGATACTGAAAGCCGTGCGGGTTTTCAAGGTCAAAGTCGACGCCCCGCCGGGCTGAAGGATGTTGATCCTGTTGATTTTCTTTCGCTTGTGGTAGGATGGCGAGCGCCATGTCGAAGCCCAATCCGACCGTGGCCGAGCTGGACGGGGCCATCGAAAGAGCCCGGGCGTTCCTCCTCTCCAGCCAGGCGCCCGATGGCCACTGGGTCGGGGAGCTTGAGGCCGACACGACCATCACCTCCGAATACCTCCTGCTCTGCCATCTGCTGGATCGCGTGGACCGTGAGCGGGAGGCCAAGGCGATCCGCTACCTCCGGGCCAGACAGACCCCCGATGGCGGCTGGGGTCTCTATGAGGGCAGCCCCCTCGATCTCTCCGCGACGATCAAGACTTACTTCGCGCTGAAGCTGGCCGGCGTCCCCTCCACGGACCCGGCGATGGCGGCGGCGCGCGAGCTGATCCGGGGCGCTGGCGGGCCGGTGGAGGCCAACGTCTTCACCAAGATCACGCTCGCGCTCTTTGGCGAGTACCCGTGGAAGGGCGTGCCGGCGATGCCGGTGGAGGTCATGCTGTTCCCGCAGTGGTTCTACTTCAACATCTACGAGGTCTCCTACTGGTCGCGGACGGTGATCGTCCCGCTCCTGATCCTGATGGACAGGAAGCCCGTCAAGCGGCTTCCCGCGGAGCTCCGCCTCGACGAGCTCTGGCCGGTCCCGCGCGAGCGGGCCAAGATCAGCTTCCAGAAGACCCGCCAGCCGATCTCCTGGAAGAACTTCTTCATCGCGGTCGACAACATGCTGAAGTTCTACGAGCGGCTCGGCGCCCGCCCGTTGCGGGACCGCGCCGTGGAGACCGCCCGCCAGTGGCTCGAGGAGCGCCTCGCGGCGCCGGGCGGGCTGGGCGGCATCTACCCGGCCATGGCCAACGCGGTGCTGGCGCTCCGCTGCCTCGGCTATCCCGAACCCCATCCCCTCATCCAGGGCCAGCTCAAGGAGATCGAGGCTCTGGCCGTGGAGGAGGCCGACACCCTTCACTACCAGCCTTGCGTCTCGCCGGTCTGGGACACGGCGCTGGCGTCCAACGCGCTCGTGGAGTCGGGCCTGGCGCCCGACCATCCGAGCCTCCAGCGCGCGGCCCAGTGGATGATGGACCGGCAGATTCTGGTGCCCGGCGACTGGAGTATCAAGCGACCGAATGCGCCCCCCGGAGGATGGCCCTTCCAGTACGGGAACGACTTCTACCCGGACGTGGACGACAGCTCCATGGTCATGATGGCGCTCTCCAAGATCGAAGCCGCCGATCCGGCACGGAAGCAGGCGGCCGTTGACCGCGGGCTCAAGTGGGTGCTGGCCATGCAGGGGAAGGACGGCGGCTGGGGCTCCTTCGACGCCGACAACCGGCGCCTCGTCCTGAACAACATCCCCTTCGCCGATCACGGGGCCCTGCTCGACCCCTCCACGGAGGACCTCACCGGCCGGGCCCTGGAGCTCCTGGGCACCCGGGGCTACCGCGCGGACTTCGCTCCCGCGCGGCGCGGCATCGAGTTCCTCAAAGGGACGCAGCGCGAGGACGGATGCTGGTACGGGCGCTGGGGCGTGAATTACGTCTACGGCACCTGGTCGGTCCTCCGGGGCCTCCGGGCCATCGGCGAGGATCTCTCCGAACCCTACGTACAGAATGGGGTCAGGTGGCTCGAGTCGGTGCAGAACCCAGACGGCGGTTGGGGCGAGACCCTGGAGAGCTATCAGGATCCGGGGCTGGCCGGCGTCGGCGTCTCCATCCCGTCCCAGACGGCCTGGGCGCTCCTCGCGCTGTTCGCCAGCGGACGGGTTTCGGGGCCAGCCGTGGCGCGCGGGATCCGCTACCTCCTGGACACGCACCTGGCCGACGGCTCCTGGGAAGACCCGTTTTGGAACGGCACCGGTTTCCCGCGCGTCTTCTACCTGAAGTACCACTTCTACGCCAAGTACTTTCCCCTGTGGGCGTTGGGGGTCTATCGTCGCACGCAGGCGTGATGAACAGGGGGACCGCGCCAGCGCTGCTTCACCCGATCGAATCACTCGGGCGCGTTTCCCTCGACATCGTCGAGTCCCTCGGCCGATTCGGCCTCTTCCTGGGCCAAGCCGGCGCCTGGACCTTCGTCCCGCCCTTCAAGGTCGGCCAGCTCCTGCAGCGGATTCACTTCATCGGCTTCCGCTCCCTCTCGGTCATCGTCCTCACCGGCGCCTTCACGGGGATGGTGCTGGGACTCCAGGTCTTCCTCACCCTGGAGCGCTTCGGCTCCGAGGCATTCCTGGGGCCCGCGGTGGCCCTGTCCCTGATCCGGGAGCTGGGGCCGGTCCTCGCCGCGCTCATGGTGACCGGACGAGCGGGGTCGGCGTTGACGGCCGAGATCGGGATCATGCGGATCACGGAGCAGATCGACGCCCTCACGGTCATGGCGCTGAACCCCATGCGCTACTTGATCGTCCCGATCATCGTGGCGGGGCTCATCACCTTCCCCCTCATGACCGCCATGTTCGATGTCGTTGGGATCTTCGGAGGGTACCTCGTAGGGGTGAGGCTCCTCGGGCTCTCCGAGGGAACCTACTTCGGGGAGATGCGCACCTTCGTGGACATGGCCGACATCATGACCGGGTTCTGGAAGTCGCTCAGCTTTGGGGTGATCGTCACCTGGGTCTGCGCCTACAAGGGGTACTACACGGGGCACGGGGCCGAGGGCGTGTCACGCGCCACCACGCAAGCGGTGGTCCTCTCCTCGGTCCTGATCCTGGTCTGGGACTACTTCCTGGGGTCGGTCCTGCCGTGATCCGGGTGGAGAACCTGCACAAAGCCTTCGGCGCCCAGCGCGTGCTGCAGGGCGTGAGCCTGGAAGTCCTGAGCGGGGAGATCATGATCGTGATCGGCCGGAGCGGCGGCGGGAAGTCGGTCTTCCTGAAACACCTCCTGGGCCTGCTCCACCCCGACGCCGGCCGGATCTGGGTGGACGGCGTCGAACTCACCCAGCTCCGAGGTCGCGCCCTGGATCAGGTTCGCGAGCGCTACGGCGTGGTATTCCAGGGCGGGGCGCTCTTCGACTCCATGACGGTCTTCGACAACGTCGCGTTTCCGCTCAGGGAGAAGACCACCCTCTCGGCCCAGGAGATCGCGGCCCGGACGGAAGAGAAGTTGGCCCAAGTGGGGCTCACCGGCATGGGGCACAAGTACCCCGAGGAGATCTCGGGTGGGATGCGCAAGCGCGTGGCCATCGCGCGGGCCCTGGTCACCGAACCCGAGATCGTCTTCTTCGACGAGCCCACCACCGGACTGGATCCCGTGCTGGTGAACGCGATCCACCACCTCATCCTGGATCTCCATCGGAAGTTCAGATTCACCGCGGTCATGGTGAGCCACGAGATTCCCGAGATCTTCCAGATCGCCCACCGGGTGGCGATGCTCCACGAGGGTGTCATCGTGGAGACCGGGGATCCCCAGGCGATTCAGGGGTCCGCCAACCCCGTCGTCCAGCAGTTCATCCGGGGGGAAATCGAGGGACCCATCCGCGCAACGTAATCCTGGCGTCATGTAAGGAGACTGGGGAATGCGCCGGTCGGCACTGGACCTAGGGGTTGGCATCTTCGTCATAATTGGCATCTTGGCATTGGGCTGGCTTTCGGTTAAACTCGGCAGGGTCGAGTTCCTCGGAGGACGGGGCTATCAGCTCACGGCTGATTTCCCCTCCGTGGGAGGCCTGAAGCCGGGCTCGGCGGTGGAGATCGCCGGAGTCGAGATCGGGCGCGTCGAGGCCATCACCCTCGCGGACTACCAGGCCCGGGTCCTCATGCGGATCCGAGGCGACGTGAAGCTGCAGGAAGACGCGATCGCCTCCATCAAAACCAAGGGGCTGATCGGCGAGAAATACATCCGGATCAACCCGGGGGGTTCGGAGCGGCTGATCCAGCCCAACGGGCGCATCCGGGAGGTGGAGGCCCCGGTGGATTTTGAAGAGCTGCTCTCCAAATACATTTTCGGGAAAGTCTAAATAGGCTGTCATGATTTGGAGTGATCACGAGTCAGCGCGAGCCGTGCGCCGCGGTGCCCTGCCTCGCTTCAGGCCTCCTCGCCTCGACGGGCTTGGCTCGCTCGGGCGCCTTCGCTGGCCCCCCCATCCCCCCGAGGCGGGGGGTCGTCTTCGCGGCCCAACGTCGTTGAGCCGCTCAGAGCGCTTCGGCCACCTGCGCTTCGCCGCCCGCTACGGCTCGTCGGATTCGCTCTGCAGGGCATCCGCGGCGCGCGACCCCTCCAAATCGTGGGGCGCTATTTAGGCAGCTTGGGGCGTTCGATGCGTGCGCGATGCGGCGTTCGAGCGGGGGCTGTCGGGGCGGCGGCCCTCCTTCTCGTCGGGATCGTCGCGCCGGCGCGAGGTCAGGAACCCAACTCGACGCGCGTGATGCTGACGCTCCGCGACGCCGTCAAGATCGCGGTGACCCGGAGCCCGGAGGTCAAGTCGGGGACCTTTGACGTCGAGGCCCTCCTCGGCAAGAAGCAGCAAGCCGACGCGGCTCGCCTCCCCCAGATTACCGCGGTGGGCGTGGTCGGGCCCTCCCCCGAGGCCGAGCGTCGGGACCCATCCGGGCTCTCGCAGGAGCTGAAGTCCGTCAACGTCCGCGAGGGGGGCGTGACCTCGGCGTACGGCAGCGCCGACCTCCTCCTGATCCAACCCATCTACACGTTCGGGCTGATCTCAAATTTACGGGCCGCCGCGGAGCACGGGGTGAAAGCCGGGCGGGCCGGGGTCGAGAAGACGGCCAGCGACGTCGCGCTTCGTGTGCGCGAGGCCTACTACGGGCTTCTCCTGTTCAAAGACCTCAAGGCCCTCCTCGCCGACCTGCACGAGCAGCTCCTCAAGGCTGCGGACCGGCTCGAGCTGCTCCTGGAGGGGGGGTTCGCCTCGGAGCAGGATCTCTTCAAGCTGCGCACATTCCAGGGCGAGCTGGAGAAGAACTTGAACCTCGCCAACCGCGGAGTGGCCCTCGCGAAGGAGGCGCTCAGGACCTGGACCGGGCAGAGCCCGGACGCGGACGTGGACGCGGCGGAGGAGAAGCTCGTGGCGGACCTGAAGGACTTTCCCGGGGTCGATTTTTACATCGAGGAGGCCCGTCGGAATCGCCCGGAGTTCATCCAGCTCCGCGAGGGACTTCGCGCCAAGAAGGCATTGGTCGAGGCTGCCCGGGCCCAGTACTGGCCGACGATCTTTTTCGGAATCCAGGGGTCCGTGGCCTACGCCCCGAATCGGGACCGGGTCCTCAACAACGCGGTCGTCCAGGACCCTCTGCGGCACTCGTACATCGGCCCTGTGGTGGGGCTCAAATATGATACGGACTTCGGGATCACCGCGGGCAAGATCCGGGAGGCTCAGGCCGAGGTGGGCAAGCTTAAGTCCCTTCAGACGGTTGCGGAGGAAGGGATCCCCCTTGAGGTCCAGAAGGCGTATGGCGAGCTGCAGGAGGCCAAGCAGAACGTGCAGGCCCTCGAAAAGGCCTACGCGAACGCCAAGAAGTGGGTGGTGACGGCTCTCGCCAACTTCGACCTGGGGATCGGCGAGACCAGGGATCTGGCGGACGCTGTGCTCGCCATGGCCAAGACCCGGGCGGATTATTTCCAGGCGGTCTTCAGCTACCAGATGGGTGTCGCCCGGCTCGATCACGCGGCGGGCCGGGATGTGGAAGGGATCAGAGCCCTCGTGGCCGAGGAACACGAATCCGTCAACGCGGAGGTCACCCGATGATCCGTTACCGCCGTCTCAGCCTCATCCTCGCCGGGGTGCTGGCGCTGTTCGGAGCCCGCGAGGCGCTGGGGGGAGCCCCCACAGACCAGCTGAAATCCTCCATCAACAGGGTCATCAAGATCCTGGAGGATCCGGCCCTCAAGGTGGACGGCAAGACCAGGGAGCGCCGGGCGGCCGTCCGCAAGGTGGCGAACGACATCTTCGACTTCGCCGAGACCGCCAAGCGCTCGCTGGCGCGTCACTGGCAGGGCCGCACGGACAAGGAGCGGCAGGAGTTCGTGGGGCTCTTCGGCGACCTCCTCGAGCGGTCCTACATCTCGAAGATCGAGCTCTACGGCGGGGAGAAGATCCAGTACGCCCGCGAGCAGCTCGACGGAGACCTCGCCACCGTGTTCACCAAGATCGTCACCAAACAGGGGCAGGAGGTCCCGGTCGACTATCGCCTCCTCCGGCGAGCGGACCGCTGGCTCGTCTACGACATCTCCATCGAGGGGGTGAGCCTGGTCTCGAACTACCGTACCCAGTTCAACAAGATCATCCAGACCTCTTCCTACGCGGAGCTGGTGAAGAAGATGAAGACCAAGCAAGAGGAATTCATGTTCGAGGAAGAAACCAAGAGCAAAGGAACTGCCAAGAACTAGCGTGACCAAGGCAAGGAAGCTCCGGGAACTCCTTGATCGACCGGGCCTGGTCGCCGCCGTCGGCGCCCACGACGCCCTTTCCGCCAAGCTCATCGAGGCGGCCGGCTTCCCCCTGGTCTGGGCCTCCAGCTTCACGGTCGCGGCATCCCAGCGGGCCATGCCAGACGTCAACCTTCTGACCATGACCGAGAACGTGGAAGCGGCGCGGTACATTCACGACGCGGTCAGCATCCCGGTCATCGCCGACTGCGATAACGGCTACGGCAACGCGGTGAACGTCATCCGGACCGTGGAGGAGTACGAGAAGGCCGGGATCGCCGGAATCAGCATCGAGGATAACGTGTTTCCCAAGACGTGCAGCCTCTATCCCGGGGTGCGTCGGGAGCTGGCGTCGGTCGAAGAACACGCGGGGAAGATCCGGGCGGCCAAGCGGGCCCAGCGGGACCCGGACTTCTCGGTGATCGCCCGCACGGAGGCGCTGATCGCCGGCTGGGGCATGGCCGAGGCCTTGAAGCGGGCTCACGCCTACGCTGAGGCCGGGGCCGACATGATCCTCGTCCACTCCAAAGCCCCCACGGCCGCCGAGGTGTTGGGGTTCATGGCCCGCTGGGACGGTTCCAAGCCCGTCGTCGTCGTCCCGACCCTCTACCCCTCGGTGAGGTTTGAGGAGCTGGAGGCCGCCGGCGTCAAGCTGGTCATCTTTGCAAACCAGGTCCTCCGCGGCGCCGTCAAGGGCATGCGGGAGACCCTCGAGGTCCTCCAGCGCACCAAGCACCTGCAGTCGGTCGTCCCCACGATCGTGCCCCTCGAGGAGATCTACCGGTACGTCGGCGTCTCGGAGTTCAAGGCCATCGAGGCCGAGTTTCTTCCGCGGACGGCGGGCAACGTCAAGGCGATCATTATCGCCGCCGGCTCGGGCAAATCCCTGCTCCCGCTCACCGAGGACCGGCCGAAGTGTCTCCTGGATATCAAGGGGCGAACCGTCCTGGATCGACAGCTCGAGACCCTGCGCGCGTGCGGCATCCACGACGTGGTCGTGGTCCGCGGCTACCAGAAGCACACGGTGAACCTCCCGGGCCTCCGCTACTACGACAACGACCGCTACGAGGAGACGGGTGAGCTCGTTTCCCTCTTCACGGCCGAGACAGAGCTCGAGGGGCGCGTTCTGTTCCTCTACTCCGACATCCTCTTCGACCCGGCCGTGCTCCAGAAACTCCTCCGCTCGCGGGCAGAGGTGGCCATCGTCGTGGACCGGGCATGGATGGACCAGCGGGATCGGCTGATTCCCCTGTCCAAGCCCCTGGACCTCGTCGTGACCACGAACCCCCCTGCCCCGGGGCTCCGCTCCCTCCCGTCGGAAGCCGACGACAGGCTGGTCCGCGTGGGCCAGCGCGTTCCCCCCGACCAGGCAACCGGAGAGTTCATCGGGATGGCCCTGTTCTCCGAGCGCGGCAGTGGCCTCCTGCGGGAAACCTACGGCCACCTGCTGCGCGCGGGCCACGGGGCCCTGCACGAGGCCGACGCCCTCGGGCAGGCGGCGTTCACCGACATGCTCCAAGAGCTCGTGAACCAGGGACGGGAGATCTCCTGCGTGAGCGTGTACAAGGGGTGGCTGGAAATCGACACCTTCGAGGATTATCAGCGGGCGTGGGCCGAGCTCAAGTAAGCGGTCGCTCCTGCTGGGATTCGATGTCGTCCCTCGAACACCCACCGCCGGTGGGTGTTTTTCCTTTGAGGAAGGCATGAGCGCGAAAGAATTTGTAGATCTTCTGGAGCAGCACCACTACGATTTTTTTGCCGGGGTCCCCTGCTCGCTGCTGGAGGGCATCTTGACCGTGCTCGGAACCCGCCCGCGCCTCCCGTACCTGCCGGCTGTCCGCGAGGACGCTGCGGTGGGCCTTGCGGCAGGGGCCTGGCTGGCCGGGAGAAGCCCGGCGATCCTCATGCAGAACTCGGGGCTGGGGACCAGCCTCAACGCGCTGGCCTCCCTCTCGCTCTTGTACGAGCTCCCCTGCCTCCTGGTGGTGACGTGGCGCGGCTTCAAGGGGGCGGACGCCCCGGAACACATCCTGATGGGGGAGATATCCCCGCACCTGTTGGATCTCCTCGGCATCCCCCACCGCGCGCTTTCCCCGGCGTCGATCGAGCGGGATCTGGCCTGGGCCACGCTCGAGATGCAAGCACGGGAACAACCCGTGGCGCTCCTCCTCCCGCCGGGAGTGCTGGACAAAGACGATGGGGGCCGCGCCCCGGAACCCCAGATTCCGACCGACGGACGGCGAGCGGATTCGCCGGACGCTTCAATCCGGCGGGGGCGGGCGTCGCAGGTGGGGACCCACCTGGCGGCTTCGATGTCGCGCTACGAGGCGCTGAGCGCGGTCATCCGGTGCCTCGGCAACGAGCCGGTCGTCCATGCCAACGGCTACATCTGTCGCGAGTCCTGTGCGGTGGCCGACCGACCCCAGAACTTCTACATGATCGGCTCCATGGGGCTCGCCTCCTCGATCGGCCTCGGCGTGGCCCTGACCAGACCGGGAGGGAAGACCGTCGTGTTCGACGGCGACGGCAATCTCCTCATGAACCTCGGCACCCTCCCGATGATTGGCGGGCTTCACCCGAAGAATTTTGTCCACGTCGTCTTCGACAACGAGGCGTACGGCTCCACCGGCAACCAACCGTCGCTGTCGCGGGAGGTGCGGCTGGATGGCCTCGCGGCCGCAGCCGGGTACCCCTGGGTCCGCGCTGCGGCGGACGCCGACGCGCTCGCGGTCGCCACGCGCGAGGCCCTCGGCGCCGACGGCCCGGCCTTCATTCTCGTCAAGGTCACGTCCCAAGTGCGGGACGCCCCCCGGATCCGCTACTCCCCCCGGGAGATCAGGGACCGGTTCCGGGCCGCCCTGGGAGCGACGTAGGCCCATGCGGGCGCTCATCCTGGCTGCGGGAGTCGGGCATCGCCTGGCGCCGCTGACGGACCGGCGGCCGAAATGTCTCCTTCCGGTCGGCGGCCGCTCGCTTCTGGAGCGCATGCTCGCGTCGCTCGCCGCGGTCTCCGTCTCGGAGGCCGTGATCGTCGTGGGGCACTGCCAGGACCAGATCCGTCAGGTGGCGGGAGATCGCTTCGGGCCCCTGGTCGTCCGCTACGTGGAGAACCCGGAGTACACCCGAGACTCGATCCGGTCCCTCTGGGCCTGCCGCACCGAGCTGGACGAGGACTTCATCCTGATGGACGCCGACGTCCTCTTCCCGACTGGCATCCTCCGCCGCCTGGTAGAGTGCCCGGACACGAGCGCGCTCCTCATCGACCGGGGGTTCACCGATACCGGCGAAGAGGTCAAGGTGTACACCCGGGCGCGGCAAGTCGTGGCCCTGGGGAAGAAGGTCAAGCCGCCGCCGCACGACGCTGTTGGCGAGGGGGTCGGCTTCTTCAAGTGCGCGGGAGCCCACGGACCCGTGCTCCGGGAATGCATGGCAGAGGTCCTCCGGGACAGCACCCGCTACCACGAGTACGAGGATGCCCTCGACCTCTTGCTGCGGCGGATTCATGTGGGATGGGTGGACGTCGGGGGGCTCCCGTGGACGGAGATCGATTTCGCCGAAGACCTCCGGCGAGCCGAAGCCGAACTGCTCCCCCAAATCGAGCGCCTGCGGGACGAACCGTGAACCACGCGTCCTTCAACGTCGTTGCGGCCGTTCGAGCGCGGGCTTTGCCCGCGCAACCCACGGGGGGAGGTGTCGGAAGGGGGGCGAAGCCCCCCTCCGAAGTATGACGGATCGCGCCGTCGTCTACCTTCCCGACCCGACGAGCCGCGCCGCGGCCGCCGCCCAGGTGGCGGGCCGCGCGATGCTCCTCCGGACGCTGATGACCGCCGAGCGCGCCGGGGTGTGCCAGATCGCATTGCCCGCGCTCTTCAGGGATCAGACGATCCAGGCCATGATCGATGCTCACTCCGGTCTCAGGACCTCGGTCGTGTGGCTCGATCGCCTGGGCACGGACGCGGCGCGCACGTGGAGCGGCGGACGGCTCCTGCTGCTTCCGCCCAACGTCCTCCTGGACCCCCTGAGCCTCAGGAGGCTGCTGGAAGGGCGAGACCCGGGCGGCGGCATCGCGCTGGAGGAGTCAAAGGGAAGCCCCTGGCCAATCCTCCTGGCTCCCCCCGCCCTTTCGGCCTCACTCTGGGAGCGCCTCGTCGAGGGGGCGGCGCTCGGCGAAGATCTGGAGACGGAACTTCGCCAGGGGCGAATGACGCTCGTCGCGGGGGCCGGATTCTTCCTTCCCGTGCTGGACGAGGCAAGCCGCAACGAAGCGGAGGCCACGCTCTACCGGAGTCTCGGGATTCGGGCCGACAGCCGGGTGGATCAGCTGATCAACCGCCGCTGCTCCCGCTGGCTCACCCGCCTCCTCATCCGATTCCCCGTCACCCCCAACCAGGTGACCTTGCTGAGCCTGGCCTTCGGCCTGGCCGCGGCCTGGATGCTCTGGTCTGCCACCCCGGCTTCTGCGCTCGTGGGCTTGATCCTCTACATGCTGGCCGTCGTCGTCGACCATTCTGACGGCGAGGTGGCGCGGCTCACCTTCCAAGAGTCCGCCTTCGGCGAGTGGCTCGACTTCAGCATCGACACCGTGGTCCACGCGCTCCTCGTGCTGTCCATGGGCGTCACGGCCAGCCGCGTGGGGGGGAGGGTGATGCTGTTCGCCGGCGTCTGCACCGCCTTTGGCGTCATCTTGAGCGCCCTCTTCGCCCGGCTCCTCCCCGAGGCGCCGGGCAGGGAGGAACGGCTCAGCACGCTCCTCAAGGGACTGGGGACCCGGGACCTCTTCTACGTGGTGCTGCTGGCCTTTATCCTGAGCCTCTGGCAGGCGCCCAAGGCCCTGCCGATTCTCGTCGGCCTCCTCGCGGTGGGTTCTCAGGGATACTGGCTGACCTGCTTGGCCCGGCGCTGGGTCACCCGCCGATGACCCGAATCCGGCTGATCCTCCTGGGGCTGGGCCTCGCCTTTCTCGGCTATCTGGTGACCCAGGTTGGACCCGAGACCCTCTTGGCCTCCTTCCAGACCCTCTCGTGGCGCCTCCTGCTCATCGTCTGGTTCCCCTTCGCGCTCATCACGGTGCTGGACACCCTCGGCTGGCGGTACGCCTTCGGACGCAACCCGGCTTCGTTCTCCACGCTCGTGGCGGTCAGGCTGGCGGGGGAGGCGTTCAACGTCACCACGCCGACCGCCTCCATGGGTGGCGAGCCGGTGAAGGCATACCTCCTCCGGCCACAAGTCCCGCTGGGCGAGGCGCTGGCGTCGGTCATCGTCGCGAAGACCACCATTGCCCTGGCCCAGGGGCTGTTCCTGGTCGTCGGGATCACCCTGGCGCTCATCACGCTGCCCCCGGCCGCGCCACTCCTCAACGCCATGACCTGGCTGGCCGCGGCGGAAGCCGTCGCCCTGGGGGGATTCGTCCTCGCGCAGCAGAAGGGGCTCTTCGAGGGAGGACTCAGATTCGTCCGAGGGCTCGGCCTCTCCTGGGTGAACCACGGGGAGGAGGGCGTTCGTCGCCTCGACCTGGCCCTGTCGGCTTTCTACAGGGAGCATCCGGGACGCCTCACCCTTTCCCTCCTCTTCCACTTCGGCGGGTGGGTCGTGGGCAGCCTGGAGGTCTATCTGATCCTCCACTTCATCGGCGTCTTCATCCCCCTCACCACGGTGCTCGTCATCGAGGCCTTCGTCGCCGCCATCAAGTCCGCAGCGTTTCTGATCCCCGCAGGAGTGGGCGCCCAGGAGGGCGGGAACATGGCGATCTTCGCGGCCTTGGGCCTCGGCGCGGGGGTCGGGCTCACCGTGACCCTCGTCCGGCGCGTCAGGGAGCTCACCTGGGTGGCCGCCGGCCTCGTGGCGCTGTCCGTGTTTCGGGCCACCCCTGCCGGACCCGAACTCACATGACTCGCCCCCTCCCCGCCGGGAAGAGAAGAAGAGGTGAGGCGCCGTGAGTGGAGCATGGAGAACCTGACAGCCAGCGTGGAGGAAGCGGTCACCCGCGCCGTCGAACGGGTGGACGTCGAGCGAGTCCGCCAGGAGTACTGGGAGCAGAACGAGTGCCTCTTCCTCGAGCGCTTCCTGCGACCGGAGCTGGTGGAGCGACACCTCGTCCCGGAGGTCGACAAGCTCCGTCCCAATGTTCACCGAAATTACATCCCGCGGCACAAGAAGGGGGGAAGCGTCGGCTATTACACGCTCGCGGAGAAGGCGCCGGTGTTCCTGACCCTCTACAAGTCTCCCGCCTTCATCGACTTCGTGAGTCGCCTCACGGGTGTCCATCTCCTGCCGTGCCCGGACGACGATCCGCACGCGTGCGCGCTCTACTTCTACACCGAGCCCGGGGACCACATGGGCTTTCACTACGACAACTCGTACTATAAAGGAGCCCGGTACACGGTCCTCTTGGGGTTGATCCAGCGCACCGAGCACTGCCGGCTGGTCTGCCGGCTCCACAAGGAGGATCCGGCGCGGGCGACCAAGGAGATCCAGATCGCCTATGGCCCCGGGTCCCTGGTGATCTTCAACGGCGAAAAGCTCTACCACGCGGTCACCCCCCTCGCGCGGGGGGAGGAGCGCGTCGTCCTCACCATGGAGTACGTGACCAACCCGGAGATGACGGCCTTCAAGCGGTTTGTGTCGAACATGAAGGACGCCATCGCCTACTTCGGCTTCGCCGCGTTGCTTCGACGGCCCCCGGCCCCCTCACCGTTGTCCCCTCCCCCTCGGGGGGAGAGGGGAGGGTGAGGGGGTCCCAGCCTCCCCGGCGTCCCTCAACCGTGCTACAGTGTCAGCACCGAGTCGCCTGCCGTTCACCGCTGCCGCTCCCGCTTGTGCGTGGAAAGGAGGCGCCGTCGTGACAGCCGTTCGCGTCGCCATCGTCGGAATCGGTAACTGCGCGTCAGCCCTCGTTCAGGGCGTCCACTACTACCGAAACGCGCCTGAAGACGGCTCCATCCCGGGGCTCATGCACCCCTGGCTCGGCGACTATCACGTGAGGGACATCGAGTTCTCCGCGGCGTTCGACATCGACGCCCGAAAGGTCGGCCGGGACCTCTCCGAGGCCATCTTCGCCCCTCCGAACAACACCGCCCGCTTCGCCCCCGTCCCGCCGCTCGGCGTCCCGGTCCATCGGGGGATGACGCACGACGGCCTGGGGCATTACCTCTCCCAGGTGATTACCAAGGCCCCCGGCGCGACGGCCGACATCGCCGGCATCCTGCGCGATACCGGCACCCACGTCGTGGTCAACTTCCTCCCCGTCGGGAGCGAGATGGCCACCAAGTGGTACGTGGAGCAAGTGCTGGATGCGGAGTGCAGCTTCGTCAACTGCATCCCGGTCTTCATCGCGCGGGAGGCCTACTGGCGCCGTCGCTTCGAGGAGCGTGGGCTGCCGGTGATCGGGGACGACGTCAAGTCGCAGCTCGGGGCCACGATCGTTCACCGGGTCCTCACCAAGCTCTTCATGGACCGCGGTGTCCGGCTGGAGCGAACCAGCCAGCTCAACGTGGGGGGGAACATGGATTTCTACAACATGCTGGAGCGCCAGCGGCTCCAATCCAAGAAGACCTCCAAGACCGACGCCGTGACCTCTCAGCTGACCCACCCGCTCCCCGCTGAGGCCGTGCACATCGGCCCCAGCGACTACGTGCCGTGGCTGGAGGACCGGAAGTGGGCCCACATCCGCCTGGAGGGCAAAGGGTTCGGCGACCTCCCCCTCTCGCTCGAGCTGAAGCTCGAGGTGTGGGACTCCCCGAACTCGGCCGGTGTCGTCATTGACGCCATCCGCTGCTGCAGGCTGGCGCTCGACCGCGGGCTCAAGGGGGCCCTGGCCGCGCCCTCCGCCTACCTGATGAAATCGCCCCCCCAACAGTGGCCGGACGAGATCGCCCGCCAGCGCCTCGAGCGCTTCATCCAGGGGGAGGAATAAGCTGCTCGCCATCTCGCGAACGGGACGACTCCTCCGTCGACTGGTTCGGGCTTCCTGCCGGCGCCCGAGCCTGACGGTCGCGTGTTCGCTCGCCCTCGCCGCCCTCGCGATCGCCTACACGCTGGCGGAGTTGACCTTCAAGACGAGCAGCCTCGCCCTGCTCCCGCCCGGACAGCGGTACGCCATGCTGTTCGACGAGTACGGGCGCGACTTCGGCGAGATCGAGGACATCACGGTGGTGGTGGAGGGGCGTACCCTCGAAGAGTCCAAGGCGTACGCCAGCCGTCTCGTGCGGGAGATCCGTCGAGGTCCGGTGAAGTTCCAGCGGATCGCCTACCGGATCGATCCGAAGCGCTTCGAGGGCCGGGCGCTCCTGTATCTGTCGACGGACAAGCTGCGGGAGATCCGGGACAAGATCTTCGACCACCAGGAGTTCATGGAGAATTTCGCGGCCACCCCAACCCTGGACCAGCTCATCACGGGCATCAACACGCAGATCGCCTCCGCCTTCGTCTCGCACTTCTTCGACCTGGGCCTCCAGGAGGATCAGGCGATGGACCTGCGCTTCCTCAAGGAGCTGGTGGCGCAGATCTCGGAGCGGCTCGACCGCCCGACCTCGTACCGCTCTCCCTGGAGCGCCCTCTTCACGCTCGACAAGCACGAGGATGGCGACGCCGGCTATTTCCTCTCCGACGACAAGCAGCTGCTCTTCATCCTGGTGGAGCCCGCGAGCAAGAAGGGGAGCTTCACGGGAGATCAGGAGGCGATCAACGCCATCCGGAGCTTCATCGCCGCCCTGCGCCCCGAGTTCCCCAGCGTCCAGGTGGGGGTCACCGGCTCCCCGGCGCTCTCCAACGACGAGATGACCGCGGCGTTCCGGGACAGCGAGGGTGCCACGCTGCTGGCCTTCGCCCTGACCCTGGCGCTCCTGCTCCTGGCCTTCAAGCGCGCGGGAAAGCCCATCCTGATGCTCGTCGTCCTGGCGGTGAGCCTGGCGTGGTCCATGGGGGTCACCACGCTCGTCCTCGGGCATCTCACCATCTTCTCGGTCATGTTCATCCCGATCGTGATCGGCATCGGGATCGACTACGGGATCTACTTCCTCTTTCGCTACGAGGAGGAGCTGTTTCTGGGACGGAACCTCCTGGAGGCGCTGGAGCTCACCGCGGCGCGGAGCGGTCCCGGGATCCTCCTGGGCGCGCTGACGGCCGCCGGGACCTTCTACGTGCTGACGCTCACCGATTTCCGGGGGATCAGCGAGCTCGGCTTCATCGCGGGCACCAGCATCATCCTGGCCTGGCTCTCCATGATGACCTTCTTCCCCGCCCTCCTGGTGGTCGTGGACCGCCGGCACGCCAGCCGACCCCTGGGCACCGTGCCGCGCGCCCTGGAGCTGGAGCAGATCCGGGTGCCGCTGCTCGAGCGGCTCACGCGTTACCCCAGGAGCGTCCTCATGATGGCCGGGGTCCTCTCCATCCTGTCGCTGTGGGCGGTGACCACGGTCGGCTTCGACTACAACCTCCTGAACCTCCAGGCCAAGGGCACCGAGTCGGTCCTCTGGGAGAAGAAGATCCTGGCCAAGGCGGGGCGCTCGGGATTCGCCGGGCTGGCCAGCGCCGACACGCTCGACGAGCTGAGGCGAAAGCACGACGCCTTCGACAAGCTGCCCTCCGTCTCCGAGGTCGACAGCGTGCTGCTCCTGATCCCCGAGAACCAGGGGGAGAAGGCGAAGATCATCCGGGACTTTGCCCCCCTGGTGGCTCCGGTGCGGGTCGGGATGGCCCAGCCCGTGGACCTGGAGGCGCTCGCTTCATCCCTTGAGACCCTGAAGCGGCGCTTCGACCTGGCCGTCGCCGAGGCGGATCAGTCCGATTCACGGAAGGAGATCGAGGGCGTCCTAGCCCAGATCGGCGCCCTGCTGGAGAAGCTCGGCGGAGCGGATCGCGACATGGCCGAGCCGGCGCTCACCCACCTTCAGGCCGAGCTCTACCAGGACTTCGTGGACAAGTTCCACTTCCTCCAGCGCAATCTCCGGCCCCGGCCGGTCAGCCTCAAGGACGTGCCGGACGAGCTCCGCCGCAAGTTCATCGGCAAGAGCGGCCGCTTCCTGATCCAGATCCACCCCGGGGTGAACATCTGGGATCGGGAAGGCGCCCGGCGCTTCGTCCGGGAGCTCCGCAGTGTGGATCCCGACGTGACGGGATCCCCCGTCATCACGTACGAGGCCATCGGGCTCATGGAGAAGGCCTACCTCCAGGGCACGGTCTACGCGTTCCTGGTGGTGGGCGTCCTGTCGTTCCTGATGCTCAGACGGCTCAGGGAAAGCATCCTCGCCCTGATCCCGCTCGGCCTCGGCATGCTCTGGACCGTCGGCCTCATGCACCTCTTCGACCTGAAGTTCAACCTGGCCAACGTCTGGGGCATTCCGCTGATCGTCGGCACCGCGGCCGAGTACGGCCTGAACGTGGTGATCCGCTACATGGAGGGGCGCCGCCACGGCGGCCCGCTGGTGGCGCGCAGCACGGTGATGGCCGTGATCGTCAACGGGCTCACCACGATCGTGGGGTTCGGGAGCCTGATGATCGCCGACCACCGGGGGATCTTCGGCCTCGGCCTGCTCCTGACCATCGGGGCCAGCGCGAGCCTGGCCTCATCCCTGATCGTCCTGCCCGTCCTGATCCGCCACTTCGGCCACAAGGTCGAGGAAGAGTCGAAGGTCATTCGCCTCCCCGCCGCGTGAGCGCGGCGGACCGGGGCGCCGGAAAGCCCCATGGCTCACCCCCGCAGCCCCTTCCGTTCTTGCGGCGCGCTCGCGGCCGCGCTGACGGTCGTCCTCCTCTACGCCCTCGGGGCGCTCCTCGCTTGGGATTTCCAGCTGGCCGAGCTGTGGGCGGCCGAGGACGGCGTCATCGAGTGGACGCAGGTGGCCCTGCTTTGCGGTGCCTTTGCGCTCGGCGCCAGGCGCCTCTTCGGCCTCGTCGCGAACGGGCGACCGGCGGCGCCGGACCTCCTCCTGACCTTCCTGTTCGGCGCGCTACTGATCGGCGAGCTGGATTTGGACTACCGCCTGTTCGGAATCTCGGTCCTCGACAGTCGTTTCTTCAGGAGGCCCACCGTCTGGCTCCCCTACAAGCTCCTGGCCGCGCTCGTGATCGGTGGGGCCCACCTCGCCGTGGCCGCCTACGCGGTCCGCCACAAGGACCAGCTCTGGCGTGAAGCCCGCCGCCTGACGGCGGAACCCTGGGGGCACCTGCTGCTCGCCGGCGCGGCGATCTTCGGCTTCGTCCAGCTCTTCGAGCGCCGGCTGAACCACTGGCTCCTGCTGCCCCGCAACTTCCTGGAGGAATCGCTCGAGCTGATGGCGGCGTTTTACTTCCTCCTGGCAATGGTCGCGCGCACGTTTTTCTCCTCGGAACCGTCCGACCGTCGTCAACATTTTTCTTGACGTTTCCTCAACTCGTGTTTAGCATTATAGTACTACGACATATCGCCGAAATGAAAGCTCGCCACTCAACCGGGGAGATCACGAAGCACAAGATTCACATTGGAGATGCCCGGTCCGTGATCGGTGCCATCCCTGA
>JACQWA010000012.1 GCA_016209425.1 Candidatus Rokuibacteriota bacterium
GTGGCCGAGGGCGTGGCGGTAGACCACCACCCGCTCCGCCAGGCCCTTGGCCCGCGCGGTCCGGAAGTAGTCGTGCCGGATCACCTCCCGCATCTGGGAGCGGGTGAGTCGCGTGATGGGGGCGCTGATGTAGTAGGCCTGGGCCAGCGTCGGCCAGATGAGTTGCTTCAGGTTCTCCGCGGGGTCATCCACGAACGATACGAACTCCAGGGGCGGGAGATATCGGAAGAAGCGGACCAGGCCGTAGAGGATGAGCACCCCGGTGAAGAAGATCGGCAGGCTCAGGCCGCTGATGCTTACCACACGCACCAGGTAGTCCGCCCAGCTATTCTGGCGCACCGCAGAGATGACTCCGAGGGGGATGGCCCAGATGATGGCGACAACGATCGTCAGGAAGGCAAGCTCCATGGAACGCGGGAAGCGTTCCTTCAGGATGTCGATCACAGGCCGACGCTGCGTGTAGGAGTAGCCGAAGTCCCCCCGGAGCGCGTTCCCTGCCCAGGAGAGGTACTGGACGATCACCGGCCGGTTGAGGCCGAGCTCCTCGCGGATCTGCTGGATCTGCCTCTGCTGGACAGCGCTCGACTCAGTCCCGGTCTGATAGACGAGGATCTCGGCGATGTCCCCCGGCACGAGCCGCATCAGGACGAAGATCAGGATCGACGCCCCCAGCAGGGTGGGGGCGAAGAGCAGCAGGCGCCGCGCCACGTATTTACGCATGGCGACCCCTCAGCCCCGCGGCCTCCTGGCGGTCTCCTTAGTTCGGCTCACCGACGACAAGTCGCGAACGTCCTCGCCGATCCTCTCGATGGTCATCCTGCTCCTCCCCAAGGGCTGGACGGTCAGGTGCGCGACTTGGGGAGAGGGTAGGCGGAATCGAGGGGGCTGTCAATCGGGCGCGGGAGCGAGGTAGCCCTCCTTTGTGTCGCGTCGCGCCAGCTCCGGATCACGCAGGGCCGGATCGCCGTAACCGCCGCCGCCGGGGAGGCGAATCTCCACCACCGTATCGGGGGCCAGCACGTGCTCGGCCTTGGGGTTCGCGGGGGGGCGGCCGTTGATGAGCACCTGGCCGGTGGCCCCCGGCTGGCCGCCGAAGAAGCCCCGGGCCGGCGTCTGGGTGCGGTCGCACAGGATCGAGCAGACGAAGGGCTCCCGCGTCCTCACCCGGAGGGCCATGGTCTGGCCGAGGCCGCCGCGGTACTTGCCGGCGCCGCCTGAGCCGGGACGGAGTTCTTTCTTTTCGATGAGCAGGGGCGAGAGCGACTCGATGACCTCCGCCGGAGTGCCGAGAACCCCGGAGGGGAAGGCGGTGGCCGACAGCCCGTCCTTGGCGGGGCGGGCGCCCGTGCCCCCTGAGGTGAAAAAGATGTAGGTGAACGGCGTTCCCGCCGGGTCCTTTCCCGCGACCTGAACCCCCCAGATGTTGGCCGATCCCTCCGCCATCACGCTGTCGGGCAACGCTTGGCTTAGTGCGCCGGCGACTACATGCGGCAGGAAATGCCCGACCACGTGACGGGCGGCTACGGGGGCCGGGTGACGGGCGTTGAGGATCGAGCCCTCCGGCGCGGTGATCTTGACGGGGCGGAACGCCCCCTCGTTGTTGGGGACGTCGGGGCTCACGATCACCTTCACGCCGTACGTGGTGTAGGCCAGGGTGTAGTTCATGGCCACGTTGATCCCCCGGTGGCTCGCGGGGGAGGACCCGGCGTAGTCGATCCAGAGCTCGTCCCCCTTCACCTCGCAACGCGCCCGGATCGTGATGGGCTCGTCGAAGCCGTCCGAGGTGATGGCGTACTCATACACGCCTCGACGCAGCCGCGCGATGGAACCCCGCATGGCCCGCTCGGTCCGGCCGATGATCTCGTCGGCGAGCGGTTCAAGCCGGTCCAGGCCGAATTCCCTCATGAACTCCAGGAGTCGCTGGCCCCCGACGTTGCCGCCGGCGATCTGGGCGTGGAAATCGCCCAGCACCATCTCCGGCGCCCGGGTGTTGGCCCTGATGAGCTGGATCAGGGTTTCGTTCGGCCGTCCAGCTTCGTACAGCTTCATGATCGGGATGAACAGCCCCTCCTCGTACACCTCCCGCGCCTCGGCGGAGAGCACGTGGCCGCCGATGTCGATGGCGTGGCAGGTGGAGGCGAAGAAGGCCACGCATGCCTCCCCGCGAAAAATCGGCGAGCAGATCGTGACGTCGTTGAGGTGCCCCGAGGTCTTCCACGGGTCGTTGGTGATGAGGACGTCGCCGGGGCGGAGCGTCTCGATTGGATAGGCCAAGAGGAAGTGCCGCTGGGCGAGTGCCATCGAGTTGATGTGTCCCGGCGTACCGGTCACGGCCTGGGCCACCATGAAGCCCCGGCGGTCGAAGACGCCGGCGGAGAGGTCGCCGGCCTCGCGGACCACGGAGGTGAACGAGGTCCGCTGGAGCGCGGCAGCCTGCTCGTTCACGATGCCGATCAAGCGGTTCCAGCAGACCTCGAGCGTGACGGGATCCATCACGGCCCGAACTCCACGACCAGCGCCAGGGTTTCGTCCACGGAGGCGCGGGTGCCGGGGCCGATGATCGCGGTGGATTCGCGCTCCTCGACGATGGCTGGACCGTCCAGCCTCATCCTCGGCCCCAGGCGGTAACGGTCGTACACCGGGGTGTCGACGAAGCCCCCCGCGTCGGCGAAGTACGCCGGTCGGCTCCCCTTGAGGGCTGACGCGATCCCCGCGCCACCGGGCGCAGGCGGGGGTCCGGCGGCCGATCCAGACAGCCGAAGATCGGGCGGGGGACCCGAGACCACCAGCCGCCAGTTCAGCGCCTCGATCGGCACTCCCTGGGCCGTGCGGCCGTAGAGCGCCCGATAGGCGGTCTCGAAGTTTTGGACGAGCGTCTCCAGGTACTCGGGCGTCAAGGAGGCGAGCGGGACCATCACCTCCACCTCATGGCCCTGCCCCACGTAGCGCATCTCGGCGGTTCGCCGGCGACGGACGGCGCCGCCCCTGATACCAGCCGCGGCCAGGATCGCCCTCCCCTCGGCTTCCATCTCCGCGTACAGACTGTTCACGCGCTCCCACCGCGCCTGATCCAGCCGTTGGGGGGCGGTCCTCACGAAGTCGAAGGCCAGTGGCGCGGCGAGAAGGCCGAAGGCGGAGGTCGCCCCCGCCCCGAAGGGCATGAGGACGCGGGGGACTTTCAGGATCTTGCCAATCTCCCAGGCGTGAACGGGCCCGGCCCCGCCGAAGGCGAAGAGCGGGTAGGCGCGGAGGTCCTTGCCGCGCTCGATGCCGTGGATGCGAGCGGCAGCCGCCATGTTCTCGTTCACGACGCGATGGATCCCCCACGCGGCTTCCGTCAGATCCAGCCCGAGAGGACGGGCGATGAGCTCCGCGATCGCGCGCCGCGCGGCTTCCCGATCCAGCCTCATCCGGCCGCCGAGGAAGAACTCGGGGTCCAGATAGCCCAGCAGGAGGTCGGCGTCGGTCACCGTCGGCTCGCGCCCCCCGAGGGCGTAGCAGGCCGGACCCGGATCGGCGCCGGCACTCTCGGGGCCGACCTTGAGGAGCCCCATGCGGTCCACGCGGGCGATGGACCCGCCGCCCGCCCCGATCTCGATCATCTCGATGACCGGGACGCGGATCGGCAGCCCGGACCCCTTCTTGAACCGGTCGGCCCGGGCCACCTCGAACTCGCGCGCCACCAGCGGCTCGCCGTGGTCGATGACGCACGCTTTTGCCGTGGTCCCCCCCATGTCGAACGAGAGCAAGCGCTGCTCGCCCGCGAGCTTCGCGGCTCGTGCGGCGGCCAGGGCGCCGGCGGCGGGCCCGGATTCCACCAGGCGGATCGGCACGCGCTTGGCCGTCCCCGGCAAGGCGATCCCGCCTGAGGAGAGCATGACGAAGAGCCGCCCCCCCATTCCCAGGTCCTTGAGCTTGCGCTCCAGGTCTTCCAGGTACCTCGCCATGAGCGGCATCACGTACACGTTGGCGACGGTGGTGGAAGCGCGCTCGTACTCTCGGATCTCCGGGACGACGTCGGAGGAACAGGAAACGGGAAGGGAGGGCGCCATCGCCTTGAGCAGCGTCGCCAGGCGCAGCTCGTGAACGGGGTTCCGGTACGCGTGGAGGAGGCAAACCGCGACCGCTTCGACCCCCTCGGCCAGGAGGTCCCGCACCACCTTGCACGCGTCGGAGTCGTCCAGCGGCGTCTCCACGCTGCCGTCAGCCAGGAGCCGCTCGGCCACCTCTCGCCTCAGATGGCGGGGTGCCAGCGGCGCGGGGGGATCGATGAAGAGGTCGTACATGTCGTAGCGCCCCTCGCGGCCGATCTCGAGGGCGTCCCTGAAGCCCCGCGTGGTGATGAGTCCCGTCCGGGCGCCCTTGCGCTCGATGAGGGCGTTGGTGGCGAGGGTCGTGCCGTGGATGAGACGGCCGACGGCGCGCGCCGGGACCCCCATCTCCCCGAGGAGCCGCACGACGCCGCTCTCCACTCCCTGGGCGGGGTCCTTGGGCGTGGTCAGGAGCTTGCCGACGCGCGCCACTCCCGTCTGCTCGTCAACCAGGACGAGATCGGTGAAGGTCCCGCCGATGTCCACGCCCAGACGGTAGGTAGGAACCACAGCGGCGTCAGTCTACCGGGCGGGAAATGCCCGCGTCAAGCGTCCGTGCGATTTTCGGTGCCTAGCCCGAATAATGTGCATAATTCGGGCTAGTAGTACGAGCGCGAGAGGAGGGTGGCGGTCGGTCTCGAGATCCATCCGCGCGCTTCGTGGAAGACGCTGTAGGCGAGGCGGCTCGCGTCCGTCGGACCGCCGTGACCGGCCCCGAACAGCGCGTGGGACGCCTCGTGCGCGAAGTTAAC
>JACQWA010000102.1 GCA_016209425.1 Candidatus Rokuibacteriota bacterium
CCGAGCCCTTGGGAACCTCCTCGGTCTCGGTGCCTGGACGGCTCTCTGGCAGCTGAGCTCGATCGGAGTTCTCATGGTCTTGACGCGAGCGCGCGGGGTGGAGGCGTTCGGGACGCTGATCTTCGCCCTGACTACGCAGACCAACCTCACCCTGGTCGGCTGCCTGGGGAGCGCAGCCGTCGTCATTCGTGAGGGCGTGCAACGCCCGGGCGACATGGACGCCATCGCCACCTCCTTCCTCATCCTGACCATGACGAGCTCGATCGTCGTCTGCGCGGGCAGTCTCGCTATGGTCGGGCTGTTACCGATGTCCGACGGGGAACGCTGGCTCCTGGCCCTCGTCGTGGTGGGGAGCGTCCCGGCGTCGATGAACGCGCAGCCGCTCTTCGACGTGCATCATTGCCAAGCGCGAGGAGTGGCGGTCGGGGCGCTGGCGGAGATCGCGGGCCTGCTCGTCGTGCTGTCGCTCTGGCGGACCGGCGGGCTGACCCTTCCCGCCGTGGGCGGGGTGTACGCGACCAAGTGGGCGCTGGTGTCGGCTGGCCAACTTCTCGTGTACCACACGACCGTCCGAAAGCTTCGCTGGCGCTACTGCCCGGCGGACATCCGCCGGATCCTGTGCTCGTCCTGGCCGATCCTGTTGGCGGCGCTGGTGGTCGTCGTGCCGCTCAGCACGGGCGTCCTCCTGGTGCGCCTGCGCAGCGGCCCCGCCGATGCGGCCCTCTTCGGGCTGGCGTACCAAGTGGCCAACGGCTACCTCGTGTTCGCCAGCGTCGGCCTCCAGGTCGTGAACCCACACATCGCCGGACCGTTTGGCCTGCACCGGGGTTTCCTCGGCAAGCTGGCGCTGTTCGCCTCTCTGCTCCTGGTGGGCCTGGGGGTGCTGGCGTTCGCCGGTGGGTGGGGCGTCGTGAGCCTCCTGCTGTCACCGGTCTACCACGCGGCGCTCCTGCCGATGGCGTGGTTGCTGGTGGCGGCCGCGCTGCTGCTGGTAGCCAGGATCGCACACATGTACCTGGTCCGGTTCGACGAGGGGCCGTTCGTCCTGCGGACCCACCTCGTGAGCGCGCTGCTGTACGCCGGGGGGTGTCTTCTCTTGCCCCCGTCGTGGATCAGGACGGGGGCGGCCGTGCTGGCACCCTGCGCGGCCCTCGTCTCGGCCGCAGCCTGCCTGTGGCGTGTTCGCATGCGGATCCGCGAGGCCCGGCCGTAAGGGGCTGGTCGTGCTGGTCGGGTCAGTCAGGCGGCCGGCTCCCGCGGGAGGAAGATGTAGTTCGAATAGGGCTCGTCGCTCGTCCGGAAGGGCTTGACGAGGGCCGGGACAGGCCTGAGCCGCCCCTTCTCGACCAGGTGAGGGGTGTACCCGTACCGGAGGATGGCCGTGAACAGCTCCTCGGCGGATGACCCGGCCGCGCGCAGCGCGCCGAAGTTATGCTCGACGAAGAGGATCGGTCGGTCCGGGTGGCCGAGCAGCCGGTGCATGCCCCTGACGATATGCATCTCGGCGCCTTCCGCGTCCAGCTTCACGGCGTCAACCTTCGCCACTCCGCGGCGTTCCAGGAACCCATCGAGCGTGTCCAAGGGCACCTCGATCACCGCCGACGTCTGTGCCCGGTACAGGGATCCCATGCTGTGGTTCCGGCCGAGGTAGAACCGCGCCGTCCCCGTCCGGTCCGAGAGCGCGATGCGGCTCGGGACCACGTTGGCAATCTCGTTGATCGCCAGGTTCTCCGTGAGGCGCCGATAGACCTCCGGCACCGGCTCGAAGGCGAACACCGAACCGGAGGGACCCACGGCCCGGGCGGACAGCAACGTGTACATGCCGATGTTGGCGCCGACGTCGACCACCACCATGCCCGGCCGCAGGAGGGAGACGAAGACCCGGACCTCGTCGTGCTGCTCGTAGCTGTTGGTCCAGTAGGCGACGCCGTCGTCACGGTCGAGCCAGACCTTGATCCTCACTCCTGGGGCCATCTCGTGGATGATCTCGTGCGGGTCGAGCCACCATGCAAACCGCGCCAGCACGCCCCTGCCGGGGTGGGGCGAGGTGCGCTTCAGGTACCAGGCGATCATATCGAACAGCCGTCGTCTCATCGGTCTCATCTCCCTGGAATGGGGACGTGCGACACGACCTCATCGTAGACGCGCAGCGTCGCGCGCGCCGATCGCTCCCATGTGAACTGGTCGGCGCGCCGGAGCCCCCGTCGCGTCAGGTCGCGCCGGAGCTCCTCGCTCTGTAGCAGCGCGCGGAGGGCGTGTGCGATCTCGGAGACGTCAGTGGGGTCGAACGTGAGAGCCGCGTCGCCTGCGGTCTCGCCGGCCGCTGTGGTACGGGAACAGGCGACCGGGCAGCCGCAAGCCATCGCCTCGAGGATCGGCAAGCCGAAGCCCTCGTGGAGCGAGGGGAACACAAGCGCGGTGGCCGCCCGGTAGAGCGCGACGAGCCGCCGCTGGTCCACGTAGCCGAGCCAGCGGACCTGGTCGCGGAGCCCGAGGCGCCGGACAGCGTCCATCACCCCCCGGTGGCCGTGCTTGACCGAGCCGGTGAGCACGAGGCACGGGCGCAGGCCGTCAGTCTCGCGGAGGGCCGCGAGCGCCTCCAGGAGGCGGGCGTGGTTCTTGTGCGGCCAAGTGTTGGCAGGGAAAAAGAGGACCTCGGGCGGCAGGTCGAGGTCACGTCGCAAGGCGGCGGTCGCGCCGGCGTCGGCCGCCGGAGCGAAGAGATCTGCCCGGACACCGTGCGGGGTCACATGGACCCGATCCGCAGACACGCCGTAGGTCTGGATGAGCGTCCTTTTCGAGAAGTCGGAGATCGTGACCAGCGCAACCGCCATGCGCGTCGCCAGGCGACATGACAGGCTCATGATGCGGCGGTCCAGGGGATTCCAGCAGCCGGGCAGCAGCTCGAAGTTGAGATCATGGATGGTGATGACCATGTTCCGCGTGCCCCAGGCAGGTTTGGGGAACGTGAGCGTGCAGTGCACGACGTCGGGCGCCCAGCGCCGGAGCTGTCGGGCGAGTGCGGCCGACTGGAGGAGCGTCCGTAGCGGGCGGACCCGCCGCGCCCAGGCCGGCCGCGCGGGATCGGCGACCCACACGCCGATGGGCCCGCCCCCGTCTTGGAAGAGGCCCTGTGCCTCGGTCCCGACAACGGCAAGGTAGCGGTAGCGGCTGTCGAGGGCCGGCAGCGCCCTCGCCAGGTTGCGCGCGTACGTCTCCATGCCGCCGATCTGCCCAGGGACGAGCCCCAGCATCTCCAGGACCACAGTCCGCTGGCGGGGCACGTTGCCCACGAGGGTCACGCCCCGGCGCGGGAGGCCACACGGGCGGCCACGGCGGCGGTGATGAATTGGAGGACCTCGCGGGCCTTGCGATCCCAATCTTGAGTCCGCGCCCAGGCGAGGGCTTCCGCGCCCAGGCGCTCCCGGGTCTCGCGCTCCTGGATCAGGCGCAGCACGGCGTCGGCGAAGGCCTGGCGGTCGTTACGGGGCGTGCGGAGGCAACCCTGGGGGTACGCGACGCGGAGCGGCGGCAAGTCGTAGAGGACCGCCGGGACGCCCGCAGCCATCGCCTCGCACGCGGCCATCCCGTAATTGTCGTACACGGACGTATGAAGAAAGACGCGGCTGGCCTTGTAGATCCTGTGCTTCGCCGGGCCGTCCAGGAATCCGAGCAGGTCGATGGAGTCCCCGAGGTCGCGCGCCTGCATGGCGTCCCTTAGCTCACGCTCGAACCGGGGATGGCCTGAGCCGATGAGCGCGAGCCTCGCGTCCTTCTTCCTGGCCCGGACACGGGCCCAGATGTCCACGAGGTCCAGGACGCCCTTCTGCGGGCTGATGCGGCCGACGAAGCAGCCATCATAGAGGGGTGGCTGCTCCGGGGTCGAGGAAATCTCGTCGAAATCGACGCCCCCATAGACCGGCCACACCCGGGACGGCGCGATGCCCCGCCGCCTGAAGTGCACCCGGTCGACCTCGTTCGTGATGAGGAAGAGGTCCGCCCGTCGCGCGATCAGCGAGAACGCGCACCTCTGGTAGACGCTCGCGACCGCAAGCAGCGGGTCGGGAGCGCTGACGCCCCGGTCGTACGAGCGCCGCCATCCCTTGAAGGGGCTGGGAACGAAGAGGAAGCGGCTTGCCATCCACGTCACGAGCGGGAAGCGCCGCTTGAGCCTGGCCGCGGGGAGGACGTCGGTGAGGAAATCGGAGGCCGAGTAGACGATTGTCTCCGGGCGATCGGGGCCGGGATCGAGCCGCGACGCGAGATGCCGGAGACTCATCGCGGCGCGCAGATGGCCAGCGAAGGACCACACGCCGGGAGCATCAGGGCAAGGCTCGTAGGCCACGCTCTCGGGGAGACGGTATTGCGTGCAGGTCTCGCGCCGCGCGTCGGAGGTGACGATGGTTGCGTGGACAGCGCCCCACGTCGCCCAGCGCCTGACGAGCTCGAGAAGAATCCGCGTATCACCGCCGAGAGTGCCGGGCTCGCTGATTGCGCTGCCGAGGACATAGAGGGAGAGCGGCGGCGTCACGGGTGAGCCGGCTTACCGAGGGCCGAGAGCCACGTCGGGCACGAGGGCGCCGTATTCACCGACAGCGGGGGGCCGGCCGCGCGCATCGGCCACTCGCCCACTCATCCTGAGATGCCCTTGGTCGGACGGTGGCGCCGCGCCGCCATTTCCTTCGCCAGGCGCCGGCGAGACAAGAGGGCGATAAGGGAACCCAAGACCTTCGCGGGGATCCTCCTCAACATGGGCGGTATGCTGCTCCAGAGCCCGTGCCGGGCTGACAGGTAGAGGGCTCGCAGAATCACGTCGGGAAGCATCAAGAAGGACCCTGTCTCGATCACGCACTTCAACCAGGCCCGGATCCTCTCCTTGCGCGGGAATGCCGGCGTTTCGGCGGGAGGAAGCGTGAACCGTAAGTTGAAGTCGGGCAGGCTGTTCACGTCCCACTCATCGTAGATGGTGCCGTGCGTCTTGTACCAGTCGCGTCCGCGGGTGCCGCGGTGCGGCAGGTACGTGTTCCAATAGATCACCTCGGGCCGCAGCGACTTCGCCAGACGCAGCGAGTCCATCTCCGCCTCAAAGGTGCTTCCGGGAAGCCCCACCACGAAGCACAGATGCAGGGGTACCCTCTTCTGCCGAACGAGGCGGGCTGCCGCCAGGATCTCGTCGAGGGTCTCGCCCTTGCTGACCATCCGGAAGACCTCGGGGTTGCCGGATTCGACGCCGATGCAAATCGACGGGGTTCGGCACCTCCTGAGGAGGTCCACCAGCTCTTCATCGAGCGTGTCTGCCCGGAGGTTGTCGAGCTGGATGCGCGCTGGGAGTCCGCGACGAAGGTATTCCGTGAGGAACGACTTGAAGCGCGGACGGTCAAGGGTTGGACAGTCATCCACGATGCGGATTGTGTGGACGCGTGGCAGGAGGCGCAGATGGGCGTCGATCTCATCGAGACAGACGCTCGGATCCCGATAGCGGATCTTCCGACTTGCGAGTGCGTGCACCTCGCAAAAGGAGCAGTTGAACGGGCAGCCGCGTGAGAGCTGGATAGGAAGCCACTGCATCCCTTCGTGGCCCTCAGCCAGTCCCCAGGCCGCGACCGGAATCTCCGGGCCAGCCGGCGACTCGCAGGATACGATCCCGGGCATTTCACCCCCGAGCACCCGCCCGGCGATGCTGCCAATCACGCAGTCGGCCTCCCCTTTCACCAAGGCGGTGAACGTCGTGTCTGCGCGCATGTCCTCAGCGTACAGTGACACATGCGGACCTCCTGCGATCACGCGACACCCTGGAAGCGACGCCCGTAGCTGTCCCACGAGCTCGAGTGCTGTCCGCACGTACGTCGTGTAGAGCGATATCCCGACGAGACCGGGCGAGAAGCGCGAGACCGCGCCCACGAACTCGTCGCGTGACATGCGCAGATACGACTGATCGAACACCCGCGCATCGTAGCTCGCTGCATGCAATGCGGTCGCCAGCAGTGTCAAGCCATAGTGCGGCCACGGCGAGCGCGCGTCGCGCCGGCCCGAGTCCGCTGATACGAGCGCGATGCGCGCGTTCATCCGGGCACCGGCGTCGGCTCGGGTCGGGCGCAGTGGCCATGCTGGCGTCTGGAGCGGAGGGCCGCCAGCGCGCCGCGTTGGGCCAGGAGACCCCGGACTCGCCGGAGCGTGCCGGCCTCGCATATTGCGCTGCCGAGGACGGAAGGGGAGAGGGGGGTGCTCAACGGTGCACCGGCTTGCCGAGGTGGGAGATGAGGGTCCGCGCGCGGTGGCGGTAGGTGTGCTCTTCAAGCACGCGCCGGCGGGCCGCCTCGCCGATCTCGCGGCGCCGCCCTGGGTCTGCAAGGAGGTCGCGGTACCGCCCGGCGGCGGGCTCGGCCTCGGGCGCCACGACGACCTCGCGCCCGGGCTCCAGCCACTCCTCGATCCCGGCGATCGGGTTGGAGACGATGCAACAGGCCATCGCGGCCAGCTCGAAGAGCCGCATGCACGACGACCCGGAGAAGACCGCATGCGGCCGGCGGACGATGTTCAGATTGAGCCGGGACCGGCCTGCCCAGTGGCGGAGCCGGCTCGTGGGAACGGGGCCGACGAAGTCGGCCCTCCCGAGATCCACGGCGAGGCGCGCGCCGCCGACGACGAAGCGCGCGGACAGATCCCTCGACGGTTGCGCCACCATGCGCTGGATGGCGGCCTCGCGCTTTTCCGAGCCGTACGCGTAGAAGAAGACGTCCACGTCCTGCGTGGCCCCGGTCGGGAAGAAGAGATCGGGGTCGGCCGCGAAGTGGAGCGTGTGCGCCCGCCGCGCGCCCAGGCGGAGCA
>JACQWA010000108.1 GCA_016209425.1 Candidatus Rokuibacteriota bacterium
AGCCCCCCGAAGCGGCCGCCGCGTCGCCGCCGAGAGGCGCCGGAGCCTCTTCGGAGCCCCGCCAGGTGCCGCCGGGGAGGGCGTAACATGGTATCATTGGGCAGTTCATGAATAATCCGGGCTAAAGGGCTTCTCGGAGGAGGAGAGGTCAGCGTGGGAGGAATTCAGGGCTGCCGACGACGTCGTCAGACGGCTATGCGTGAGTAAGTGGCTCGTTGCGGCTCGAGGAGATGCCCAAGCGGAAGACTCCGTAGATGGTGGAACCCGCGACCTCGGGAATACCGAGGAGCACGATCTTGAGCTCGCGCGTGCGGAAGCGGAGCGAGATGCCACCCTCGCGGCGCTTGAGTCAGTGCTCACGGAGGAGCACGCCCGCGGTCTCGGGGCGGTGCTGGCCGCGAAGAGCAGCGATGACGATGGTCGGCGTCCACCTCGTTTCGATCTCCGGCTTATCCAGCGGTACGTCCTCTGGCGGGTGTTCGACCTGGGCTGGACCACCGAGCGCTTCGGTCACTTCGACCGTTTCTCGATCGGGTACCACGGTCGCGGGGCGTCGAAGGCCGAACGGATCGGCAAGAAGTACCAGTGGATCGCCTATCACGAGATCATGGCGCTGGTGGCCGATCACTTTCGGTACCGGGAGCAGTTCCGTGAGGAGAACGGCAACCAGGCCTACGAGGGTTCTTGGCAGGATCACTTTCGCGATATTGATCCGTCGTGCACCCTACGATCTTCTCGCGGGGGGACGTCTTGGGATGGGCACTCGCTGGCGTGGTGGGGAGCGGCGCGGTATGACAACTGGGGAGATCCGAGCGGTTCCCGGGAGTGGGTCATGCGTTGCGACGACCTCCCGAAGGTGGAGGACCTCTTGAGCGTCGCCCACCCCGAAGATGCGTCTCGTTGGCTCAACGTGCAGGGCTACTTCAATTGGAAGCAGCAGCCCCCGGCTGATCGGGAGTTGACCGACGTCGAGCGGCGGGAACTCTGGTACATCTGCACTGCCTACCTCATTCGTGCCCAGGACGGAGAAGCCTTCGTGAAGTGGGCCGAAGGCGTCGACTTCTGGGGTCGCTGGATGCCTGATCGACCCGAGGTCTACCGGATGTTCCTGGGCGAGCACGGGTGGTCGCCGGCGTCTCGGTACTTTCAGCAGGCATACTTCGGTGATGAGGGGTGGACGCAGCCCAACCACGGCTGTCCCGTGAAGGTGCGGGTGGTCGCGTTTGAGTACTTGCGCGAAGCCAGCGGCTTCGATTGCTCGGTTGACGAGAGCTACACGCTCCGACTTCCGGCGAGCGAGCTGGTGACCGGTCTCGGGCTTCGATGGAGCGGGAACGGCGCGGACTACCTTGATGCTGCGGGCCGACTCGCGGCGTTCGACCCCACTGCACATGCCAACGGACCGAGCGCCCTTTTGCTTCGAGAGGACTTGGTGAGGGAGTTCCTCGCGCGGGAGAACCTCGCGATCTGTTGGGCGGTCTTCGGCGAGAAGCGAGTGCTCGGAGCCGGATTGATGCCAGAGCACCACGCGGCGCTTCGAATGTCGGGCGCGTACATGTTGGGCGACAAGGGGTCGGTCGGGTTCGTGAAGTGCATGCCGGACGACCTGGAGATGGAGAATCCTGGGTCTTCTCCAAATCCCCTTGCAACTATCAGGAGTCCTTGATGAGGTGGCAACGGCTATTGGACTCCGTGTGGCTGGCTTCCGCAGAGACTAGAAGCTATTGGGGAGGGCGGGAGCGGCGTAAACAAGCCGATGAGGCTGACGGTCGCCTCCGGCGTGCGCAGCTAATTGACTAGATGCCAGGCGGCGCGGGGGTTCCGCGGCGATTTGTGACTTGGCATTAGGGCGATGGGGCGGTGGCTGAGTACAGCGCGACGGAGATGATGGTGGTCGCGGTGGCCCGGCGGTTGCGGGACGGGGACGCGGTCTTCGTCAGGATCGGGCTGCCGTTCCTGGCGGCGATCCTGGCCAAGCGCACGCACGCCCTCGGCGCCGTACTGCTCTGCGAGTCGGGCATCGGGGACGGGGACCCGGCGCGACTGCTCGCGCGGCTCAAGCCGCCGCGGGGTTAGGCGACCTTGCGCGAAGCCGAGTAGCCCCGGGGAATTGCACCCCGAGGCCCTCACAGACTCCGGACATGACCGTCTCCGGTCATCCGGCTCGTGTCACCCCCCGACGGCCTGCCGGCCGTCCACGGACACCGCCGGGCTCCTCCCGTTGCCGGTTGGCCCGACGGCGCCATGCGGGTGACCCACCCCCTTCGCTCCCTGGGAGTTACCCCAGCGCCGCGCTACTACGAGGTGGTCCGCCCCTCACCGGCACATCGGTACTTTCGGCCTCGCGGGTCCCCCGCTTGGGCCTGTTCCCTTGGCATCACCGGCAAGGTTCTCACGTTCCGCCCACGAGCCTGCGCTGGGCTCACGCCGTCTTCATGCCGGTCACCACTCAGGCAGTCAGCAGGCTTCCCCTGAGCTCGGTCCCGGGCCAACGGCTGGAGCCCGGTTTCTGTGACGTCCCAACGCTTTCGACACGTCGGCGACGGTTCACTCGCGTTCGTCTGCCCCGCGCCCACCTGACGGGTCTCGCCCGCC